>CAIUWH010000029.1 GCA_903902795.1 uncultured Bacteroidota bacterium
AGGGCTAAGTTGCCAACCGTTTGTGTACCCAAAAAACTCCGAAAGACATGTATAGTTCAATCGGAGTTTTATCAATTAAAGCTAATAGAATGGTAAAAAAATGCAATTTATTTATCTAAATCACACTGATTTAGCATTTATAATTCAAAAATTTAAATTTATTTCAGTAATATTGTGTTTCTAAAAAAAAAAGCACATGAAAAAGCATTTACTGTTACTATGTTGTACTTTCTTTATTGTAACTTCTTCATTAGCTCAAGAAGCAAAAGAGAATAAAGAAAAAGTAAAGAAAGACTCAAAAGAAATTACTGCATCTACTAGTACTTCTAAAAAAGAATCAAAAGTACTAAGAAAAAAACATGCTAAAAATTTAGCAAATTCTCCTTTTAGAACAACGATGAGTTTGACTAAATCTGAAAGAAAAGCAATGAGAATCCCACCCAATAAATATTTTGAAATGGAATGGGAATTAACGATGGATCCTGAAACAGGCAAACCAACTCCAGAAAATCTATTCCAAATCAGAGAAGAATTAGCACGAGAGAGAGCAAACGCTATTGCACAAGGTAGAAATCCGGGTGATGCTGCAGATAATCCATGGGTAGAAAGAGGTCCAAATAATGTTGGAGGAAGAGTACGAGCAATTATGTTTGATCCAACCGACACCAATTTCAACACAGTAATATCGGGCAGTGTAAGCGGTGGATTATGGAAAAACACGAATATTTCGAGTGCTTCATCTTCATGGACACGATTAGACCTTCCAGATAATTTGAATGTTACTAGCCTAACGTTCGACCCAAATAATACGAGTACTTGGTATGCAGGAACAGGCGAAACGTACGTGGGCGGTGATGTTAATGGTGATGGTGTTTGGAAATCTACGAATGCCGGATTAACTTGGACAAAAGTTTTAGGTGGCTCAAGCGGAAGCCCGTTTTTTTCTGCTTCAACTAGTGTAACAATAAATAGTCCTTCGTCGATTGCTGGAGAGTATGTTTGCTTTCCTACTAGTGCTTTTGGAACGCCAATAACGAGTCCGATTACACAAGGAATTGTGCTGATTCAAGATGGTGTTGCCCCAACTGCTGATGGTTGTGAAACCATATTAAATGCTCCAAGTTTGGCAGGTAAAATTGCATTAATCAGAAGAGGTACTTGTACTTTTGTGTTAAAGGTAAAAGCTGCACAAGATGCTGGAGCTATTGCCGTAATTATGATTAATAATGTTGACGGAACTCCAATTCCGATGGGAGGAACCGATGCTTCGATTACTATACCTTCTGTGATGATTTCCAAATCTGATGGTGATCTCTTAGCAGCAACGTTAGGTTCGGGTTCGGTTAATGCTACAATTAATCAATCGCTTCAAGGAGTTCCAACTGGATTAATTCTTCCTGGAGTACAAAATATAAACGACATAGTAATACGAAATAATGCAGGTGTATCAGAAATTTATGTAGCTGCCGGTGATGGATATTATTCATCTTCAAACGCATTTACGTTGCAAAGTGCATTTAATTTTGGATTATATAAATCGGTTGATGGCGGATCAACTTGGACGCTATTAAATCTACCTGTAACTACTGATGGAAATAATCATTGTCCAAATGATATTGAGATTGGATCTGATGGAAAAATATGGGTATCAACAACGCAAAGTTGGACGTTTAGTAATGGCGGCGGAAGTGTATTTAGTTCAACAGACGGTGTGAATTTTGAATTAAAACATACAGTTTCTGGAAATGGCGGCGGACAACGAACCGAAATCGAAATCTCGAATACAAATCCAAATAAGATTTACGTATTAACAGAACTCGCGCAGGCAAATAGCGCTGCGCCAACGATAGAAGTAAAATTAGAAGTAACAACTAATGGGTTTTCGTCAGCGCCAACTGTCTTAGCGTTACCAGCTGGAAATGAAGCAAGAGAGATTACATATGGATTTACAGGTGCTCAAGCATTTTACAATTTATTGATTGAATCAGATCCAACTAATGATCAAATTCTATACCTTGGTGGAATTGATTTATATCGATCTGCGAATGGCGGCGCAACCACTGCAGGTTGGGTTACTATTTCTAATTGGACCATTAATACCCATGCCGATCACCATGCAATGACTTTTAAACCTGGAAATTCTAATATTGCTGCTTTTGGAAATGACGGTGGTGTATACTATTCTGGAAGTCTATCCACTACGTCTTCTGCTCCAGCTGCAAGAACAAATGGACTAAATATTACACAATTCTATAGCCTTGGAGTAGCTCCTACAAATAGTGTGAGCGGCCTAACTGGTGAATATTTTGCCGCTGGCTCTCAAGATAATGGCACTCAATATTTTTCGAATGCAGCACCAGGAGTAAATTCAAGTGTTGAATCACAAGGTGGAGATGGTGCTTTTACAATGTTTGACCAAGGAAGTGATAAATACTATATTTCAAATTATGTTTACAATCAGAGTATTGTTTATAGACCTATTCTGTCGGGTGCTACAAGAACACTTGATAATGATGATGGTTCAACTAACAATGGAGCATTCATAGCCCCAATGGTATTGGATTCAAATTTAGATTTATTGTATTCAGATTATTCAAATGCAACCACAAATTCTTATAGAGTAAGAAGATATTCAAATATTAAATCGGGAACAGTGGTTAGAACTAATTTGGTAAATACACTTTTAAACTCAAGCCCGTCAGCATTTGCAGTATCGCCACATACCACTGCGTCGACCACATTATTGGTAGGAACAAGAGCCAGCAGATTGTTGCGAGTAACTAATGCAAACGCAACTGCAACCTGGACGGATATTAGCGGTCCTAATTTCGTCGGAAGTGTTTCAGATGTTGAATTTGGTTCCTCTAACGACGAAATTTATCTTACCATGCACAATTATAATATAGTAAACATATGGTATACTAATAATGGCGGAGTAACATGGATTAATAAAGAAGGTAATTTACCAGACCTTCCCGTAAAATGTATACTTAGAAATCCGTTAAATGCGCAAGAAGTTATTATTGGGACTGAACTTGGTGTCTGGTTTACTACTAATTTTAGTGATTCATCTCCTCAATGGTTTCAATCGTATAACGGAATGAGCAATGTTAAAGTAACCGACTTAGATTTAAGAAATGATAATACGGTTTATGCAGCAACGTATGGCAGAGGTATTTTCTCGGGAACGTTTACAGCAGATCAGCTCTCTAACCCAAACATAACGGAAGCTAGTAATACGGTGAAAATCTATCCTAATCCTTCTAATGGCGTAGTTACGATCTCGTTACCAAATTATACAGGTAAATTAAGTTATTCATTATATGACATCAATGGTAAAACCATTTTTTCAAAGGAAACCGACTACATTTCAGATTTAACCCTCGATGTAAGAGACCTACAATCTGGAACCTACTTTCTAAAATTAGAAGGTGAATCGCTTTCCAAAACTGAAAAGTTAATTGTTAATTAGATACTTGTATAAAACGCAATAATCATCAACTAAAAACTCCGATTGAAATGTATAGTTCAATCGGAGTTTTTACTTCTATCTTCTAACTTCGTACTTCTAACTTCGCACTTCTAATGGCTTCCTTCCACCTCAATCGCATCCACATCAATGTTTTGTTTCTTTAAAATTCCTTTTACCAAAAAGGCAAACAAGGTTAGGTATCCAAAACAAACTACAGCAATGATGTACGATTGGTGAATTCCAATGATGTCGGATAATTTTCCTTGAATCGGCGGAATTATGCCACCACCCAAAATCATCATAATTAAAAAGGCAGAACCTTGCGAGGTATATTTTCCTAAACCAATAATCGACAAACTAAAAATAGCTGGCCACATGATACTGCACGCTAATCCACCTGCTAGAAACGCATAAATTGCAACCGTACCACTGGTCATTAAACCAATTATCATGGCTAGTATACCAAAACTACCAAAAATCATTAAAGTACGCGCTGGTTTGTCTTTACTTAAAAAGAATGCGCCAATTTGAATAAAAACACAAAACACATAGTAGTACAAGGGCGCCATGTCTTTGCCAGATAATACATTTACAGCTAAAATAACTCCAAAAGCAATCAACGGCACAATAATTAAAGCCATTGTTTTATCCGTTCCTTTTAAATTAAATACACTGATTGCTCCAGCCCAACGGCCAATCATCAAACTTCCCCAATACATCGAAACATACGGACCAATATCAGACGATTGTAAACTTCCAAATTCGGGTAATTTTAATAATTCACCTAAATTACTTCCAATAGCAACTTCAACCCCAACATAAGTAAATATGGCCAACATGCCCAACACTAATTGCGGATATTGCATAGCACCCCAACCTTCTGATTTCTTTTGCGCTGCTAAATAGGAATATAAAACTCCACCAAGCACAACTAATAGTGCCATCACTAAAAACCGCATTCTATATGATTCGAGATCGGACGCTTCTTGAGCACTTAATGTTGCAATATCTGTTTGATACGATTTGAATATCGGCACGAAACAAGCTGCTAATAAAATGGTCATTACTACTAAAGTTTGCAATGCCTTATTGGCATTTTCCATAGGTTCGTTGGCAATTCCGCTTGGTACTTTTTTAGAAAAGTAAAACAAGGCTGCAGCTGCCAAAAACAATAATCCAACGCCAACATACAAAATCACAACTTTGTTCAATTCTAAGGATTTTATCTGTTCATCCGAAACCGAAGCTGCTGTTCCAAATAAAGCAAGAGCAACCACAATTGGTCCAATCGTAGTTCCAAACGAGTTGATTCCGCCACCCAAATTTACACGACTTGCACCCGTTTTTGGATCACCCAACAAAATCGCAAATGGATTCGCTGCTGTCTGTTGCAAAGAAAATCCTAACGCCACAATAAATAATCCTACAAGCATTCCTGCGTATACATTCGCTTCGACGGCTATAATCATTGCTCCGGCGCCGAGTGCAGAAAAAAGCAATCCGTACACGATGCTTTTCTTATAACCCCATTTTCCTATTATATCTTTACCGCTCATGTCGCCTAAGGCAAACAAAACTAAGGCTCCAATGTAATATGCCGTATAAAAAGCAAAATCAATCAACTGCGATTGAAATTGATCCAGCGAAAAATAATGTTTACAAAAAGGAATAAAAATACTGTTTCCCGCCGCGATAAATCCCCAAAAGAAAAACACTGTAATCAACGTGTACAGTGCGGGATAATTGGTTTTGATTGGTTCTGAACTCATAATAAATACATTTGGTTATTGGTTGGTTTGTCTTTAATAGCTTCTTATTTTAACTAAGTACGTCCAGTAAAAAAAGAAGGAAATTTATTTTTTAAATATACACGTATATCTATTCTTCAAAAGTGGTGTGAGGTATTAGTTATTAACGAAATTATGTTCATCATTAACCACCGTCGTTAAAAGATTGCTAGCCCTGATAGCAGTGGAAAGCCAAGAGGAAGCAAACGCTCTTTTTTCTAGACGCAAAAAAGCGACCCTAGAAGCTCTTTTTGCGGCTGTGGAAAAAATGCGTTGGCGACGAGTGCTTGGAATGGATAGCAGGATTGAGCTCATGACTATTTTAATTCAGAGGAACGAAACTGATTGCGGTTCCGCCACCTTTGGCTAAATTGAGTTGGATAAAATCTTTATAGGTCACGGTTTGCGTTTTAATTTCGTAGCTGATGGGATTTTCTTTCCAATCTGCGGTTTTACTGTCTTGATAAATAGTGGCTTTGTATTTTTGTCCAGGTGTTAGAAAATCGAGACTAATTTTGGATTTGCGTGCATTTTCGTCGGTAATTGCACCCACAAACCAATTCTCTGATTTTTTGTCTTTTCGGGCAACAGTCAAGTAATCACCGGGTTCGGCTTCGAGGTATTTGGACTCTTGCCAATCGACCGCCACATCTTTAATGAACTGAAACGCATCGGGGTATTTTTCGTAGTTTTCGGGTAAATCGGCTGCCATTTGCAAAGGTGAATACATCGTTACATATAAGGCCAATTGCTTGGCTAAAGTGGTGTGGACTTGCTCTTTTTTAGTTGGATCATAGATGCTCATTTTGATTTCAAAAATTCCGGGCGTGTAATCCATTGGCCCACCTAATTGTCGGGTGAAAGGCAAAATGGTTTCGTGCATCGGTGGATTTCCGTTACTCCAGGCGTTGAACTCGTTTCCTCGTGCAGCTTCGGCAGCGATGTAGTTTGGATAGGTTCTGGAATAACCGGTCGGGCGCGAACTTTCGTGCGAGTTGACCATCATTTTATAGTCTGCAAAACGGCGCGCCACAAAGTTATAATGGTTGACCATGGTTTGGCCGTCGTGGAATTCGCCTCGTGGGATAATTCGGCCTACATAACCTGATTTTGCGGCAGGATAACCATAGTCTTTCATCAGGTTTAATGCTCGATCGAGGTGTCGCTCGTAATTGGCCACCGAACTTGAAGTTTCGTGGTGCATGATCATCTTTACGCCTTTTGATTTTGCGTAGTCGTTGACCTCTTTCAAATTAAAATCGGGATACGGTGTAACAAAATCGAATACATCTTCTTTCCAATTTCCGAACCAATCTTCCCAACCGACGTTCCATCCTTCGACTAAGACACCGTCAAATCCGTGTTTAGCAGCAAAATCGATGTAACGTTTAGTATTGGCCGTAGTAGCTCCGTGTTTTCCAGACGGAACCAAATCTTTGGCAGCAGCGTTTTGTGCATTTTGTGAACCCGCATAATCCCAAGTTGATTTTCCAACGTGCATTTCCCACCAAATTCCCACGTATTTCATGGGTTTGATGAACGAAGTGTCTTCAATTTTAGAAGGTTCGTTTAAGTTTAAAATCATTTTTGAACTTACGATGTCGCGGGCATCATCGCTGACCATAATTGTTCTCCAAGGTGAAACACATGGCGCTTGAAGATAGGCTTTGTCACCGATGGCATTCGGCACTAAATGCGACGTTAATTTATAGGTAGTGGGAATCAGGTCTAAATGCATAACTGGGTAATTGACCACGGCGGCTTCAAAAATATTGAGATAGATTCCGCTGGCGGTTTTCATCATCAAAGGCGATTGAACGCGGTATTTATCTTTGATGGTTTTCAGACCGATTCCGTTGTTCATGTCTATTTTCTCTACATTTACTTCAGAAAATTTGGTTTCATTGTAGGCATATTCTTGACTGTCGTAATCACCTGGAATCCAAAACGTTTTGTGATCGCCAGTTAGGTTGAATTCCGATTTTTCGTCAGAAATGATGAAATAATTTAGTTTTTCCTGCCTAGGAAATTCATAGCGAAACGCCACACCCTCGTCAAAAACCCTGAAAATGATATTTAATTTTCTTTTGGTAGACGGTTGTGAAAGTGCAACAATCATCTCGTTGTAATGATTTTTTATAGTAGACTGTTCGCCCAAAACTGGTTTCCAGGTTTGATTAACTTTAAAATTACCTACGCTGTCAATGCGAAAATTAGCATCTAAATCGTCAGTTTCTTTCAAATCGATGCCTAAAAAACTCGGATTAACAATCGGATTTGCTTTATACGAAACCGAATAGAAAGGTCGGCCACTATCGTTCAATTTAAAAGTTAAACTGACGTTGTTGGATGGCGACTGAATGCTCTGACTCTGCACAAAAATGCCGTTCATCAGAAGAAGGACTAGGATAAAAATTCTCATAGTTGTTATTTTTTATAAAGATAAAATATATGCGATAGATTTTTAAAAAAACTCATTCGAAATTGATTGATAGGCTTTACACCCGACAATTTAGTCAATTAGTTCAAAAGTAATTGAATTAGTGGTCTCTGAATTAGTTCCAACAAATACTTCGAAAGTTCCAACTTCCGACTTGAAATCTAACTCTTGATTGTAAAATTTCAAATCGTTTTCGGTTATCGTGAAGGAAACCGTTTTGGTTTCGCCTTTTTTAATTTCAACTTTTTGGAAACCTTTGAGTTCTTTTACGGGTCGTGTAATCGAACCGACCAAATCACGAGTGTAGAGTTGGACTACTTCTTTTGCATCAAAGTTTCCTACATTTTTTACCTCTACAGAAACCGTCAGGGAACCGTTTTTAGTTAAGGTGTTGGAAGAAACTTTCACGGGTCCATATTCGAATTGGGTATAACTCAATCCGAATCCGAATGGATACAGAGGTTCGTTTCGCTCGTCGATGTAATTGGATTTGTATTTTTCGAATTTTCCTTCTTTATTTCCAAGCGGTCGACCTGTATTTTTATAGTTGTAATAAATCGGAATTTGCCCTACACTTCTCGGCCAAGTCGCAGTTAATTTTCCTGATGGAACTACGTCGCCAAAAAGCACGTCGGCTATGGCTAATCCGGCTTCACTTCCTGGAAACCAAACATTGAGTATGGCTGGAACTTTGGCGTTTTCTTCTACTAAAACCAATGGTCGTCCCGTGAATAAAACCAAGACAACAGGTTTTCCGGTTTTGAGTAAGGCGGCCAATACGTCTTGTTGCGCTTGCGGAATTTCGAGTTGTGTTCTACTACTGCTTTCGCCACTCATTTCGGCACTTTCTCCCATGACAGCTAGAATTACATCGGCATTTTTAGTAACGTCTAATGCTTCCTGAATCAGTTCTTCTGGTGAACGGTTGTCGCGCGGAATTTCCTTCTTAAACATCGTTCCAATCTTTTGAAACTCGGCATCATAATCGATGTTGCTGCCTTTCGCATAAACGAATTGTACTTGGTCGCCCACCACGGTTTGCAATCCGTCAAGAACTGAAACAGACTGGTCTTGTTTAGAAGCTAATGTCCATGTACCCGCCATATTTTCTCGCGTATTGGCTAACGGACCGATTACGGCGATGGTACCCGATTTTTTTAACGGTAAAACTTGGTTCTGATTTTTTAATAACACCATCGATTCGGCTGCCACTTTACGCGCAAACTGTCTATTTTCTTGAGTAAAGATTTCAGTTTTTGCTCGATTTTCATCACAATTTTTATAAGGATTATGGAACAATCCTAAATCGTATTTTGCTTCTAAAATAAGACGCACAGCGTTATCGATTTGCGACATGGAAACTTTCCCTTCTTCGAGCGATTTTTGTAGGGTTTCTAGAAAACCTTCGCTGACCATATCCAATTCAACGCCAGCATTTAGTGCTTGAGCGGAAACGTCTTGCACATTTCCAATTCCGTGATCGACCATTTCATCTATTGCAGTATAATCTGATACAACAAATCCTTTAAATCCCCATTGATTTCTGAGTACGTCGGTCATCAACCATTTACTACCTGTGGCTGGAATTCCGTTTACGTCGTTGAAAGCTGCCATCACAGTTCCGACGCCGGCATCTATTGCTGCTTTGTACGGTGGAAAATAATCGTTGTACATTTTGATTTTACTCATGTCGACCGTGTTGTATTCTCTTCCTGCTTCAGGTGCGCCATACAAGGCAAAATGCTTTACACAGGCCAAAATACTGGTCGTTTTGGACAAATCATTATTCTGATATCCTTTGACCATCGCGGCTGCAATTGTACTTCCCAAAAATGGATCTTCGCCAGAACCTTCCGAAACTCTGCCCCATCGAGGATCACGAGAAATGTCAACCATGGGTGAAAAGGTCCAGTTGATGCCGTCTGCTGTCGCTTCAGTTGCAGCCATTCGCGCTGTTTTTTCAATCATTGGCATATCCCAAGAAGATGATAGTCCAAGTGGAATTGGAAAAGTCGTTTCATATCCATGAATCACGTCCATGGCGAAAATAAGTGGAATCTTTAAGCGACTTTTCTCTACAGCAATTTTCTGCACTTCCTTTATTTTTGCAACTGATTTTATGTTAAACAATCCGCTTACTTTACCCTCTTGAATTTTTTTCGAAACATCCGAGCTAGCTGCTGTACCTGTGGCCAAATCTCCTGAAGTGGGCAAATTGAGTTGACCCAATTTTTCTTCTAAGGACATCTTTGATAGTAATTCGGTCACAAAAACAGATTTAGGAGCAATTGTAGGACTGGCGTCCTTTTTTTGAGCTTGAATTACACTATAACTCAATAATAATACAGTCAGAATTGCTTTAGGATTAAATACAACTAGGAAAAAATGCTTCATGTCTCTTTTTTAGATTCATTCAAAAATAGGACTTTTATCGCAAACAAAAAATCCCGATTTCGAATGTATACGAAATCGGGATAGTTCTATGCTGTATACACTATCAACGATTACTTCCCATCTACATAATCTTGAAGATACGCGAAACGTTCGGTTAATTTTCCGTTTTCAGTCATTTTAGCACGTTGTAAAATGCCGTCTTTATCGCCGTTGAAAAAAGCCGGAATTACATGTTCCATAAACATTTCTCCAAATCCTTCACTCGCGTCTTTCGGTAATTCGCAAGGCAAATTATCGACTGACATCACCATAACCGAACCAGGATGTGTAAATGGTACTTCTTTATTTTCGCTCGCCAAATACCCAAAAAACGGATCAGCAATCGTCGATGCTTTAATGGTGCATGCTATTGGTCCGTCTACATCGCATGAAATATCTGCAACTACTTTAAGTTTGCAATCGGACGCTTGTAACATGTCGCGGGTTAAAATATCGGGTGCATCATTACCGTGAAAATGTCCAGCCATATATACATCAGCAACTTTGGTAAAACGCTCAAAATCGGATGTATATTCAGTTGGATTTTTATAGAAATCTTGATTAGTGAACACTTGACCATCCAATCGTTTGTTGTAATCTAAAACGTCAATTTGCGTGTAAACGGGTTCTGTATAGATTTTAGTAAGAAAATCATTCACACTAACTTCTTTAATTTTTATTCCGTCTAAAATTTCTTTCGCACCCATTCCCACTTTACCGCGACCAGAAAGAACAATCTTAATATTAGGAAGCGTTTGACGTTTTAACTTATCAATCAATTCAGCTTTGCCTTTCAAGGTTTCTGCTTTCGGGATGGAGAACAATTCGTATTTTATTCCGAATCCACGCAATCCATTATAAGCGCCGACAATTCCGGCATATCGACCAAAACCAATTAACCTTCTGTTGTTCGAATCGACTATAGTTTCATGATCGTACAATTCGATGTTTTTTTCCAAAATGGCTTGCAACAATTTGCGGTTATGCACTTGTTTCTTGATGGTATGTGAAAAGAAAAAGTACTTTTTATTCGGAATCAACGCTTCAACGGGAACCTCTTTCACACCAAACAGCACATCACAATCGGTCATGTCGGTCGCCACTTCAATTCCGAGTGAACTGTATGCTTCATCCGAAAAAACTCGTATATCCGAACTTTCAACTTTTACATGCGCTTCAGGATGTTCGTTTTGTAACCGAACCAATTCTTCGGGAGTAAAAACAACTCTTCTATCAGGTGGGTTTTTTCTTTCTTTTATGATTCCGAGCTTCATTTTATGGTAGTATTTTTAGTGCGTCAAAAGTAGTAGTAACGAAAACGTTTTCAAAACATTTTTCCTTAAAAAATAATTTCCTTGCAGCTTGAATACTAACTATTTAGAAAAATGTTTAAAAATCGGTAATAACTCAGGTGCTTTTTTAAGTTTTTTTTAGGACTTCGTTAATTATATTTGTTATTCAATACTTTTTTATAATGTTCCGATTCAAAAAAATCCTCTATATCTCTATTTTTACCATCCTTTTTTCCGCTTGTGATAAAGACCGAAAAGACGACTCCTCTGGCGAACAATTTACACCATTAGTATATTCAATGCTTCCACCGACGAAAGAACTGCCTAAACTTTCTGCGGCATACATCAAACAAAAAAATACAGAAATCGGGAATTTCTTTACCAACAATTACGCCAACGACTTTGAAAACATTAGTTTTTTAGTAGCCAAAAACGGTCAGATTATTTATGAAAAATACAGCGGATTTGCCGACAAAGAAAATAATATTCTCAATTCGGCCGACACGCCACTTCACATCGCATCCGTAAGCAAAGTACTCACGGCCGCTGCAGTTTTAAAATTGGTCGAAGCCGGAAAAATTGAACTTGATCAAAAATTAACAACGCTGTTTAAAGGATTTCCATATGTGGATGTCACCATCAGAACGCTACTGAATCACCGAAGTGGCATCAAGAAGTACGGTTATTTCACCGAAGATAAAACGATTTGGGATACGTCGAAAACCATTACCAACAAAGACATTTTAAACCTTCTCATCACTAAAAAAATCCCACTCGATCATCCAACCGATACGCATTTTGTGTACAACAACACTAATTATGTGTTGCTGGCTTTGATTATTGAAAAAGCAACCGGATTGAAATACAGCAACGCCATGAAAGCCATTGTTTTTGAGCCATTAGGAATGAAAAACACTTTTGTTTTTGATGAAAATACGCCCTTAAATAAAGCAACTCCATCCTATAAATGGAACTATCAAAAGTATGAATTTGACTATTTGGATGCCGTATATGGTGATAAAAACATTTACTCGACGCCACGTGATCTATTAAAGTTTGATTTGTCACGAAACGATGCCAATTTCTTAAGTAAAAGCCTTATAAGTCAAGTATATAAAGGCTACAGCTATGAATCGAAAGGCATTAAGAACTACGGTTTGGGTATTCGTTTGCGTGAATGGGATAATGGTGCGAAGCTGTTTTACCACAACGGTTGGTGGCACGGGAACACTTCTTCGTATATAAATTTAAAAAAAGAAAATGCGGTGATTATTGCACTTTCGAACAAATACACTCAAAAAACCTATCAGGTAAAACGTTTGTCGGTTTTGTTTGGCGATTATCCGTTTACCTTGAACGATACCGCGACAACCGAAGAGTAATTCATAAATCTTTTTACAACTGCGTAGTACTTTTTGAAACTAATTCGTATTTTTGACCAATCGTTATAAAAAATGCAATTCAAACATCCAGAATTTTTATACTTTCTTTTCTTATTGGTCATCCCAATTCTGGTGCATCTTTTTCAATTACGTAAATTCAAAAAAGAACTTTTTACCAACGTTAAGTTTTTAAAAGAACTTGCCATTCAAACTCGGAAAAGTTCAAAAATCAAGAAGTATTTACTTTTAGCAACGCGTTTGTTATTACTTACCGCATTAATTTTTGCCTTTGCACAGCCATTTTTTAAAGCTAATGACAGTCAAAATGCCACAAATGAAATGTATGTAATTCTAGACAACTCCTTCAGTATGCAAGCCAAAGGTAAAAAAGGCGAATTACTGAAACGAGCTGTTCAAGATTTACTGGAACACACACCTGAAAATGTAAACTTTTCGTTATTAACGAATTCCGATAACTACTACAACTCGACCATCAAAACAATTCAAAGCGATTTGCAAACGATGCAGTACAGTGCAACTCCGTTTCAAATTGATAATTTGCTTGCCAAAATCAATGCTCGAAAGTCGGCTTTCAATAAAGATATTATCGTTATTACCGATGCAGTAGGTTTGAAAAGCAATCAATTGAAAAGCTTTAAGAAGGAAGACAATGTGTTATTTTATATTCCGGAAGCCGAACAGCAAAATAATATTTCAGTCGACAGTGTTTTCATCAGCCAAACATTGGATAATTTTTACGAAATCAGTGTCAAAATTGATGCATTTGGCGACAATAACAAAGACATTCCGGTTGCTTTATACAACAGAAATAAATTGGTAGCCAAAACCGTAGTTTCTATAGACGGTCAATCGAAAACCATCAATTTCACCTTACCAAAAGAAAATTTTCATGGCTATGTTTCTGTTTCGGATAATGGCTTAGAATATGATAACACCTATTATTTTAGCGTAACAAAACCCGAAAAAAACAACGTAATCAGTATCGGTGCGGCAGAAAAACAAGGCTTTTTATCTAAAATTTATACCGAAGACGAATTCAATTACACCAATTATACACTATCGACACTCGATTACAACAGCATTGACAAGCAAGATGCGATTGTGTTGAATGAGTTGACCGACATCCCGCAGGCCTTGCAAACCACCTTAAAATCCTTTGTAGAAAAAGGCGGAAATGTAGTTTTTATTCCGTCGCCAGAAAGCAATGTAGCAAACATCAATACGTTTTTAGCTGGATTTGGTTCGATACAATTCAAATCGTTGGTCAATGCCGAAAAAGTGGTTAGTAAAATTAATTTCAGTCACCCCTTGTTTCAAAGTGTTTTTGAGAAAAAGGTTGATAATTTTCAGTATCCGAACACCAAAAGTTCCTTTGATGTCGCGTCTAATGCATCTATTGTTTTAGCCAACAATGATCAATCGCCGTTCCTGTCCTCGCTTCAAAACGGCGTTGCATCGGTGTTTGTGTTTTCGGCTCCGATTAACAAAGCCAATAGTAATTTTCAGAATTCACCCCTGATTGTTCCGACTTTTTACAATATGGCTCAAAACAGTCAGAAAACAGGTGTACAATCGTACATCATTGGCAAAAACCAGTGGAGTATAGTAGAAACTCTTTTATCGAAAGACGAAATTGTTAGCGTCAAAAATAGCCAAGATTCGCAAAAAGGCAATTTTATTCCAGTGCAACAAATCCTCAACAACAAAGTTAAGCTATCGTTCAATGACAATCCGAACTTAGCCGGAAATTTCGGAATCTACAATGCGTCTACTTTGGTAAACGATATCAGTTTTAATTACGACCGTTCTGAAAGTAATTTATCGGCTGTAAGCGAAAATGTTGCTGCTGATTTTAAAAAACTTAACGATATTGAAACTATCTTTGATACGATACAAACTGACCGAACTGATAGTCAAATTTGGAAATGGTTTGTGCTGTTGACCTTATTATTTTTAGTGATTGAAGTCCTCATTCAAAAATTTGTCAAATGAAAGTAATCATCCGAGAAGCTACAATTATTGATGCTAAAAGTCCGTATCACCAACAAACAGTTGATGTGCAAATTAACAATGGTATTTTTGAAAAAATAGGAATTTCACTTCCAAGTGATTCCAACTATCAAGACATAAAGTATGCTGATTTACATCTTTCAACGGGTTGGTTCGACTCGAGTGTTTCACTAGGAGAACCAGGTTTTGAAGACCGCGAAACTATAGCAAACGGACTGTCAGTGGCTGCCAAAAGTGGTTTTACTGGAATTGCACTGCAACCGAACACGATGCCGGTTTTAGACAACCAATCACAAATCCATTTTGTTCAACAAAAAGCTCAAGATAGTGCCGTTGATTTGTTTCCGATTGGCGCTTTTACAAAAAATAGTGAAGGAACCGATTTGGCGGAATTGTACGATATGAAAAACGCCGGAGCGATTGCTTTTGGTGATTATGCAAAGAATACATCCAACGCTAATCTTTTAAAGATCGGCTTGCAATATGTTCAAGATTTTGACGGATTGGTGATTGCTTTTTGCCAGGATGAAAAGATTAAAGGAAGCGGTGTGGTGAATGAAGGAATTGTTTCTACTCGATTGGGTTTGAAAGGAATTCCGAATTTGTCCGAAGAATTAATCGTCGCACGCAACTTGTTTTTACTCGAATATACCGGAGGAAAATTACATATTCCAACTATTTCCACTGCAAAATCAGTCGAATTGATTCGGCAAGCTAAGAAAAAAGGATTGAACGTGACGTGCAGTGTTGCCGTACATCATTTGGTACTAACTGATGCAGTTTTAGACACGTTTGATTCACGTTATAAAGTTACGCCTCCTCTGCGAAATGATGCGGATAGAAAAGCATTGTTAAAAGGAATTTTAGATAACACAATTGATTGCATCACTTCGGATCACAATCCAATTGATATCGAAAATAAAAAAATGGAATTCGATTTGGCTAAAAATGGAACCATCGGACTCGAATCGGCCTTTAGTTCTTTAATGACTGTTTTACCACTCGATACAATTGTTGAAAAACTGACGTCTGCTAGAACTATTTTTAAGCTTCCATCGCATGCAATTAAAGAAGGAAATACCGCTAATATTTCACTATTTTCAACATCAGACGAATGGACTTTTAGCAAGGATCATATTTTATCCAAATCTAAAAATTCTGCCTTTTTACAACAAAAAATGAAAGGTCAAGTATACGGAATTTACAACAACAACCAACTTATTGTATCGTAATGGAATCGAACATCAGTGAAGGAAAAACAGCTGCCATCATCAGTTACATTTTAATCGTCGGACCGTTAATTGCACTTTCGATGAACAGTGAAAAAAAAAATTCTTTTGCTTCATTTCACATTCGTCAGGGTTTAGGTATTACGTTAACCTTCATCACGTTAGGAGTTACCATCAGTCATTTTGAAAGCATTGCTATTGCTGCTCCGATGTGGATATTCATTTCAGTATTAGCCGTTTACGGAATCTTTACAGCCGCTCGAGGCGAAACCAAACCTTTGCCCTTATTGGGGAACTTTTTCCAAAAATGGTTGCATAAACTGTAGCAAGAACTGCTTTTGCGCTACTGATAAGGGATTAATTCTCAAATGCACATGAAAAGGTCCTCGTTAGTATCATCCCAAAAGATATTTTTTACTGTTCTTACACTTTTCTTTACCTCATAATTTTCTTTGAACGAGAACCAACGATTTCTAGACGGATTTCAAGTCTGCTCTATCTGGTTTCCTACCCTATAAGGTAAACAAATGGTGGAACGTTCTTGTAAGTGTCATTGCGCACCAAAATAATTACATCGCCAGTACTGCATCGTTTACGGCCTTGACTCAGGAAACCTTGAATATTTATGGTCAGAACAACTTCAAATTACCTAAAAAAATCAATTTAGAAGTTTCAGGTTGGTTGAATTCGCCATCGGTTTGGGGTGGAACCTACCGCACCAAAAGTTTAGGTTCATTAGATATTGCTTTGCAAAAGAAATTTTTGCACGATAAATTGAATGCTAGAATTGCTTTTTCGGATGTGTTTTTTACGTCACCTTGGAGCGGAAGAACCGAATTTGCTAACGTAATCATCAGCGGAAATGGAGGAAGCGATAGCCGACAAGTTCGTTTCATTTTAAGTTATAATTTTGGTAGCGATGAAGTGAAAAAAGCTAGAGCTCGAAATACAGGTTTAGAGGACGAGAAAAACCGAATTGGAACATAAATCTTTTTGAAACTAAACCATTATAAAGGATTAGGAGCTAATTATGTTAAATCTGAAAAATAACTTATTCAGTGTCTAAAATGACAAATGTTTTAATCGTTTACCTATTTTTGCAGAAGTTATTACTCCTTTAAGTACTTCATCAAACAATGTTATTATGACGCTCTATCACATCGTTCGCGAACCTAAAGTTAAATTGGAAAAGAATCCTGTATTACTTCTCCTTCATGGATATGGAAGTAATGAAGACGATCTCTTTTCCTTTGCTCAAGAATTACCCGATGACTATTACATTGTCTCAATACGTGCACCCTATGACATGATGTATAATAGTTATGCTTGGTATGCTATCAACTTTGATGCAGATGAAAATAAATTTTTAGATATTGGGCAGGCTCGAGAATCACGTGATCTAATCGCAAACTTTATCGACGAACTCATCACACTTTATCCCATAGACAGTAACGATGTAACCTTAATCGGATTCAGCCAGGGATGCATATTGAGTTATGCGGTTGCCCTATCCTATCCGGAAAAAGTACAACGTGTGGTGGCTATGAGTGGGTACTTCAACCCTGAAATTGCGGTAGAAGGATTTGAAAATAATGATTTTTCGCACTTAAAAATCTTTGCTTCTCACGGTTCGGTTGATCAGGTAATTCCTGTTGAATGGGCCAGAAAAGCAGCACCCGAACTGAAGCAATTAGGAATTGACATCGTGTTTAAAGAATACCCGGTTGGTCATGGAGTGGCACCGCAAAACTTTTTCGACTTTAAAAATTGGTTGTTGCGGTAAATCAAAAAAAGTCTTGAGTCCAAGGCGCAGCCAAACTGGGCGAAGCTAAACTCGCGACTTTTTTGCTATTCCTCAATCGGTAACTCTTCGCTATCGAGTGATCCCGAAATTTTGTTTCCAATTTCACCATCACCTGAAAAGACCAATTTACCTGACTTTTTAAGCTGGTATCCGTTTACAGGAATCAATTGATATTCGGTGTTGGTCCACGGTAAATTTTTTCCTTTACGCTCTAAAATTAGCGACTCATCTACATTGGGTAAAAAGAGCTCAGCCTGATCTCCCGACTCACTAAAAAGGACATACGCACAAAGCGTTTCATCATCTGTAGTTACAATAGGAAGCAACTGAATACCGCTAAAAGCGCGAACACATTCTTTGTTTAGCTTAGACCAAGTATAACCTGCAGAAGAAAGACAACCATCTTTGTCTTTATCTCCGCCTAAAACTAAATCCTTTTTTGGTTCTTTGGGAGTAGCGCTGTCAGAATTTTTTACAAAAAAATCACAGGCTGATAGTGCAAAGAGTACGATGAGAAGTATCAGTATTTTTTTCATAACTTAATTGAATTGGGAAGAATAAAGATAGCTATCCATAGTTTCAAAAGTGAATTTTGTATCCGATTCCACAAAATATTTTATCAAAACTTCGCCCCATAATGTTCCATTACTATAATCGGCTACTATCCAACGATGATTAATTATTTTTATTTTATTGATGATGAACTTTTGCTCGCCCATCATGGGTTGATCGGTGTATTTATTTCCTTGAGGATCCGAATTAAATTCCAACAACGCTTCCGATATAGCAGTTGATAATTTAGTAACGTCGTAATCAGCCAAATAATTTTGCGCTCTGTCATTTTTCTCCAATGAAAAATAATCCGCATCGAGTAATTTGTTGCCAAAAACTTGAATAGAATCTTTGTATTTCACATCCAAAGCCTCGTATTTTTTTTGGGTCGCCGCTTCTTTTTTACTGAAATACATGTAAGTAAATACATTAAAAAGTAAGGATACTATAAATAAATATAACAAAAGTTGCTTTTTCATTCGGATACAATTATAGGGTTAGTTCTAAAGTGTCGTAGGCTAAAAATACGTTATCAGGTAATTTTTTTTGGACTTCATCGTGAAAACCTAAAATATGGCTGATGTGTGTAAAATAGGCTTTCTCGGGTCGAATCAAATTTACAAAATCTAACGCATCTTGCAAATTAAAATGTGAATGATGTGGCTCTTCTCGTAACGCATTAATAACCAGAACCTTCAATCCGCGTAGCTTTTCCATTTCACCGGCCTCAATGGTTTTAACATCGGTCAAATAAGCCATCGAACCGATTCGGTATCCAAAAACTTGCAAGCTACCGTGCAGTGCGTTAATTGGAATGATCGAATGATTTTTAATAGTAAACGGTTGATTGTTTACCACTTCAAAAACATCAACAGAAGGAGAACCAGGATACTTATTTTCCGATTCAAAAATATATTCAAATCGATTTTTTAAATTATCCAAGACGCGCTGATGCGCATACAATGGCATCGGACCTTGTTTAAAATTAAACGGCCGGATATCATCTAAACCTGCGGTGTGGTCTGAATGTTCATGCGTAAATAAGATTGCGTCAACATGCTGGCATTTTGAAGTAAGCATCTGTTGTCTAAAATCGGGTCCACAATCAATTACAACCGAGAAATCTTCGTCGTGAACCCACACAGAAACTCGGAGTCTTTTATCTTTCGGATTATCACTTAAACACACAGAGTGATTACTACCAATTACGGGAATGCCTTGTGAAGTTCCTGTTCCTAAAAAATAAAGTTTCATTTAGCACGGTTTTTGATGTTGAAAAGTATGAAAAAGAAGTGAGTTACTACAAAAATAGGAATTATTTAACTTTTAAAACTACTCTCTTTTTATTAACTTTGCAGAGTACACAAATGATTATGGCAAACAACGGATTAGACATTAAATTAAAAGGCGATAAAGTTATTGAGCAAATTCCGTCCATCAAAGACAAGGCATTGCGCATCAACTTGAACGAAAATATATACGGAACTTTTGCAGAAATTGGTGCCGGACAAGAAACAGTTCGCCACTTTTTTAGGGCAGGTGGTTCTTCGGGAACCATTGCCAAAGCGATGTCAGCCTACGATAAAGATTTTAGTGACGCCATTTACGGAATCGAAGAAGATGGACGTTATGTGACGGAAAGTCGATTAAAAAAAATGCTTACGCACGAAACCAAACTGATTGAACAACGTTTGAATCGTGAAAAACATCCCCACAAGATGTTTTTTAGTTATGCCAATACAGTGGCCACTATCGATTTTGCGAAACAATTTAAAGGTCACGGGTGGGTCGGGATCAAGTATCAAATTGAACCCGAACAAGATTACAACGAAATCATACTTCACATCCGATTTAAAGAAACTGATGCTCGATTACAACAAGAAACTTTAGGAATCTTAGGGGTAAATTTAATTTATGGTGCATTTTACAAGTACAGTAATCCTAAAAAATTACTCCGTTATTTGTATGACCATTTAGATAAAGATCAATTAGAAATTGATACAATTAATTTCTCAGGTCCGGCTTTTGCGAATGTCGATAATCGCTTGATGAGTTTACAATTGGTAAAAAATGGAATGACCGATGCGGTAATGTTCAGTCCGGATGGGCAAAATATCTTACCTGCAGCCGTGTTGTACAAGAAAAATATTTTGGCTTTACGTGGAAGTTTCCGTCCGGTTACGAAAGTCAACATGGACATGTACGAGAAATCACTCGAAATGTTTGTGGCAGAAAATAAAGTAGACAAAGAAAATACGTTTGTGATTTTTGAAATTACGCTTTCGAATTTGCGTTCTGAAGGTGAAATTGATGAACGCGACTTTATGGATCGAGCCGAATTGCTTTGTTCGTTGGGTCAAACGGTAATGATTTCGAATTTCCAAGAATACTATAAAGTGGTAGAATACTTCTCTAGTTATACTAAAGCACGTATGGGATTAGCTATGGGTGTGAATAATTTAGTAGATATATTCGACGAAAAATACTATCGTCACCTGAGTGGTGGAATTTTAGAGGCCTTCGGAAAATTATTCTATAGAGATTTAAAAGTATACCTCTATCCGATGGAAGAAGACGGTGAAATCATCACTTCCCAAAACTTAAAGGTGCATCCTCGTATGAAAGAATTGTATAAATTCTTCGCCTACAACGGTAAAGTAGTAGATGTAACGATAAACGACAAAGAAAATCTGAAAATATTCTCGCGTGAAGTGCTAAAAATGATCAATAAAGGAATTCCGGGCTGGGAAAAAATGCTTCCCGATGGCACGGCAGAACTCATCAAAAAACACAGATTATTTGGTTATGATCCGAACCGAGTTTTAGAAGAAGTCTAAACAATTTTATAGCAAATCAAGCAGGTATAACGCCTGCTTTTTTTATGCTTTCCCGTTTCGATTAGTACTTCTTTTCTGCTTACAAGCTGAACTTATTAAAATAAACCCAAATTTTGGAAGTCAAATACAACAGTTTGGATTTTTGTATACTTTTACAAAGCTAAAAATAAACCTCATTATGATACAAAAAGGAATACTTATGTTGAGTTTTTTTATTGTGCTATCGACTCAAGCGCAACTTAAAAAAATAACTTTAGAAGACGGCGTTTTACAGCAAGGACGCAAATTTGGAGCCGATCGCATGACGGGTTTTCAGTGGATTCCGAACACGAATACCTACGTATATTATACGGACGTTTGGACCAAAATGGTTTCGGCATCGACGACTAACAAAAACACCCAAGAATTAGTAAAGCTCAGCGACATCAATGCGGCATTGGGAACCAAAATCAAAAACTTCTTCGGCACAACATGGTTGGATGCGACAACGATTCTGGTGAGTGATTCGGGTAAATACTATCGATACAATAGTGTTACTAAATCGGGAAACTTACTTCAAGAAATTCCTGAAACTGGAGAAAATCAAACATTTGATTCCTCTAAAAATAATTTGGCATTTACCGAAGGAAATAACTTGTACTTCTTGAACAAAAACAAAGAAAAGGTTGCTGTTACTGCTGATTCTAATACAAATATCGTATCCGGCCAATCGATTTCTAGAAGTGAATTCGGAATTTCAGGTGGTATTTTCTGGTCACCAAAATCAAGCTACTTAGCATTCTATCAAAAAGATGAAACCGATGTAGCCGATTATCCGTTGTTAAACATTAATGAAACTCCGGGCAAATTAGAATCGATTAAGTACCCCATGATTGGTCAAAAATCGGAAAAGCCGCGCGTTGGCATCTATAATTTGGCAAGCCGAAAAACCATTTTCATTCAGCCGAAAAACAATCCTGAAGATTATGTGACCAATTTGGCCTTTACTCCCGATGAAAAATTTGTGATTATTGCCGAGCTGAATCGCGGTCAAAACGATATGAATTTGAATGTGTACGACGCCAATACGGGTGTTTTTGTTCGTACCATTTTGAATGAAAAAAGCACGAAATGGGTTGAACCTGAACATGCTGCATTTTTTCCCAACACTACATCCAATAACTTTGTTTGGATTAGTGAAAAAGACGGATTTAACAACTTGTACTACTACTCGATTGAAGGAAAATTAATCAAACAATTAACGGCGAATCAATTTGTAGCGCGCGAAATCATCGGTACAAACCCAACTGGAACTGAAATTTATTTCAAAGCTACGGGTCCGAATCCGACCAATATGTTAGTGTATAAAGTGGATTTGAAAGGAAAGCAGACGTTGATTACCAAAGATGAAGGCGTTCACAACGTAGTCATTTCAACGGATGGTAATTGGTTTTTTGACGAATATTCGAATCATACTACACCTTCTAAATCGGTTTTGTACGACAAAAAATTAAAAGCGACTACTTTATTGGAAAGCAAAAATAAATACGATGGATACCAAATCGGAACGTCAGAAGTTAAAACGATCAAATCGAGTGACGGGACAACCGATTTATACAATCGGTTAATCAAGCCTAGTAATTTTGATCCCAACAAAAAATATCCTGTTTTAGTGTATGTGTATGGTGGACCACACGCGCAAATGATCACCAATTCGTATTTAGATGGTGCAAATTTGTGGATGTATTGGATGGCAGAACAAGGTTATTTAGTTTTTACTTTAGATAACAGAGGTTCTGACAACCGTGGCTTTGCTTTTGAAAGTGCAATTCACGGACGTTTGGGTATAAATGAAATGGACGATCAAATGAAAGGTGTGGAGTATTTAAAATCGTTGCCCTATGTAGACGGAAATCGTTTGGCGGTTCACGGATGGAGTTATGGTGGATTCATGACGACTTCGTTGATGCTGAGAAAACCCGATGCATTTAAAGTCGGAGTTGCGGGCGGACCCGTAACCGATTGGAAGTGGTACGAAATCATGTATGGCGAGCGCTATATGGATACTCCCGAAGAAAACCAAAAAGGTTTTGACGAGTCCAGCACATTGAATTACGTGAAAGATTTAAAAGGAAAATTACTATTGATTCATGGAACCAGCGACGACGTTGTAGTCATGCAACACAATTTGGCTTTGGTGAAAAAATTTGTAGAAGCTCAAAAGCAAGTTGATTTTTTCCCGTATCCCATGCACAAGCACAATGTAACGGGTAAAGATCGAGTACATTTAATGGAAAAAGTACTGAACTATGTAATCGACAATAACAAGTAATACTAAAAGCACACCATTAAAAAAGGCTGCCCGATTTGGACAGCCTTTCTTTTTATTCAGATAAATTGTTGTTTATCGTTTAATCATTCGAACAGTTTGAACTGCATCGCCTTGCGAAACAATTACATTATATACTCCATTAGGGTATCCTGAACCAATTTCAAAATTCTCGATATCTTGAGCGTTAACTACTTTCGTATCGATTATTCTTCCCAACATATCGTATACTGAAACAGTAATCGATTCTGTTGAATTTGAAGTCAAGCTTAACTTGAAGTTTTCACTATATGGATTTGGATATCCCACTACTGCAAAATCAACTTGAACTTCCTTTTGTAGCGGTCTAATCTCACCTGGACTAGTTACCGTACAAAGCGGTCCGTAAGGAAGGTAATTACCATCCGTATTTAAAACGGCTACCTCAACGCTATACACTGTTGATCCCGAATAATCAGTAACTAAATCAAAAGGGAATGTACGAATAGGTCGATCAATGATTTGAACCGATGAAGTAGATAGATTTACTACTCTAAAACGATATCCAAGTACAGCGCTCACAATGTTTGCATTCACCAACGTACTGCTTGTTGCTAATTGTTGGTTACACTGAGTAGCTACAACTTGTGTTAAAGCTACTGGAGTAGTTACGGTACAAGCTGCACCATAAGGCTCCCATATACCATTTCTTCTTACCGCTACTTCGATGCTATAACTTTGATCGTACTCATAGAATGACAAGCTATTTAAAAATAAGTTTCTAAGTACATACTCTTTAATAATTACTTGATTCGTCCCTGTGTGAGTAACTCTAAATCTGTATCTCTGAGCATTCGGAACTAAATTGGCATAAACGATAGTACCGTAAGCTGCTAGGGTTATACCACATTGAGTTGGGATTACATTGGTAACTCCGGCACCAACAGTTACAGTTACCGCTAAAAGTGGACTTTCACAACTATTAAGGGTTTGAGAAGCGTAATACGTTACACCATTCACAAGTATAGTTGATGAAGGCAATAAATTACCACCTGGAGCATCATACCACTGAATGTTTGAACCAGTTACAACAACATTAGCTAAAGTCGAACCAACAGACAAAGTCTGTGCAGTAGAACCCGATGGTGCTGGAGTTGAATTTACTGTAATAGTCAATTCAGCAGTTAAAGCACATGGTCCTGCATCTGGAGTAAAGGTGTACGTTGTGGTAGCTGTATTATTTATAGCTGGCGACCAAGTACCTGTAATACCATTTAATGAAGTAGTTGGTAATGCACTTAACGTACCACCTGAACAAATTGGTGCTACTACATCAAAAGTTGGAAGTACATTAGGATTTATTACCACGTTTACTATACCTCTTGGACTTTCACATCCATTTAAAGTTTGAGATACAAAGTACGCACCTGTAACTAATACAGTCGACGTTGGTAAAACGTTTCCATTCGTTTCTGCATCGTACCATTGCAAACTTGTGCCTGTTACAGCTAAGTCGGCAATTGTAGATCCATCACATAATTCAAAATTAGAATTATTGGTAATATCCATAGTTCCATTAACACATTGAGTTGGAACCCAACCTGTCAATGGCGGATACAACCCTGCAGGAACATTGGTGTTTTCAAAACCTGTACTTCCAATATTTACATTAGAATCCCATAACACCCATTTAACACCATCAAACGATACTTTAACATTTGGAGTTGCTACACTAACAAAAGATGCCTTACCATTCAATAAACCTTCGTAATTATAAGTTCCTGATGGGAATCCACATTGACCTGTAAAAGCCACATTAATACCGGCTGATAAAGGAGCTGGTGTAGCATTAACAGTAATCGTTAATGTAGTTGTATTTGCACATTGTCCACCATCCGGTGTAAATGTATACGTTGTGGTTGCTGTACTATTCAATGCAGGAGACCAAAAACCTGTAATACCATTTAATGATGTAGTTGGTAATGGTGCTAATACATCTCCTGAACATACTGGAGCTACTGCATCAAAAGTTGGAGTTACTATAGGATTAAATACTACAGAAACTGAATCAGTTCCGATACAAGTTCCGTTAGTAGCTGTCAATGTATAAGTACCCGTAGTAGTTGCATTTACCGTCAAGCCATTATTTGCTCCTACAATTGTACCACCATCAGTAGCTGTCCAAAGTAAATTAGGTAGTGAAGTAATCGCTAAATTAGAAACCGCAACAGTAGCAGCACCAAATACATTATCCGTAGTAAACATATTGAAGGCAAAAGTATCGCCTGCATTAACACTAACGGTCATACTTCCTGATTGAGATAATGCACCACTTGTGCTATAACCATTCATATTAGTTGGAGTTCCATTAACAATAATTCGAGGAATATCAAATTGAGCTCCATCTCCAGTATTGTACGACCAATCAAATGAAATGGTAGCACTACTAGGCATTGTAATTGTATAATTACTATTACCATTTGAATTACTTCCATTGTTTCCTCCTGTTAAAACAATTGATGCTGGTGCACCAGCTGTATTCACATTTCCATCAGCATTAGCGTTCGTAAATGTCCAGTTTGCACTATCATAAACTCCTGAAAAACCATTTGTTACGACGTCACCTCCAACAGTTGCAAATATAGTCTGAGTAATACTTTCGCAACTTGTAGGTGGTTGAATAACATCAACCGATGGTGTAGTATTGATAGTTAATGCTAATACTTGTGTATCACATCCTGAAACTTCAGTATACGTGCCTGATGCAGTATATGTAGTTCCGTTTACCGACCACGTATAACTATCACAAACCGAAATGGTTGTTGTATTTGTAGTACTCGGATTTACTACTACGGTCATCGTTGCAGATGAACCACATTGTCCTGCATTAGGTGTAAATGTGTATTCAGTTGTAGTTGTATTATTAATTGCTGGTGACCATGTTCCTGTAAATCCGTTATTGGATGTCGTTGGTAAAGTAAAACTACCACCTGAACAAATTGGAGCTACTTGAGTAAATGTTGAAGTCACGTTTGGTAAAACGGTTACTGTTGACGTACACGTCGCAGTATTCCCAGAAGTATCTGTTACCGTTAAAGTTACAGTAACTGGTGTTCCCACATTAGCACAAGTAAACGTATCTGGACTTACACTGAGAGAAGCAATTCCAACGTTGTCAAAAGAACCGTTGTCTATTTGAGAAGCTGTAATAGTTACTGACCCTGTTCCTACGTTTGGTGTTACCGAAATGTTTTGGCAAACTGCAGTCGGATCTACTGAATCTATTATATTCAAATTCGCAAACGGAACGGTTGAAAGCGCTGGTGGACTTTGTCCGTGTACCCAATTGGAAACATCTTCAAAATCTGCGTCCGTAACTAAAATAGCACGTTTCGTAGCATCGTATTCTGTTCGGGCTGGTGCCGAAGCTGGAAAACCATCCACTACCAATGCACTCAAGAAAATACTTGATGGATCTTCAATTGATGGAATAGTTCCACCCGAAACTGATGATGTTCCAGTAAAAAGTACCGCATAAATATCGGTTACTCCGTTGGACGGATTGGTATCATTATCTTCATACGCATATAAAGTTTCTCCAGTTGTCGCAACCGCCAAATTGCCTGAAAGTAACGTTACACTTCCACAAGTTCCATTACTACATGTCACTGTAAATGTATCAGGTGAAGTTTCAGTAACTACAACCACATTACCTTTTGTGATTGCTGTTCCCGGTGATGTCCATCGGATAACTGCTTCGCCTGAACCAAACAATAACGTTGAACTGTTGAATGAATTGTCTGTAAAATAGACAACGGTATTAGCTGGAATATCTTGTGCTGCAACAAATGAGAATCCATCTGGGTCAACATGGCTAATTCCGGTTATTGCTACGATTGGATCTGAATCGGATGTATCATCGTTATTGATAAAACCAGTAGCCGAATTCGGACTTCCTCCATCATAACCTGTTCCAGAAGCGATGGTTAAAATTACCGTTTCTTGAACTTCTAGTCCAGTATCTCCAACTGGAGTCACTTGAACCGTAGCCGATGAAGCTCCGTTTAAAATCACAACAGAACCTGTAGTTGATGTAAACGAACTTGCACCTGTTGCCGTGTAATCGGTTGTAAAAGTAGCGGTACCACTTACTGTGAAATTTACGGTAACATTTCCACTTGCCGGACTTGTTAAAGAAAAAGTATAGACCATTGCGGTTCCACTGTTTTCAAGTACACTCGCTGGCGACACTGAAACAGAAGCAAAAGGACTGGCTACACCTGTTGATATAATAATGTTTGCAAACGGAACTGTTGATAAGGTTGCATTCGCTTGTGCGTGTAACCAATTGGACGGACTTTGAAAATTCGCACGATCGACAGTTACACCACGTAACGCAGGATTGTATTCTGTTCTTGAAGGATTAACCGCTGGAAATCCATCTACAACTACTGCACCTGGATATACTGTTCCTGGATCTTGATTAGAAGGAATGTTTCCACCAGGAGTAACCGATGTTCCTGTATATAAAACAGCTTGAACCGATGTCACACCATTAAGTGGATTATTATCTGAATCTAAGTAAGCAAAGAATTCTTCACCTGTAGTAGCCAAACTAAAAGTTCCACTAACTACTGATACACTTCCGCATGTTCCTGACGAACAGGTTGTAGCAAATGTATTCGGACCCGTTTCCATTGCCACAACGACTTGACCTCTAGCTAAACCTCCAGCTGGAGCAGTCCATTGCATTACTGCTTCGGCGCCTGAAAAGGTTAACGTGGATGTATTGAAAGGGTTTTCTGTAAAATAAACTACTGTTCCAGCAGTCATATCTTGTAAGGCAACAAACGAAAAACCATCACTCGTTGTACCGTGATTAGTACCTGCAACGGCTACAATTGGAGTAATTGCCAACGTATCATCATTATTGATGGTAGTGGTTGCTGCGCCTGGACTTCCAGCAACATAACCTGTTCCTGAAGTTAGCGTTAACGTAATGTTTTCATTCGCTTCTAATGTTGAATCTCCTATTGGAGTTAACGTTACAGAAGCTGTATTCGTTCCGTTTAAAATCGTAACCGTTCCAGAACTTGCGTTAAATGAAGCGGCGCCCGATTGTGAATAATCAGAACTAAAAGAAGCTGAACCACCCACTGTAAAATTAATAGTAAGGTTGGATGTTGCATTGGTGCTCAATGAAAAAGTATACACCATTCCGGTACCACTGTTTTCATTTACTGATAAAGGAGCAGCTGTAACACTTACAACCGGATCTGAAGCTACTAAATTCAAATTAGTAAAGAAAATAGTAGAAAGTGCCGCATTGGTTTGAGCATGAACATAATTGGATGGATTCTCTAAAACCACTTTACTCACATTGGTTCTTGCTGGAGCCGTTGGAATAAATTCCGTTCTGTCTGGAGCCAATGCAGGAAAACCATCTACAACAATAGCAGATGGGAAATCAAAAACTGGATTTTGAGCCGCTGGGATATCACCACCAGTAATAGTATTTGCTCCTTCAAAATAACCTGTGTACAATACAGAATAAATTGTAGTAATTCCATCTAACGGATTGGAATTGGAATCAGTGTAAGCGTAAAGTGATTCACCACCAGTTCCTAATGCAAAAGGACCAGCACCACTTAGAACAGCAGTTCCACACGAACCACCACCTGTACATGTTACACTAAACGTATTTGCAGTGGCTAATTCATTTACAAATACTACATTTCCTTTTAGAATAGTTGAACCAGCTGTGAACTGCACAACGGCTTCTGATGTGTCAACAAAAGTATTCGTGGGATCATTGTATTCATTTTCGGTAAAATAAATAACCTCGCCCGCTGCTAAATCTTGGGTTACGACAAAGGAAAACCCGTCAGTCACAGTGTGATTGATTCCGATCACTGCGACTTTTTGCGAGTAGCCTAAGCCGACCGCAAACAGCAGAAAAAGGAACATTAATTTTTGAGTCATTTTTTTCATAATTTGTTAATTTTAAGTACAGATATACGGATTCTTCCAACCTGTATAAGGAAGTTCTTCCATTTTTTTATAGATAATTTCAGAGAAAGAGGAATCAAGAACCTCTATAACAGCATTTTGATAATTGCCCTCTGTTTGTTCTAACTTTCTGAGTTTAAAAAACCGAGGTATTGATTCATTGTATTGAGAAAAACGCAATTCACCGCGAGAGGCAAATAGTGTTTTGTTAGAAAAATAAGTTCCTAATTGATTCGGAATTGAACTCTCTTTTTGGAGACAATACGACAAAATCGCACCTACTTCATCTCCTAGAAGACTAAAAATAGTAGGAGTTTCAGAATACTTATTTTGGTAATTTTGGTTGAAATCATCCATTGATTTAGAATCTTCACCAAAAGCCCAAGAAGCGATGGAATAAAAATTTTCGGGAAGTTGTACTTCCGTTTCATTACTCTCATCGGTCATTAGTGGAATGGCCACAGTTGGAATTGAATCAAGTCCGGATTGTGCTAACTTTGCCAACACTTTGTTTCCTTCTTTATAACTGAAAACCGAAAAAAGAACTTCAGGATTGGTTTGTTGTAATCCCGCTATCATAGTGTCAAAGCTTTCCAATTTATAGTCCATCGGACTTACATAATTGTACACAATTTCACCTTGGTGATCCGTAAAACCTTGAAAAAAAGATTCTGTCAATTGGTAACCACCATCATAAAAAGAACTTAATAAAGCTGCTTTTTTTCCGAAATGTTGTGCAGCATATTTGCCTGATAAATAACTCGTTTGACACAAGTTAAGCGAAACATGAAGAACGTACGGACTGTAATGAGTTGATTTTAAAACTCGCGCTCCTAAAGTAACATGTACTATTGGTTTTCGATACGAATTGGCAATGGTAACTAAACTGTCCAACATAAAATAGCTACAAAAACAAACAATTACATCTGTTTCTTCTTGCAACAACATTCGTTCTACTCTTTGGAGCAAACTTGAATCCGTTGCGTTACCTATACTCTCAATTATAAACTTAGGAATATGATTATGAGTATCCGATTGATTAAACGACAATTTAAAGCCATTTAAAAAATCGATAGCCAATCTTGGAAACATATCCGATTTTGGTAATAATATTCCTATTTTCAACTCCATAAATTAATTTCTTGAAGGAAAAATCCCTTGCATTGCAATACAAACATTAAGCGCTAAATAAGGATTTCTGATTGCAAAAGGTTGACTTCCACCAACAACTAGTTCTGTCAAACCACCTAAAAAGGCACCTGATGCAACATCTTCACTGAATCGATTAGTTCCTGATGCTATTTTGTTAGTTGGTAAAGCATCTTCACCTGTAGCTGTATTCACAGATACACTAACACTGTGATTGTGTGGAGGAAGATTACTAGGCAATAAAGTTGTATTTTCAATACCGCTTACTTGACCCCAAGAAATAGTTGATAAACCTGGTCCATTTCCTGGATGCACCATTGATCTACCTCTTAAATCGGGTAAAGCAAAAGTGGTTTGTCCGTTTCCTCCATAGGTTGTTCCTAATAAAGCAAACAAAGCAGTATTTTGTGCGATTGATATTAATTGACCATTACATTGCTGCCAACCCTGTGGGGCAAATGTAAATCCGAATGCTTGGATTTGTCCGATAAATGGGTCCATACTATTTCGTATTTAAAATTAATTTCTTGAAGGAAAAATTCCTTGTAAAGCAATACTGTGAAAAATCCCTAAATACGGATTTCTGATTCCCAAAGGCTGACTGCCACCAACTGTTTGTTGAGTAAGCCCACCTAAAACTGCTCCCGGAGCAACGTCTTCACTATATCCTCCTGTACTTGAAGCCAATTTTGTAGTTGGATTTGCTTCCTCACCTGGTGCTGTGTTTACAGCAACTGATACGCTATGGTTGTGAGCAGGCATGTTAACCAATCCGATAGTTACGTTTTCAACACCACCACTTTGTCCTTGAACAATTGGCGATAAACCTGGACCTTGTCCAGCATGTACCATACTTCTACCTCTTAAATCAGGTAAAGCAAATGTAGTTTGTCCGTTTCCACCATATGTGGTGCCTAATAGCGCGAATAATGCTGTGTTTTGTGCAATTGAAATCAATTGTCCGTCACAAAATGCCCAACCTTGAGGTGGGAAGTTAAAACCGAATGCTTGAATTTGTCCTAGAAATGGATCCATAATAAAAAAAATTAAGTTAGACTGCTATGTTAAATGTTATTGTTGGTACATTATCGACTAATCGATTGGTAGGAAGTAGGTTTTTACCCAATACTAAATTCTCTTCAAAATGCTTATTATTGATGAACGCATTATCAGCAGTTAAAGACAATTCGGTAAAATATACTTTATCATTTGAAGTTACCTTAAAATATACTTTGGGAAATTTACCTGTTTCACGATTTGGAAAATCGGTAATAAAATTGAATTCTCCATCAGGAGTAACCTTCATTTTGGCTTGGTGTCCATAACTTGTTGAATTGGGTGATAAATGCCACACCTCAACTTTTGCAGTCGACACTTCTTTTAAACTCATCTTGTCAAAAACTTTACCTTTAATAACAACATGGTTGCCGAAAAGTGATGATACTCTACTATCCGTTTTATCTTCTGAATACGGATTATAGCCTTCAAAAGGACATTGATTTTCAAATGCCCGAACCATTGTAGTAGACGAGAGAAACAAAATTCCTGAAGAAGCTAAAGCAGCGTTTTTGAGAAAATTTCTTCTTGCGTACATGTTTTCCATAAAAATTGATTTAAGTTAATATCTTCTAAATGTAGAAAATATTCTACAAAAAATTAACATAGTTTTATAATAATAACAAAAATATAAAGTATGTTTGAACGACGTATGCGCAGAAATACGCGTTTTTTTCTGAGGCTTTTTGCTACCTTTACGGAATAAATAACAATTATGAATACATCGACTAAAGTCAAATATAGAAATACATTGAATGAAATTTCTGACGTAATAGTACAAAAAGACACTAATTTAGGTCAACTCCGTAATTCTCTGATCGAATTAAAGTCGCTTTTTTTTACTGTTTCTGAAGTCGACGCCACTTCATCAGATTATTTAGAAGATATTCACCATGCAACAGGCAAAGCTGTTGGACCCAAATGGGCGGAATTGTGCATCGACGACAATTTACGAACCCAACAGTTCATTCGAGGCACACACGACGCAATTCGGTCGTTGTTACAAACCAATTCAAAAAAACCGGTCACCTTATTATACGTTGGAACTGGACCGTTTGGCACTTTGATTATGCCGTTACTTACGCAATTTAAGCCGACTGAATTACAATTGATTTTGGTTGAAATCAATCCGATTAGTGTTGCCGCCTTGCAAAACACAATTCGGAATTTTGGTTTTGAAGAATATGTGAAGGAAATCAAATCGGTCGATGCAGCACAAATGCAACTTGAAAATGCAGAAGAAATTGACATTTTACTTTTGGAATGTTTGCAGTTTGCTTTGGTTAAAGAACAGCAAGTTGCCATTACGTATTATCTACTACCGCAATTGAAAAAAGACTTGATTTTACTACCCGAAGAAATAAACTTATCACTCAGTTTAATTGACTCTAAAAAGAAAATGGCATATTTGATGAGTTCGGAAGACGGTGCAAAACCCAATTATTGCAAAAAAATAAATACGCTTTTTGAACTGAATAAGGAAAACATACTCAAAAGAACTTCAGCTGAATTGATTTTTCCCGAAATTACGACCTATCTAACCGAAGAAGATAAAAACGAATACGATTCGGTTGCAATTACTACCGAAATTAAAGTCTTTGGAAATCACCGATTGGAAATCGACCAATGTTCGCTAACGATGTGTTACAAAATTGATTCGATGGAAAACGTGAAGTCAAAAAAAGGACTGGTTACCCAATACCTCGTCAACGAAACACCGGGAACAAAAATCGAGTGGATTTAGGTTTTTTGTTTTTTCTTTTTCGCCGCTGGAAATAAAACATTATTGAGAATCAATCGGTATCCAGGCGAATTCGGATGCAATTCTAACACCGTTGGCTCATCGCCTACTCGATGTTGGTAATCTTCGGGGTCGTGACCGCCGTAGAACGTGAAAAATCCTTTTCCTTTTTGGCCGTGGATGTATTTGGCTTCATCGTTCAATTCATTTTTACCCAAAACCATTACATTGGATTTAACCAATTCACTATCAAAAGACGTACTTTGTCCCATAAATCCTTTCACCAATTGGGTGTGATTCTGACACAACATACTTGGAATTACGTCCCATTTGGCCGAATATTCCATCAACGTAAAATAATCCTTTTCAAATTGAATTCTGCGCTTTTCAGTCATATCAATAGTAGAGAATTCGTAGCGTTCTGGTCGGCGTTCAAGAATATAGTCCTTAAAGGCAAACGTCTGCGAATAATCGATTTTCGATTGGTAATTGGCATCACTTTCATCTCCATCAAACATGGGCTCACAAATATCCACACCTTCAGCCGAAAGTGCAATATCAAAACTATCGGTTGCTGAACACATGGCAAACATAAATCCGCCACCAATAACAAAATCGCGAATCTTCTTAGCAACAGCCAACTTTTCTTCAGAAACTTTCGCATAACCTAATTTGGATGCCAGTACTTCTGCCTCTTTCTTTTGCTCGATGTACCAGGGTGCATTTCGATACGCTCCAAAAAACTTCCCGTATTGACCAGTAAAATCCTCGTGGTGTAAATGCAACCAATCGTATAAAATGAGTTGATCGCTCAATACTTCTTCGTCGTAGATTTCTTTATAGGGAATTTCGGCATAGGTCAACACCAAGGTTACGGCATCGTCCCATGGTTGTTTTCCTTTTGGAGTGTAGACGGCTATTTTAGGAGCTTTCTCTAACACTACGGTTTCCATGTTTTGCGACGGACTAGAAATTTCTTCCAAAATTTGATTGGCTTCGGTGTCAGATAAGACTTCGTAACTTACATTTCTAATCTGACATTCCTTGCGAATTTCAGCAGCATCTGGAAGTAAAAAAGAACCACCGCGGTAATTGAGTAACCAACTTGCTTTGTATTGTTTATCGAGTGCCCAATACGTAATTCCGTATGCCTTTAAATGATTTTTCTGCGTAGCCTCATCCATGGGCAACAAAATAAAATTAGCCTGAACTGCGCTTACACAAAGCAAAAATAGTACGATACAAACTGATTTGAAATTTTTCATTAACCTGCAATAATTTTATCGAAGATACAATAAATAGTAGATAAGGGCAAACGTAAATTTTTGTTAAAATTTGCAAACAAAAAATACGTATAAATACGTATAAACAGAAAGAGTGAAGTATGTATTTTTGATGCAACCGAAATTGTAAAACATGAACTCAAATCAGACTTTGCATGAAAAACGAACTTCAAAAACTAAAGAAGTTTTAAAAAAGATTGGCTTGTTGTTACTTGCAGCGATTGTTTTAACCTATATATACGTATCTATAAATTTTATTATTAGCTGATTACAAGGACAAATCATCAAAGGCGATGATCTTATTTTGTAAAGCAAATACCACCAATCCTGCCATATTTCTGGATTCTGTCTTTAATAGTAAGCTGTTTCGGTGACCTTCTACAGTTCGCGGACTGATAAATATTTTATCTGCAATTTCTGTTGTCGAATGTTGTAAGCAAATCAGCTTGAGGATTTCCTTTTCTCTATTGGTTAAAAAATCGTCAGTATAGATGCTTTTGATTAGCTTTGGCTTACCAGAAGTGTTAATCAAACCGCTATTTATTACTTTCAAAACCGATTCGTTGTAATAAAATCCTTTATGATATACCTCATTAATGGTTTCGATCATTTCGGCTGGTGTTGCATTTTTTACTAAATACGAAACGGCTCCAACTTGAATCATGTTCGCGATAAATGAATCGGTGTTATAACTTGTAAGGGCAATTATTTTAATAGTTGGGAATTTTTTAGAAATCAACTTTGTGGCTTCAACACCATTTAGAAAAGGCATTTTCAAATCCATTAAAATAATATCAGGTAAATCATCTACACTATTTAAGAAATCCATCAACTGCTTACCATCGTTGACTTCCTTACTAATTTCTATATTGCCTTCTCTTCTTAAAATGAAGGAAATTCCCTGTTGGAATAACAGTTCATCATCGGCTATGATTATTTTAATTTTTTCTTCCATATTAAAAAATTATTTCAGCTTTAAACCCACTTTTTGGTGCTGATTGTATCGCTATTGTAGCACCAATAAGTTCTACTCTACTCAAGATATTTCGCATGCCCAATCCTCTCAAATTATCTGCATTCGAATACTCAAAACCAACACCATTGTCGGTATATCTGCAAGTCACTTTATCTTCTGCTAAATTAAATAAGATAAAAATAGTTGCGGCTTGACTGTGCTTTAACGAATTATTAAGTAATTCTTGAAGAATTCTAAAAATGTGTAAGTGCTTGTTTTCATCGATAGCAGAAAAATCAACGTTGTTTTCATAATACACCTTACTTGATTTGCTACTATTAAACTCAACGACTAATTCAGATATTCCGGCGTCTAATCCGAATTTTTCTAAAACTGGCGGCAATAAATCGTGGGCAATTCGTCGAGAATTTTCCAATGCCTTTCCCGTCAGATTAATAATATTCGTTGTTATTTCGGCGTATTCTTTTTCGGACAATTGGGTACCGATGAGCATCTGGCTATTTAAAGAAACTATATTTAGCTTCGAGCTGATGTCATCGTGCAAATCTTGCGCAATACGTTGACGTTCGTCTTCTTGAGTCACAATAACTGCATGCAACAATTCCTTTTGATAATTTATTTCCAAGTTCTTCTTCTCTATTTCTTGTTTGATGATTTTCTTTCTGGAAAAATAGAAAAACAGAATCAACACCAATGCCATTAAAACAAAGGCAAAAAAAGTATAAAAAATGACCTTAATTAATTCTGAATTATCCATACTCTATACTTTTTTTGGTACTAAAACGAATCTTAAATCATACAAAATAAACAGCTGATACACTACATATAAATATACATTCAAATTATAAATTTGTTCAAAGGCAATTCTAGATTTTAATGAAATCAACAAATTTGCCGTAAGAAAAACGATAGTACTTCCGAACAAATAAATCAGTAATCCCGTGGTGATGTAGTAATACTTCTTTTCTTCATTCAATAAATTATACAGGTGAAACGTGGCGAAAATAATTAAAGGCAATGAAGTAATAAATATTTCAAGAAGGCTGAACTTAAAGAACAAACTCCAATCAAGCGCATATTGGATGCCCAACGCCGCCAGACAGACAATTAAACTAATTTTTATTATTTTTCTTTGAAAGTGATCTTTCATTAAATAGTAATAAAAAAAACTGAGTATCAAAAATTGCAAACCAAAATAAAAATGTGATAAAAATAAATTTTCAAAATTCATTCTAACCACTATTATAGAAGCAAGTTGTACCGTTAACATCGCCAGACAATACAATGTGAAAATTTTGAAAGGCTTTCCTTTGCTAGAAAAACCTTTCAATAATAACATACAATTGATTATCAAAAGTATAATTCCAATATATAGAAATAACCTAGAAATCAAAACTACCGCTGAAGTGTAAGTAAAGAACTTGTTGTATCACAATAAGCTGGACACGGTTTAGTAAAATCGAAAATCCCCTTACCAACATTGTCAGTTCCACCAGTTTTGATATCTCCTTCTACACTTACAAGCATCAATTTAGCTTCTGGACCTACTTTAGGATCGGATGTTCCCCAACCTAAATAAGCTCGCACACCTATTGAGTTACTATTAAGTAATAATTGCTGAATAACTTCTTTCAGAATAAAGTACGCTTTTACACTATTGTCTGGGGTTGCTTGCCAATTCGTAGCCCAATCGACTGCTGTTTGAATACTAATTGTTTTTCCTGGAACAACAGGATATTGAACTGAGCGATCCAACTTATAGATGGGACTGTTTACATCACAATAGGTTGGACATGGTTTGGTAAAATCGTATATGCCATTTCCAATCATGTCTTTACCATTTGGCGCACTAGAATCTACATCAACAAAAAGAAGTTTAGCCTCAGGCTGATTTGGTGCAATGCCACCAAAAGCAAGATATGCTCTCACACCAATACACTTAGTATCCTTCATTAGTCCAGCTAAATCTGCTATTGGGATAAAATACGCTTTAATTCCTGCCACAGGCTTTGCTCTCCAGGCTGAAATCCAAGAAATTGCAGTTGCTTCGTCAATAGTGTTTTTTTCCATGATTTTAATTTTTTAGGGTTTTGGTTGTTTTTTGTTAAGATCTTATAAAAATAGGATATAAAATCAAGTTTAAAAAATTATTAGTGATAAACAGGTATAAATACGGTCCCATATAGAAACAAAAAATCCCGATACTATCGGGATTAAAATTAAAACGGAACATCGCTGTCATCGTCGTTGATATTGCTGCCAAAAGCCTCATTAGGCGATGGCAGGTTTTTGGTCATAAACGGATTATCATCATGATTCATTTTAGAAGGCAAATCGTCAAAACCGCCACCATACTCTTCTAAATTGTCAAATTTTCCTAGATTTCCTACAAATTTCAATCGAATATTTTCTAACGAACCATTTCTGTGTTTGGCAATGATGAATTCGGCTTGACCTTGAGTAGGCGATTGTTCGTCGTCGTCCCATTCGTCAATTTTATAATATTCGGGTCGATAAATAAAGGATACAATATCAGCATCTTGCTCAATGGCTCCCGATTCACGTAAGTCGGAAAGTAGCGGACGTTTACTTGATCCGCGGGTTTCAACGGCTCGCGACAACTGCGATAGTGCAATCACTGGCACTTCCAATTCTTTGGCCAATGCTTTCAAATTACGAGAAATCGTTGAAATTTCTTGTTCACGGTTTCCGCCACCTTTCCCGTTTCCACCAGCAGTCATTAATTGGAGGTAATCGACAATTATTATTTTTATTCCGTGTTGCGATGCCAATCGACGAGCTTTAGCACGTAAATCGAAAATCGATAACGACGGAGTATCATCAATATATAAAGGAGCTTTTTCGAGATCTCGCACTTTAACCGAAAGCTGTTCCCATTCGTGTTTTTCCAACTTACCGGTACGCAGTTTTTCAGATGAAAGTCCGGTTTCTGATGAAATTAGACGTGTAATTAATTGAACGGATGACATCTCCAATGAAAAAAGAGCAACAGGATGTCCGAAATCGATGGCAATATTTCGCGCCATCGAGAGTACAAACGCGGTTTTACCCATACCTGGACGCGCGGCAATAATCACTAAATCGGATGGTTGCCAACCGGACGTTATTTTATCTAACTCTTCAAATCCAGTTGCGATTCCGGAAAGCCCTTCTTTATTAGCAATTTCTTCGATTCGCTTTTTTGCTTGAATAACCAAACTCTGAGCTGTTTCCGAACTTCTTTTAATATTTCCCTGAGTAACTTCGTATAATTTCGATTCAGCTTTATCTAGCAAATCGAAAACATCGGTAGTTTCATCGTACGAATCTTCGATAATTTCAGACGAAATTCGAATTAAACTGCGCTGAATGTATTTTTGCAAAATAATTCTAGAGTGAAATTCAATGTGTGCAGATGAAGATATCTTCTGTGTAAGTTGAATTAGGTAAAAGTCACCTCCAGCCAATTCTAATTTGGCATTTTTTTTTAATTGGGAGGAAACTGTTAATAAGTCAATTGGCTGAGAATCTGTGAATAACTGAAAAATGGCTTCAAAAATGTGCTTGTGTGCATCTTTGTAAAATGCATCTGATTGAAGAATATCTATCACTTCATCAACTCCTTTTTTATCAATCATCATGGCACCCAAAACTGCCTCCTCAAGGTCGAGCGCTTGTGGAGGTAGCTTTCCTCGTTCAAGGTTGATAATTGTTGTTTTATCAACTTTTATTGGGTTTATATTTTTCACATTTTCCATAGAGCGAAAGTAACCATTTTTAGATTTTTCTTGAGGGTAAGTTATCACGTTTTTTTGTTGACAACTAAATGTTTTTTGTTAACAAGTAAAAAAAACCGCCTCGCTATTGACGAGACGGCTGTAACAGTTTTGACACCATTTTACTCTTTAAACTCGCCCATTTTGCTGTATTTATCCATCCTCTGTGCCACGAGCTCAGTTGTTGATAAATCTTTTAATTCGTTATATGCTTTAGTAATATACTGCTGTACGGTCTTGAAAGTGGTTTCTCTGTCGTAATGCGCTCCGCCAAGTGGTTCCGGAATTACATCGTCTACTAACTTTTGCTTTTTCATATCGGTTGAAGTCAGTTTCAATGCTTCAGCTGCCTCTTCTTTGTGTTCCCAACTTTTCCATAGAATAGACGAACATGATTCGGGAGAAATAACGGAGTACCAAGTGTTTTCCATCATTAATACACGATCACCTACTCCTATTCCGAGTGCACCACCCGATGCGCCTTCACCCACGATAACGCAAATGATTGGTACTTTTAATCGGCACATTTCCAAAATATTTCGAGCAATCGCTTCGCCTTGTCCGCGCTCTTCAGCTTCTAAACCCGGATATGCTCCTGGTGTATCAATAAATGTTACTACTGGAATTCCAAATTTTTCAGCCATTTTCATCAAGCGCAATGCTTTTCTGTAACCTTCTGGATTGGCCATACCGAAATTTCTAAATTGACGTGTTTTGGTGTTGTAGCCTTTTTGTTGACCTACAATCATAAACGACTGACCATCAATTTTTCCTAGACCGCCGACCATCGCTTTGTCATCTTTGAACCCTCTATCACCAAAAAGCTCAAGAAAAGTATCTCCACATAGCGCTTTGATATGGTCCATCGTGTAAGGTCGGTTGGGATGCCGTGATAACTGAACACGTTGCCAAGCCGTTAAATTTTTGTATATTTTACGTTTAGTTTCTTCTAGTTTCTTTTCAATTTGTTTACATGTATTCGTAACATCTACATCCGACTCTTGACCAATAATCTGACACTTATCTAACTGGTCTTCAAGCTCTTTAATGGGAAGTTCAAAATCTAAATATTCCATAATTTGAAGTGATAATTTAGTAATCGTTTGTAATACAAATATAGAATAATATGTACTATTTTGCAGATTAAATTCTATTAATTATTCACTTTTTTCTACTTTTAATCAATCCGTTGAGTATAACTGTAATTAGAATAATCATCGCTCCCAAATAAAAATGGGAACTCATTTCTTCCTTATCCTTAAAAATTAAAACCGCTAGAATGATTCCGTAAATAGGCTCTAAATTAATGGTAAGCATCACGGTATAGGGACTCAAAAATTTCATCACAGCAGTCGAAGCGATGAACGCATAGGCCGTACAAACCGAACTTAGTATCAGTAAGTAGAATAAGTCGTTTAACGATAATTGAAAAAACTCGGCATTGAAACTATTTCCAAACAACAAAAAAACAGAAAAAAACAAAACACCACCAGCCAATTCATAATACGAAATTACGGTTGGATCGTAGGTCTGAACATATTTGCTATTGATCACGGCAAAAGAAGCGGATAAAAATGCCGACAGTAAAGCCAATAGAATTCCTTCGATGTAAACACTTTCCACATGGAAGATGATGGAAAGTCCGATAACCACCACTACTCCGAAGAAAATTTCATACCATACCATTTTCTTGCCAAAAAATATAGGTTCAATTAACGACGTGAAAAAAGCACCTGTAGACAAACAAGCTAAGGTTATCGAAACATTAGAGACCTTAATAGCCCTGAAAAAAGTGAACCAATGCAAGGCGATGATTAATCCGGCGACCAAAAATTTGAGTATCATGGTTCGCGGAATTTTGACTCCGATTTTTTTGTATCGTATGTAAATGAAAATAAATCCAACGGCAAAAAGCATTCTATACCATACCAAAGGCAAGGCATCAAGGGTAATTAACCGACCTAAGATTGCGGTAAATCCCCAAATGAACACAATCAAATGAAGGTGTAAATAACTTTTTACATTATCGTTTAGCATTTCGAAGCAAATAAATCGCTAAGATACCAAAAACAATATTGGGAACCCAAACTGCGATTAAAGGTGGCGCCGACGATTTTTCAGCTAGCACGCCGAATACCTTATCCAAAAACACAAAAGCAAATGCCAAGATAATTCCGATGGCCAAATTCATCCCCATTCCGCCTCGACGTTTCATCGAAGAAACCGAAACTGCAATAATGGTCAAAATAAAAGCCGCAACGGGAATACTAAATTTCTTATACAGTACTACTTTATATCGGTTGATGTTGGTTGAACCTCTGGCTTTTTCTTTTTCTATAAAATCAATTAGTTCGTCGTAAGGCAACGTTTCTGCAATATAAACCACCGGAGTCAAATCTTCTATTTCAAAATTAAAAATGACATCTTTCGTTTCAGCCATTTCGAATGTATCGTTCAGTTCACCAACCGTTCTTTTTTTATACTTAAACATCGTGTACGTACTATCACTTGGATTCCACTTCAAATGGTCTGCTGTGATTTTATACTCTAGCTCATCTTTGTTGAATTTTTCCAACATAAAATTAGAGGCGGTTTGCGACAAAGAGTTGAAATTACTAACATAGATATATTCGTCGGCACTGATTTGTCGGTACACATCACTATCGTCGCGCATTTCGTTTCGACCGCCACCAATCAAATACATATACCTGAAATTTTTAAATCCTTCCGAAGCCTTGGGCACTAAAAAAATTCCCATTAGCAATGCAAAAATGGAGACAAATACAGCACCAATAATATAAGGCCGCAAAAACCGACTAAACGAAATTCCCGAACTCAATATGGCGATAATTTCAGTATTATTAGCCAACTTCGACGTAAACCAAATGATAGAAAGAAATAAAAATATAGGAAATAAAATGTTGGCAAAATAAATAGTAAAGTCTACATAATAGGACGCAATTTCCTTAAACGGAACTTTGTTCTCAATCATTTTATTTACCTTTTCCGACACATCAATGACAATCCCAATCGGAATAAACATCAATAACATCACTGAAAAAGTGGTTAAATAGCGCTTGAGTATGTATTTGTCAATTATTCTTAACATCAATAAAGTTTATGGTTTATGGTTTATGGTTTATGGTTTATGGTTGCTAAATTAACTATAAACAATAAACTACAAACAGTTATAACCGTTGGCTCATCTGTTTCACCATTACATCCTTCCACTGGCGGAAATCTCCCGCTAATATATGCTTTCTAGCTTCACGAACCAACCACATATAAAACCCCAAATTATGAATGGTAGCAATTTGCTTTCCTAAATATTCATTAGCCGCAAAAAGATGACGCAAATAGGCTTTGGTGTATTCGGTATCTACAAACGTGTGACCCATTTCATCGACGGGAGAAAAATCGGCTTCCCATTTTTTATTTTTAATATTAATGGTACCGTTTGCGGTGAACAACATTCCGTTTCGAGCATTTCGCGTAGGCATTACACAATCAAACATGTCAATTCCGAGTGCAATATTCTCCAAGATATTAATCGGAGTTCCCACACCCATTAAATAACGCGGTTTATCTTCAGGAAGAATCTCACACACTACTTCGGTCATCGCGTACATTTCTTCGGCCGGCTCACCCACCGATAATCCGCCAATGGCATTTCCTTGCTGACCCGAATTTGCAATATATTCGGCCGATTGTCGGCGCAAATCTTTATACGTACTTCCTTGAACAATTGGAAAAAATGTCTGCTCGAATCCGTACTTAAAAGGTAATTTGTCCAAATGAGTAATACATCGATCCAACCAACGGTGCGTCATGTGCATGCTGCGTTGTGCATAACGATAATCACACGGATAGGGCGTACATTCGTCAAACGCCATAATGATGTCGGCGCCAATCGTACGCTGAATTTCCATTACATTTTCGGGAGTAAAAACATGGTACGAACCGTCGATATGCGATTTAAACTTTACGCCTTCTTCCTTAATTTTTCGATTGGCCGAAAGCGAATACACTTGATAACCACCCGAATCGGTTAATATATTTCGATCCCAATTCATAAATTTATGCAAACCACCAGCTTGTTCCAAAATAGCGGTCTGTGGACGCAAATACAAATGATACGTATTTCCTAAAATAATATCGGGATTGATTTCTTCTTTCAACTCGCGTTGGTGCACGCCTTTTACCGAAGCAACGGTTCCAACGGGCATAAAAATGGGTGTTTCAATTACACCGTGGTCAGTGGTAATTTTTCCTGCTCTGGCCTTAGAATTAGGGTCTTTTTGTAGTAAATCGAATTTCATTTTGTCGTATATCGTCGGCAAAGATAAATGATTTAGATTTTTAGCATTATCATTTAGGATTTTATTTAACAAATTTGATGTTGATGCCAACTTTAATGACTTTGCAGGTTTTGGGCGTGCCCCCGATAGACAAAAACAAGTTTGAAAAACGTAGTTTTTGCTAATCGGGGTCGTGCTATCCGCTGTATCTGTCCGATTGCTCGTACCTCGCATCGACAGGATGCCGCTACTATCACTCACGCAACCATCATTCAATTCAAATTACCGTGAAAAAACACCCTCTATTTTGTTTACAACCTTTAATAACTTCTAAAAAATTCATTTGCCAACCTTTAAAATTACTTTTACTTTTGAAGCATTAAATTTTAACTACACAAAATGCCTAACACACCACAACTAAAAGATTTAACAACGCAAGTTCGAAGAGACATTCTTCGCATGGTTCATGCCGTAAATTCAGGCCATCCCGGAGGTTCTCTTGGCTGTGCCGAATTTTTTGTAACACTTTACCACGAAATTTTACAACGTAAAGACGGTTTTTATATGGATGGGATTGGAGAAGATTTATTCTTCCTTTCAAACGGACATATTTCGCCTGTTTTTTATAGTGTATTGGCTAGAAGTGGTTATTTTCCTGTAAGTGAATTAGCGACTTTTAGAAAACTCAATTCAAGATTACAAGGCCATCCAACTACACACGAAGGTTTACCAGGAGTTCGTATGGCGTCGGGTTCGTTAGGTCAAGGCTTATCCGTTGCAATCGGTGCAGCACAAGCCAAAAAACTCAACAACGACCACCACTTAATCTATTCACTTCACGGAGATGGCGAATTGCAAGAGGGCCAAAATTGGGAAGCCATAATGTATGCATCAGCCAAAAAAGTAGATAACCTTATCGCAACTATTGATGTTAACGGCAAACAGATTGACGGTTCTACTGATGAAGTATTATATATGGGAAGTTTACGTGCCAAATTTGAAGCCTTTGATTGGGATGTTTTAGAAATTACAGAAGGAAATAATATTGAGGCAATTGTAGCCGGAATGAACGAAGCCAAATCGAGAACCAGAAAAGGGAAACCAGTTTGTGTGTTGTTGCATACCGAAATGGGTAACGGTGTTGATTATATGATGCATACGCATGCATGGCACGGAAAAGCGCCTAACGATGAACAATTAGCAAAAGCTTTAGAACAAAACCCAGTAACATTAGGCGATTATTAATAATGAAAATTATTTTTTTACTCATTTTTTCCGCTCGTTATCAAAGTATATATTGTCAGGATTATAGTTTTGACTATATGCTTGAGTACGAAGATGTCAAAAATGGTTATTCTTCTTTTCTCTTGATAAACCAAAAGAATGATTCATATATTTTAAAAACTTCAGAGGGAAGTCAAGATATTTATGGAACTATTAGAGATTCCAAAAACGATATATCTCATGAGTATGATTTAAAAAATGTAGATACTGACTTGCAATTTAATTATCTGTACAGCCGAAAATATAATGCTCATACAAAAAATACTTTTTTCTTTGAAATATCTGAAGTAGATATTGATAGTACTAAAAAAGAGGTTAGAATTTTAGTTTATAAAAATGAAAAGAGAAATAAACTTCTTAGAAAAATAGAGGTTATCCTCGACCTTTCAGTAGAATTTGCATTTGAAAAAATTATGAATTATTACACTCACGGAACATTTGCAAATAGCACTCTGAAAATAAGTAAAGGCATTCCTTTAATTTTGAAAGTAGATTATATGAATGGATTTACCTATGAGCTTAAATTAGTAAAAAAACAAATCATAAATACAGTACTTTCGATAAGTAAAAAACAGATGAAATTTATAAAATGAAAAAATATACCAACACAGGAAGTAAAGACACCCGTTCCGGATTTGGCGCAGGAATGACCGAGCTCGGACAAAAGAACGAAAATGTGGTTGCCTTGTGCGCCGACTTAATAGGGTCGTTAAAATTTGACGATTTCAAGAAAAATCATCCCGAGCGTTTTTTTCAAATCGGAATTGCAGAAGCCAACATGATCGGAATTGCAGCTGGATTAACCATTGGAGGAAAAATTCCGTTTACGGGAACATTTGCCAATTTTTCGACTGGAAGAGTGTACGATCAGATTCGCCAATCGGTTGCCTATTCTGATAAAAACGTAAAAATTTGTGCTTCCCATGCGGGATTAACCTTAGGCGAAGACGGCGCAACACACCAAATATTAGAAGACATCGGTTTGATGAAAATGCTACCAGGAATGACCGTAATCAATACTTGTGATTATAATCAAACCAAAGCCGCAACCTTGGCAATTGCCGATCACCATGGTCCAGTTTATTTGCGTTTTGGTCGTCCAGTTGTTCCTAATTTTATGCCTGCTGATGAGCCGTTTGTGATTGGAAAAGCCATTCTTTTAAACGAAGGAACTGATGTTACCATTATTGCAACAGGTCATTTGGTTTGGGAAGCATTAATTGCCGCTGAAGTGCTAGAATCAAAGGGAATTTCTGCTGAAGTCATCAATATCCATACCATTAAACCATTGGATGAACAAGCCATTTTAAAATCGGTTGCCAAAACAGGTTGTGTAGTTACTGCTGAAGAACACAATATTTTAGGTGGTTTAGGCGAAAGTGTTGCTCGAACACTGGCACTAAATAATCCTAAACCGCAAGAGTTTGTGGCCGTTCAAGATTCATTTGGAGAAAGCGGAACTCCCGAACAATTGATGGAAAAATACAAACTGAACCATCAAGCCATTGTTGCTGCAGTTGACAAGGTGATTAAAAGAAAATAACAAAAAATAGAGGAATTAAAAAATCCCATCGGCAGTAGCAGATGGGATTTTTTTATGGGTTTAGTGTAAAATTAATCGAGGTAAGGTGGCACGCACCCAGCAGTCAAATGTCTTTTTCTCGTTTGACCAGAGCAACTAGGCACAGTTTCAAAAGTATGATAGTTGCTTGAATTCCCTATTTTGAGCTCACTTTTGGTCAAAAAACCATCTCCATCATCATCGACATCTAGAAAATCAAGTGTACCGTCGCCGTCGGTGTCATCCAAAGGATCATTCAATCGTAAATAACCATCGCCATTACCATCTTCTAAATAGCTAAATATACCGTCAGAATCATGATCAATGCGAACAACTTCTAGCAATTTTATTCTAAAAATCAAAGGAGAGTAGGCTGGAATATTCGTTCGTTGTACATTGAAATAAGCCAATCCAGACGGAATGAAAAGCGCTCCAGCACCAAAATCAAAATAGGAAAGCGTACCGTTTGGATTTCCTACATAGCTTCCTGATTTAAACTTGGGAAAAACTTCACCCCAACCTCTAATCACACCATTCAAATTGAAAAAATCTTGCGGTAAATAATTGGTTTCAAATACATTCCCATTTAATAAATTTCCTTCGTAGGCCACTAGAACATTATCGAAATTACAAGGTGCTTTGCTGTTAGATCCTGAACCTTCACGTGTTTTTAAATAGTATAGTTTGTAGATAATATTATCTTTCTCTACCGAAACGAAACTGAGTGGATATTGGATTTGATTCCAAATAGAAACCTGAGAACCACCAGCTGGAATTGCTGCAAACGTTATGGTTTGATCATCGGGTTGGCCTGGATTGTTTACTACACTTTCAATATAATGCGTTTGTAAATAAGATTCAATAGCTGCTATATCCGTTGCATATTGTTCCGCATAATCTCTCAAAGGAACTTCGGTCTCTTCATCTTTGTTACACGAAGTGATAAATAGCGTCACACTAAATAACAAAACAACGTTAAAAAGTTTTTTCATAATAGTCTTAAAATTTGGTCGCAAGATACAATATTGATTTATTTTTGTAAACTATTTAACGTTGAATTTAGAAAATTATATGAGAGTAGACAAATACTTGTGGTGCGTTCGTTATTACAAAACCAGGAATATGGTAACAGAAGCTTGCAAGAAGAATCACATTACCGTAAACAACCAAGTTGCAAAGGCTTCTCGAGAGGTTTTTCCGAGTGATAAAATTACGTTCCGGAAAGACCAAATCACCTACATCATAACGGTTTTAGACATTCCGCTCAATCGTGTTGGAGCAAAGTTAGTAGATATTTATAGAAAGGATGAAACGCCCGCCGAATCATTTGCTCACTTAGAACTTTTAAAACTTTCGAAAGAACATTACCGAAAAACAGGTGATGGGCGTCCAACAAAAAAAGACCGAAGAGATTTAGAGGGATTTGGACTTGATACCACAAGCGAAGATGAAACTGAATAGAACGTATTGGGAAGAAAGGTATAAAAAAGAGGAGATTGGCTGGGATTGTGGCGCGATTACCACTCCGTTAAAGGAATACATTGACCAACTGACGAATACTGCGTTAAAAATATTAATTCCAGGTGCCGGAAACGGATATGAATTTGAATACCTAATTCAAAAAGGATTTACCAATGTGTATGTCGTGGACTATGCGCCAACACCTATTCAAAACCTCAAAGAAAAATTACCACAAGTAGCCGAAGAGCATTTCATTCAACGTGATTTCTTTGAAATTGAAAACCAATTTGACTTGATTATTGAGCAAACTTTTTTTTGTGCTTTGGATGTGGAACTCCGTACAAAATATGTCGAAAAAATGCATGCGCTTCTGCGCCCTAATGGCAAATTAACAGGTCTGCTCTTTCAGTTTCCTCTGACAGAAGTTGGCCCGCCTTTTGGTGGTTCTTTTGACGAATATCAACAACTGTTTATAAATGATTTTCACCTCAAAAAAATGGAAACTGCATATAATTCGATTAAACCTAGAAAAGGAAACGAACTCTTTTTTATCTTTACCAAAAAATAAACGCGATGAGTCAAAATACGATACTTACCACCGAGCAAATCAATCATATTATTAAAAGAATTGCGTATCAAATTTATGAAACGTTTATAGACGAAGATACCATTACAATTGCCGGTATTGCTAATAATGGTTACGTTTTGGCAACAAAAATCGCAAAAGAAATAGAATTAATTTCTTCCATAAAAGTAGTGTTGTGCGAAGTTAAAATGGATAAAAACAATCCCAATTCGGCGGTGACTACCTCTATTACACCTGATAACTATAAAAATAAAGGATTGGTTTTAGTGGATGATGTACTCAACTCTGGTACAACTCTAATATATGGAGTTAAACACTTCTTGGAAGTTCCGATAAACAAATTTAAAACGGTCGTTTTAGTAGATAGAAATCATAAAAAATATCCAGTAAAAGCAGATTTCAAAGGAATTTCTCTGTCCACTTCCTCCAAAGAACACGTGACCGTTGTATTTGAACAGGATCATTCTTACGCCTATTTAGAATAGTAGTTTTTCGATTTCCACAGCTATTTCTTCAGGTGATTTATCATCTACAGTAACAATGTGATGGGCTTGCTGATAAAAATAACTTCTTTCGAATAGGTGTTTAGCGATAAACTCTTTCATTTCGTTTTGATTGAATTGAGCCAATAAAGGACGTTGACTTCTCTCCGCTTGCAGTCTACTATATAATGTTTCGATTGATGCTTTTAAATAGATTGAAACTATATCTTCTTGCCGTAACAATTCGTGATGTCCAAAGTAACACGGCGTTCCTCCACCTGTACTTAAAACAAAAGACTCTTTTGAGTTCAAAATAGTTACAAAAATTTCATGTTCTAGCTTTCTGAAGTACAATTCCCCTTTTTGAGAAAAGATGGAATTAATACTTAAACTTGCTTTTTTCTCAATCAAATCGTCTAAATCATAGCATAAATAACGAATTTTGTCCGCTAAGCAACTGGCTATAACCGACTTTCCACTACCCATATAACCTACCAAAATTACTTTCTGCATACTAATAAATCCTTATAAATTAAGACATTAAGAATGAATATTAAAAAAAGGTAAATTTAAAATAAAATACCTTTGAAAAATTAATAATAACGTCCTATATTTGCACCCGCATTCAAGAAATGAAAAATGACTCGATAGCTCAGTTGGTAGAGCACATCACTTTTAATGATGGGGTCCTGGGTTCGAGCCCCAGTCGGGTCACAAAAGGCGTTCGTTTTCGAATGCTTTTTTTAATTAAGGCCACGTGGAGAAATTGGTAGACTTGCCATCTTGAGGGGGTGGTGCTGAAAGGCGTGTGGGTTCGAATCCCATCGTGGTCACGGATAAATAAAATAATATAGCCAAAATAACAAGCTCGCTTGATTATTTTGGCTATATTATTTTATTTTCAAAGCGGAGCTTTGTGGGAAAGACGAAGTCAATCCCAACATTTCGAAGAAAAGCTTGATTATTTTGGCTTTATTATTTTATTTTCAAAGCGGAGCTTTGCGGGAAAGACGATGTTAATATACATTCTCCAATTTTAATAGCCGAGATTTATCACCATGATTTATTTCTACTTGATATAAAACTCCTTTTTGCCTCTACTATAATAACTTTTTTTAAATAAAGTCAAAACAAAAGCACCAATTCAAATTATTTTGTTACTTTTGTTTAACATTTTCATAAATATCATGAACAATATCAAAAGCTCATTCAGCATAAAAGATCTGGAAAATTTATCCGGAATTAAAGCGCACACCATTAGAATATGGGAAAAACGATACGACGTGCTACAACCAATGCGCACAGAAACGAACATTAGACTGTATGATTTAGCTGCACTCCAAAAGTTATTAAATATTACACTTTTGCATGATTATGGATACAAAATATCGAAAATATCTAAATTAGATACCGAGAAAGTTAATGCTCTTGTAAGAGAAATCATCTCAGAAAAAAGTGCAAAAAACCACGCGATTAGTAGTTTTAAACTATCAATGATGAACTTTGATCAAGGTTTATTTTTTAGAACTTATGACGAACTTTTATCACAAAAATCTTTTCGAGAAGTATTTTTTGAAGTATTTATTCCGCTGATTACCGAAATTGGGTTTCTATGGCAATCCGAAACCATATCACCAGCACATGAGCATTTTATTACGTATTTGATAAAGCAAAAAATATTAATCAATTCCGAAAAACTTCAAATCCTTGAACCTACAAGGTCTGACAAAATATTCGTGTTGTACCTACCGTCCAATGAAATTCACGAACTAGGATTAATGTACCTAAATTATGAAATTTTATTAAATGGATACAAAACTATTTACTTAGGTGAAAGTGTGCCGATTGATAGTCTATTAGATGTTAAAAAATATTTCGACAAAATTACCTATGTTTGTTATACAACCGTTGAGCCCAAAAAATCCGAGATCAACGACTATATTATAGATTTTAAAAACAAAATAATCGATTCAAAAACCGAACTTTGGCTTCTTGGAAGAATGACTGAAAACATCAATGAAAAAAATCTTTCAGCTAAC
>CAIUWH010000030.1 GCA_903902795.1 uncultured Bacteroidota bacterium
AAAAAGCGACGAATTGGGGTTTTTTCAAGTGGTGATAAAAATGCTGGAAATACCAAGGGGATGGCAAGTAAAAATCTGAAACTAGTTGAAGCTGCTAAAAATCGCAACCAAACGGATTACACGCGACTGATCAAGAAGTTGAGCGTGAAACACAACATTGAAACTTGGAAGATCGGTGTTTTGAAAGCTAAATTACGGACTTCAACTTCATCCTTGCAAAGCTTCAAAGATGAAGTTGAAATATTTATTCAGCAACAAGCATCATCTATGAACAAGCTCATAAGATTGGGGCAGATGGCTTTTCAGTTTCTAATCGAGAAGATCATGGACTCTGGAAATGTGGAATTAATGAAGCTACTCAATGACGCGGTTGGAGTTAGAAAAGGTGAAGGGGGCATTTCTTTTTGGACGAAGCTATACCGATATCTCAATACCAATGGTTCGGAGTTACCAAGGGAAAGATTTAAAAAAAAAGAAAAAATCATAATTTCTAAAAAAGGGAAGGAAGTCGTGAAAGATGTATGTTTTATTATTAACTAATTATTTAGATTCCCCCCACCCGCACTAGTAGTCGTCTCACTGGATCCGCTATCAATTATAATGAGGAAAATGAGGAGGATAATGAAGAAACTTTAATTGATTACTTTAAAAAACAAAATGAAGCGTCATTATTTTTTTTGGACGAAAATACCCCCAAAGTGGACGATCTTATTTTTGAGTTGAACGCTCAGACAATTGCGCAAAATTTGAGAGTACAAATAATTTCAAAACTTTCAATTTTGACTGCAGCAATTTCTAATCAAACTGATTCTGATGATGAAGCGGCCGCTAAAGACAGAGAAATCCGGGAAATTAATGATCGGAAGGAAGTTGATGGTTGGAACCATGTTTCAAAATTTTATAAAATCAATAAGCTGCATCCGAAGCCATGGGTTTTGGTTCCGAAAAGTGGGCCTAAAGATTTATTTGTAATGATAACAGAAACTGCTATCATTCGCAATATGGATCCCGAAATGCTGGAAAGAGCAACTGGGATAAGCATGGATAATTGGCTGACCGATAATCAGGGTAGAGGAATTAAAGAGCCGCAAGGTTCATTCTTAAAATTTTTATTTGGAGATGCTTTGGGTGGAGATTTCAAGTGCGCTGATACCAAACAGTATATGGAAAGGAACCCGAACCCGGACTTCTCGGCTGAAAAAAAAAATATTGCTCGGTACTTGTTAAAAACCGCGTTTAAAACGGATGGATTCTCCGTTCAATGTATTGTTTTTGACACCTGTTCCAAGAAAATCAAAGTATTCAAGAGCAGTAATGTAGATCCCGTTGCCGGTTCAAAATTTAAACCCCGTCGCTCGAAAGAACCTCAAACTGCTCTTCCGCCACAGAATGAAATCAATGGATTTAAAAGTATTATTGGTGTGGATTTCGGGGAAAAGTACGCTGGTGGTTTTGTGTGCAAAAATTTCAAAGATTACCAAGGAAAAAAGGATGGATCAATGGCGTACGAAGTAAAAGAGAATGGATCAATGGCTAACGAGAATACTTTAAATGATAACGTTAATGATCTTGGCTCCAAAAAGAGCTGCTCCACCATCAATAATCTGAAAATCAAGACTGCGGCTTTAAGCGAGCCGATAAGATTATTTCGCAATTTTTTAGAGCATGCAAAAAATGCTGTAAGTTATGTTAGAAGATTTAATTATTTTTAGAATATCTACGAGGCGGAGCGTGCGATGGAGCGTGAATCAGGTGAACCATTCTTGGATTACTTTGAAAGATGGAAGGATAGCATGAACATACTATGCGAATTTTACAACTGTAAATCTATGAAGAAGCGACGATTTGACCTTCAACGTGCACTTACTAGGTTTGATTTCTTTTCAGCATATTAACTTATTCAATAGGGAGAGAGACCTTGGAGTGAAAGGAGTGTTGGCAATGGCGGGGAAGCTTCCTGGTCAGTTATCCGATGGGACAGTAGCATTTTGCTTTGGAAATTGTCAAATGGGCTCAATTGGAAATGTTGGCTCGTATGCGACATTCCAATCTTACTTGATCAAGAAGTTGCGGGAGTGGAAGTACTTCATCACTTTTGAAGATGAGTACTTCACCTCCCAAAAATTCCCGATGTTTGGCCATCAGACTACTTATAGTGGGGATGATAAAATACGAATCAAGTATTGTAAGGAATTGGATATTCACATCAATAGGGGTAAATTTCTAATACTTGGGTTTTATGCTAATATTTATTAGATTTAATGGCGGCTGAAAACTTAGCCGATATTCTCGCATCTAGGATGCTACGCCTTGAAAGACCTCAATATCTTCAAAGGCCAAATTTTAACGCAACCTGTCAGGTTGCCAACAAGTGACCGTCAATGATGAATTTATTAATCCATATGAACTAATTAATTAGTAATGATTAAATAATGAATATCAAAATGGTAAGCTTTCTTTTATTTTTCTAATTCTCCCTTACGCGAACATAGACGATAATATTACGTAGGAAACATGATTCAAGAGCCTTGCTGCTCAAGAACCTGGTCAAGTTAGTACGAGGTGGAGTTGCCAAGTTGTCAGACAAGATCTTGCTTACTTGCAAAAATGAATTCATTAGAAAGAGTGACAAAGTAGTAAAGCAAATTCAAACAGGAGTTCAAACAGGAGGGTACAATATTTCGGGAAACATTGCTAGTTCATAGAGATCAAATCGATCACATTCGAGAACGAAGTACTTGTGTTACAGATGATGATTTTGAGACCATCAATCACTTTACAAATCTCAGACTGATACCAGCTGTAGATAATAGAGCAAGAAATTGGTCCAAGGAATTCCTGTCTTAGTTAGCGTACCTCCTCATTTTCAAATTAAAATAATTACGCATCTGTAGACAAAGTCGGGGAATTGATGGAGCCGACCCCAAGCAAGCTACTCTCAAATACTATCTGATTTAGATAGAATAATCAAGTGCCCCATCACTGAATAACTCTTTAACAGCATACAACCTCTCATCCAAAAGAAGATAAGAGGGGTATTGAAGTGGACTCTCGAAAGAGACACAAACTTCAAGAAGTGGTGATAA
>CAIUWH010000031.1 GCA_903902795.1 uncultured Bacteroidota bacterium
TAGAATGGATGGCAAAAGAATGACAGATACAGTAAAAGACAAATTAAAATCTTTAATTAATTCTAATTCTATTCAAACTGCTTTAGCAAAAGTTATTGAAGTTGAATCAAGAAGCGGAAATATGGTTATTACAACTGCTGAAGAATTAAAAATATATCATACAGTAAAAACAATATTAATACATAATAAAAAAATAGATTCTGATAGAATAAGTTATAGAGACCAAAAAAATAGTTTTAATGTTTTAGTTGATGACAATAACAAAAAAATAATTTGTAAAATCATTTCTAACAGAAATAAGTATTCCATAGAGATTAGTGGTGCAAAATATGATTTTAATGGCATTGATAGTATTGTCAATTTAAAAAAACAACTATTAGAGTCTGCACTTTCATATATAGAATAATAAATAATTTTAAAAAATGAAAAAAATAAACTTCGAATTAATCTTTAAGATTATTGTATTAATTCAATTGACAATAATTCTTCTTTTGTTGTTGTTTCCTTCAAATGAGAATACTGAAATATATGAATCAAATGAGAATGGAAGATATAAAGAAGTAAAAACTAAAAATTATTATAACGGTCACGAAACAGATGAAACAGTTCGTATTCTTGATACAAAAACGGGTGAATTTGTTGAGCCTTGAAAATAATTAAAATTGTTCTAAGTGATTATTTCATTGGGGCAAGAAGTGGCAACGACTCCAATCACAACCTCGGGAACCAACAGCACTATGCAACTAGCAACGTGGGGCGGAACTGGAATGTACTTTGTTCAAATCATCAACGCACAAAGTCAGATTGTGGACATCAAAAAGATTATATTGCAATAAGTTTAGTTAAGTTAAAATTGAGCCACAGGAAACTGTGGCTTTTTTGTTAGCAGTATGTAGGCGAAGTGTAATCGTTTTAAATCTACTATAAAATGATTCGACAACTTGATAGTGAAGGGTACTAAACCTCTCAGAAATGGGAGGTTTTTTTATTTCAACATTCAACATTCTATATTCGTTGTTCAACATTTTTTTGAATAATGAATAGCCAACTTGGAATTTTGAATGTTGAAGTTTTTTATCATTCTTAGCGTGAGCATCTTGCTCGTGCCTATATCTAATTCAAATCAATTTCCAAAATAGTTTGGTCATGGTTTCCATAATTCCTTGCGCTACTGTACTTCCAATCGCTAGAATCAGTTACAAATCCTGTTTTAACAGGATTATTGTGAATATAGTTTAACTTTTGCTGGAATACTTGAATTGACCAAATTTCAATTGGATGATTATTTTGTTGCCAAAACTGTTTATTTTTAACATTACTGTTCTTCTTTCCAGCTCTTTCAAACATCCATAACATCCATTCTTTTCTGCTTTCTTGTGGGTTTTCTTCGATAGTTTTTAATAATTTTCGAGATGTAAATCCTTTAAAGTCTCGCATTAATCCAGATGGGTCACCAAAAGCAGACCGGAAAATTAAATGAACATGACTAGGCATAATGCAATACCCAAACAATTCCATTCCTTTTTCTTTTCTACAGTAATCTAGGGATTCTACAACTATTGAAAAATAATTATCTCGAGTAAAAACATCTATCCAATTAACCGTTGCAAAGGAAACAAAGTATGCTCCTTCTTTTTCTGTAAATTAGTATTTTCTGCTCATTTTGGCTGATATAGTTTATGTAAAAGTAAAAATAATAATAAAATAGTTACTACTGTTCTGAGTTTTTTTATGGGCGCGAGCTCTTGCTCGTGCTAGTAATTGATAATCTGCGCAATCTGTGTTTGTTATCTTTATGGGCACGAGCAAGATGCTCGCGCTAACAATGGGATTAAATCCTCTTTCTTACTGTTTGAAAGAGGATTTTTTCGTTTGATTTGTTTTTGCAATTGAATCTCAAGCTTCTCAAAATATATCCGCAAAAATTTTCCATTTGTTGATAACTAAAATTGACATTCTATTCCTTAAAATGTACTTTTGATACATTCCAAATCACACATTCCAACCTCAAAATTTAAGATGAATCATTGGGATTTGGATTTTTTTACTTGGAACTTTATAAGCTATGTATTTAATATTCGACACCGAAACCACTGGACTTCCCAAAAGATGGGGCGCACCTATTTCTGATACCGACAACTGGCCGCGCTGTATTCAAATCGCTTGGCAGTTGCACGACGACATGGGGAATCTTATCGAACATCAAGATTATTTGGTGCAACCCGACGGTTTTAACATTCCGTATGATGCCGAACGAATCCACGGAATTTCAACTGAATTAGCCCAGCAGCAAGGTATCGCTCTACAAGAAATGTTGGAGAAATTCAACCACGCCCTTTCCAAAACCAAATTCATAGTCGGACAAAATGTAGGGTTCGACATTAATATCTTGGGCTGCGAATTCTACCGATTGGGAATCGAATCTCCGATGACGCAAATGCCCGTTTTGGATACCTGTACCGAAGTCACCGCCGAATTGATTAAACTTCCCGGTGGACGCGGCGGAAAATTTAAATTGCCCACGTTAACCGAACTACATCAGTTTTTATTCAACCAACCATTTGCCGAAGCACACAATGCGACCGCCGACGTGGAAGCGACCACGCGTTGCTTTCTTGAATTGATCCGCACCGAAATTTTTACCAAGGAAGAACTCGACGTAACACCCGATTATTTCGAAAATTTTCAACATAAGAATCCGCGCCCGATTCAGCTTATTGGGTTGCAACACATCAATCTCAAAGAAGCTTCAGATGCCATTCGACAGCAATTCGGCGAAATCGGAAACGTTCCGGTTTCGAAAGAAACACTTTCAGAAAACAAACAAATTCTGGTCGATGCCGATTTTGTGCATCTTCACAATCACACGCAGTTTTCGGTTTTGCAATCGACCGTTGCGGTAAAAGATCTGGTTGCCGCAGCGATTGAGCATAAAATGCCTGCCGTGGCGATGACCGACATCGGAAATATGATGGGCGTGTTTCATTTTGTACGCGATATTTTAAATCACAATAAATCGGCTGAAGCCAAAAACAAAGCCGCACTCGAAGCCGGAGAAATTCCAACCGAGACTATCATCAAACCCATCGTGGGATGTGAGTTTTTTGTGTGCGACAACCACAAAGATAAAACCCGAAAAGACAACGGGTATCAAGTCGTCTTCTTAGCCAAAAATAAAAAAGGCTACCACAATTTGGCCAAAATGTCGTCCATCGCGTATACCGACGGATTTTATTATGTGCCGCGCATCGACCGAGAAATCGTAAAGCAATACAAAGAAGACATTATCGTGCTTTCGGGTAGTTTGTATGGAGAAATTCCGAGTAAAGTGCTCAATCTTGGTGAAAATCAAGCCGAAGAAGCACTGCTGTGGTGGAAAGAACAATTTGCATCCGATTTATACATCGAGTTGATGCGACACAATCAAGAAGATGAAAATAGGGTGAATCAATCGCTGATTGCCTTGGCGCAAAAACATCAGGTGAAAACGGTGGCGACGAACAATTCGTTTTACATCAACAAAAAAGACGCCAACGCCCACGATATTTTACTCTGCGTTCGCGATGGTGAAAAACAATCGACGCCTATTGGTCGCGGTCGCGGATACCGTTTCGGATTGCCCAATCAGGAATACTATTTCAAGTCGGGTGAAGAAATGAAAAAGCTTTTTGCCGATGTGCCCGAAGCCATTTCTAACATTGCCGAAATTGTAGATAAAATCGAGATTTTCAATTTGGCTCGAGAAGTGTTACTACCCAAATTCGAAATTCCGGAAGAGTTTCTGGTGAAAGAAGATCAATCCGATGCGGGAAAACGAGGCGAAAATAAATTTTTACGCCATTTAACCTACAAAGGAGCCGAAAAACGATACGCTGAAATTACACCTGAGATTCAAGAACGCATCGATTTTGAATTGCTCACCATTGAAAATTCGGGATATCCGGGTTACTTTTTGATTGTACAAGATTTCATTGCCGAAGCCCGAAATATGGGCGTTTCGGTTGGTCCGGGTCGTGGTTCTGCTGCAGGTTCAGTTGTGGCGTATTGCCTCGGGATTACCAATATTGATCCGTTGCTGTACAATTTACTTTTTGAGCGTTTCCTTAATCCAGACAGGGTTTCTCTTCCCGATATTGATATCGATTTTGATGATGAAGGACGGAGTAAAGTCATGGATTACGTCATCAATAAATACGGGTCCAAACAAGTGGCGCAAATCATCACCTACGGAACCATGGCGGCTAAATCATCGGTTCGTGATACCGCACGTGTATTGGATTTACCCTTGTTTGAAGCTGATAAAATTGCCAAATTGATTCCGCTTAACTTGAACTTGGCCAAGATTTTTTCGATGGAAGAAGACAAGCTCAAAAAGGCACTTCGACCGGAAGATTTTGATAAAGTAAAAGAATTAATTGCGCTCGGAAAAGCCAGCGATTTGGGTGGCGAAACCATTCAGCAAGCGCAAATATTAGAAGGAAATCTGCGCAATACCGGCATCCACGCCTGTGGTGTCATCATCACGCCCGACGACATTACTAATTTTGTTCCCGTGGCAACCGCCAAAGATTCGGATTTATACGTCACCCAATTTGATAACTCAGTGGTTGAAAGCGCTGGATTATTAAAAATGGACTTCTTGGGATTAAAAACCCTCACGCTGATTAAAGACACGGTAAAACTCGTCAAATACCGCACGGGTAAAGACATAGATCCCGATGCCTTTCCGATTGACGACGTGAAAACCTATGAACTTTTTCAACGTGGCGAAACGGTGGGGATTTTCCAATATGAAAGTCCGGGTATGCAAAAATACATGAAGGAATTGAAGCCGACGGTTTTCCCCGATTTGATTGCCATGAACGCATTATATCGTCCGGGTCCAATTGCGTACATCCCGAGTTTCATCAAACGAAAAAATGGTGAAGAAGAGATTGTGTACGATTTGGATGCGTGCGAAGAATTACTAAAAGATACGTACGGAATTACCGTATATCAAGAACAGGTAATGCTTTTGTCGCAAAAATTAGCCGATTTTTCCAAAGGTGACGCCGACGTCTTGCGAAAAGCGATGGGAAAAAAACAGCGCGACGTTTTGGATAAAATGAAACCTAAATTCATAGCTCAAGCCGCTGCCAAAGGCCATTCGGAAGAGAAATTAGAGAAAATTTGGAAAGACTGGGAAGCGTTTGCCGAATATGCATTCAACAAATCGCACTCTACGTGTTACGCTTGGATTGCTTATCAAACGGCGTATTTGAAAGCGAATTATCCTGCCGAATACATGGCCGCGGTGCTGTCGAATAATATGAACGACATCAAGCAAGTTTCGTTCTTTATGGAAGAATGTAAACGCATGGGATTGACCGTTTTGGGTCCGGATGTGAATGAGTCGTTTTACAAATTTACCGTTAACGATCACTACGCCGTTCGATTCGGAATGGGCGCGGTGAAAGGCGTTGGAGCCAATGCGGTAGATACGATTGTTCAAAATAGAAAAGACGCGCCGTACAAATCGATTTTTGATTTAGCCAAGAAAATTGATTTGCGTGCAGCGAATAAAAAAGCCTTTGAAAGTTTGGCGTATGCGGGCGGATTTGATTGTTTTAGCGATACGCATCGGGCGCAGTATTTCCATATTGAAGGCGAAGGAATTACGTTTTTGGAAAAAGCCATTCGTTACGGTTCGAAATTTCAAGAGAACGAAAATTCATCACAAGTAAGTTTGTTTGGGGAAGCGAGTGATGTTCAAATTGCCGAACCTGTTGTGCCGCCGTGTGAAGATTGGAGTACGATGGAAAAATTGGCCAAGGAAAAAGAAGTAGTCGGAATTTATATTTCGGGTCATCCGTTGGACGATTACAAATTTGAAATGAGTTATTTCTGCAATGTGAAGTTGGCGCATTTAAAAAGTTTGGAAAATCTGATTGGAAAAACGCTCACGTTTGGCGGAATCGTTACGAATGTGCAATACCGAACCGGGAAGAACGGAAAAGACTGGGCGATGTTTACCTTGGAAGGCTATGATGAAAGCCACGACTTTAGGATTTTTGATGAAGAGTATTTGAAATTCCGACATTTTTTGGTGAACAATCAGTTTATCTATTTCAAAATTAATGTCAAAGACGGCTGGGTGAACCGCGAAACCGGGAAAAAATCGGAGCCTCGAATTACGTTTCAAGACGCGAAATTACTGGCCGATGTATTGCCAACTTTTGCTAAAAAGATTGCGATTCAGTTGGATATTTACGATGTGCATCAAAATTTGATACAGAAATTAAACGAAGTCTTTCAAGCCAATCAAGGCGATCATCAAGTGAGTTTTGAAGTGGTGGAAGTCGAAAAAATCATTAAAAGGGTTGAGGTTGTTCCTGTAAAAAGCGAACAACCGGTTGATGAAACTTCACTTATTGAAGCCGAAATTGACATCGACGATTTGGATGTAGAAACCGAAATGGAAGACGATCCGGTAATGGAAACCACGCCGACAGTCATAGAGGAAAACCGGGTTGTAACGCGATTGCAGATGCCGAGTAGAAAACTAAAAGTGAAAATATCGAAAGAACTTTTAGGAGAATTGGAGAAGTTGCAGGTTAACTTTAAATTAAATTAATCAATTAAAACAATTAAAAAATAGCTAAAAGTAATACAAGTTACATTTCAGCTATAAATTGTTTGTCTATCTTTGCTACTTGAAACTTAAAACAATTTTAAACTTTTAACAAAAATATATATGGCATTAGCAATAACAGATGCTACTTTTGATGAAGTAGTATTAAAATCAGACAAACCCGTAGTAGTAGATTTTTGGGCAGCTTGGTGTGGACCGTGTAGAATGGTTGGGCCAGTTATCGACGAAATTTCTGCAGATTACGAAGGAAAAGCTGTAGTTGGAAAAGTAGACGTAGATGCAAATCAGGAATTCGCTGCAAAATATGGTGTGCGTAACATTCCAACGGTATTAATTTTCCAAAACGGAGAAGTGGTAGGTCGTCAAGTTGGTGTTGCACCAAAGAAAAATTATACGGATGCAATTGATGCGTTGTTGTAATCTAAGAATTACATCTAATTAGTATATAAATAAGCTCAACTTCGGTTGGGCTTTTTTTATAACTTCAAGATAATCGTCGTTCCTTCATTTATTTTAGAATCGACCAAAATTTCACAATCAATGGCTTTTGCCAAATCACGAATTAAATGCAAGCCTAATCCGGTTTTAATTCCGACTACTTCTTTATCGTCATACAACGCTTTGAATTGGTCTAAGGTTGCACCCGGGCCGTTGTCTGTGATGGACAAAAAGTGTTGGTCGTTTTCGCGATAGGCTTTCCAAATAATGGTTATCTGTCTATTTATAATGTCGTTAGTCTATTTGTGTTTTTTTGATTTTCTCAATGAACTTAATTTCGCATTAGTAAACAACCAAACAAAAAGCAATTTGTTTAAATTAATGAAATCCTGAGTTAGTTAGTAGTTTTTTATAGTAGGCAGAAAGAGGTTTAACGAAAGTTAGGCCTTTTTCATTGTGAGCCAATCGACAGTGTTTTATCAGTAATCGTAGTTCCTGCTATCGCCTTTAGTCTCGTTTCGTTCCTCAACGAGAGCTATCGGCTCTATCAGGGCTAGAAAGTAAAGGTCTTGATTTTTTGTAAACTTTTAACTTTTAAATCATTCCTTCTTTTACTACATTTGGACTATGAAGATTGAAGAACAAAAAGAACTCATATCTGGATTTAAGCATCTTGAGCTTTTGGCAAATCAAATTGTGGAAGGTTTTATTTCGGGTATGCACAAATCGCCATTTCATGGATTTTCAGCCGAATTTGCCGAACATAAGGTGTATAATGCGGGCGAAAGTACCAAACACATCGATTGGAAATTATTTGCCAAAACGGATCGCTTGTATACCAAACGCTTTGAAGAAGAAACCAATCTTCGATGCCATTTAATCATCGATAATTCATCGTCGATGTACTATCCCAAATTGACTTCCGACCAACCGTTTTATGAAAGTAAAATCGGATTTTCAATACTGGCTTCTGCCGTGTTAATGAATTTACTAAAAAAGCAACGTGATGCCGTTGGACTCAGCGTGTTTTCAGATAAGTACGAATACTATGCGCCCGAAAAAGGCTCTGATCGTCATCATCGAATGTTATTGAATATTTTAGAAGGGTTACTTGAAAATCCGAAAGAAGCAAAACAAACCGATACGATTACGTATTTGCATCAAATTGCAGAGAAAATGCACCGTAGGTCGATGATTATTCTGTTTACAGACATGTTTCAAAATGAAGACAACGAGAAGTTGTTCAACGCACTGCAGCATTTAAAACACAACAAACACCGAGTAGTTTTGTTTCATGTTATTGATGAAAAGCGCGAACTATCTTTCGATTTCGACAGTACACCACGTAAGTTCATCGACGTAGAATCGGGAGAAGTAATCAATTTATTTGCCGAAAACGTCAAAGAAGAATATGAAAAAAACATCAAAAAGTACTTTAAGAATCTGTCAATGACATGCGCTCAAAACAAAATAAAGTACGTCCCCGTCAATGTGGGTGCCGATTTCGAAAAGATTTTAACCACTTATTTGGTTGAAAAACAAATGTTTGGTTAAGCAATTGATTTGTGATGCTAAAAAAAGTAAAAAAAACGTTTGTAAGTATCAAAAATGAGTGTATATTTGCAACCGCATTAAAGCGAAGGTTTGGTAGTTCAGTTGGTTAGAATACATGCCTGTCACGCATGGGGTCGCGGGTTCGAGTCCCGTCCAGACCGCTAAATTGGGAAAAAATTAAAGAAGCACTCCTCAAAAACGGAGTGCTTTTTTGCCCAAAAAAGCATCGAAGATTAGTTGTGTTGTTTTTCCCGAGTAACATTGGGAACGGTTTAGTAGTTAGACCAATGAAAAGCTTTTCCGATTCATATCGGAATGGCTTTTTTGCTTTTTAAGAGCAGATTTTTTTTTGTAGTGTGCTGAAAATTTGTATATTGCGAAAGAAATTATGTATTATAATTCTAATTTAAACCGTTCATTCAGTAGTTCAAATCACTCAAATACTAAATTAAACACTATTTTCTTGTTGAATAAAAGTACATTGGTTGATTCTCTACAACAAAAAAACAATTGATACTAAACCAACCCAACCATGAAAAAAACAGTACTCTTACTCATCTTGTTTTTCGCAAGTTCTCTTCTTTTTTCTCAAACACTCATTCAACCCACCAATTTCAATAATTTTTGCGATACCGATAACGATGGTTTTGCTTCTTTTGAAATGCAAGAGATTGGTTTTGAAATTACAGACGGGCAATCCAATTATGTGGTTTCTCATCATCTTACGCAAGCCGATGCAGTAAATAATGTGAATCCGTTGCCCGCTCAATATACCAATGTTGTTAATCCTCAATTGATTTTTGCGCGAGTTTTTAACACGTCTACCAGTCAGGTCGACATCATCACGTATAATTTAACGGTTTATTTGCCTCCGCAAGTGAGTCCGCAAACTATGACGGTTTGTTCTGAGGGTACGCCGGGATTGGCAAGTTTTGATCTTAGTACTGTGATCGCTGCTTTTGTGCAAGGGCAACAATTTGTTGTTACTTTTCATGAATCACTATCTCAGGCTCAAACGGGATCAAGTCCAATTAACGTATCAAATCCATACTTTAATATAGTTCCCTATCAACAAATATTATATGTAAAAGTGTACGATCCGAATAGCCCATCTTGTTTTAGTGTGACTCAATTGTATTTATTGGTTACCGATTGCAACAACAACCAAGGTGGCCAACCAGAAAGTTTAACAGGCTGTGTTGACGGAACAGACAATGTGTGTTATGACTTATCCGTGAACAACTCAGTTATCTTAGCCAATTTAAATCCTAGTTTGCACTCTGTTACGTATCATTTAACACAAGCTGATGCTACCAATGGCTTGAATGCCATAACATCCAATCCGTATTGTATTCCACAAGGTAACCAAATGATGTTTTCAAGATTGCAAAGCAATGATCTTCAGCTGGTTGAAGTGAATACTTTTGCTCTGAATGGTTTCAATTTCCAGTATAATTTTACACCGCTACAAACCTTGTTTCAATGTGATGACAATTTTGATCAAGTAGTGCTATTCAATTTAACAACGGCGCAAGCTCAAATTAATAGCACCAATGCCTTAGCGTATTATGCGAATTCAACTGATGCACAATCTGAAGTTAATCCTATTGCCAATCCAACTGCTTTTTCGTGGAGTGTATTTCAGCCTCAAACCACCATTTTTATCCGAGAGATTATCATCGGTGGTTGCGATATCATTCATTCAATGTCGATAGTTGCAAACAGTAATTGTAATGTAGCTTCGTCGTGTAGTTCGGCCAACTCGTTGTGTAATTCGTTGGGAATTCCTTTTGCCAACACGGTTGGGATTCAAAGTACAAGTGCGGCAAATTGTTTGGGATCAACTCCTAACCCGACTTGGTTTTATTTGCCAATTAGCAGTCCAGGAACAATTCTTTTACAAGTAGTTCAAAATGGTACAAATGGCGGATTTTTAGATGTCGATTACATCGTGTACGGCCCATTTAGTGATCCAGTTACACCGTGTGGAAATCCAAGTCAACTTCTAAACAATGTAGTATCGTGCAGTTATTCTTCAGCAGCAGTAGAAAATCCGTTTATACCTAATGCGCAACCAGGCCAGTATTATTTATTGATGGTAACTAATTTTAGCAACCAACCCGGATTAATTACCATTTCAGAGTTAGGCAATTCGCAAGGTGCAATAGATTGCTCTGGAATCAAACTAAATGCTTATTTGGATGAGAATACCAATGGGACGCAAGACAATGGAGAGCAAAATTTCCCTTTAGGGCAATTTCAATACGAAATGAACAATAACGGAACAGTTCACAACATTACTGCTCCAACTGGAATGTACAATATTTACGATTTAAATCCTGCAAATTCCTACGACGTAAGTTTTTCAGTTGATCCAACATATGCATCAAATTATGCGGTAACCACTTCTTCATATAGTAATATTAGTGTGGTTATTGGCGGCGGATTGATTACGTATAATTTTCCTGTAACCATAACTCAAAGTTACAATGATCTTGCTATCGTAATCGTTCCGGTAGAAGCTCCACGACCAGGATTTACCTATACCAACAAAATAATATACACCAATATAGGTAATCAAACCTTGGCCAACGGATCGCTTACTTTTACAAAAGACGCAGCAATTACCATAGCAACCGTTTCGCAACCTGGTGTACTATATACATCAACTGGTTTCACCTATGATTTTACAAATTTACTTCCGTTTGAATCGAGAACCATTGATGTTGTGCTTCAAGTTCCTGCCGTTCCAGTGGTTAATGGGGGCGATTTCTTAACAAATTCCGCAGCTATTATTCCTTTTAATACTGACATAAATTGGGAGAATGATTCCAGTTCATTGACGCAATTGGTAATCAACGGATACGACCCCAACGATAAAATGGAGTCACGTGGCCCCGAAATTTTACACGCGACCTTTACTTCAGATGATTATTTGTATTACACGATTCGGTTTGAAAATACAGGAAATGCAAGTGCTATAAATGTTAGAGTGAACGATGTTCTAGATGCCCAATTAGACCAATCATCATTGCGAATGGTAAGCGCAAGTCATGCCTACTCTTTAGATCGAATAGATAGCAATTTAACATGGCGTTTTGATAATATTCAGTTGCCAGTTTCTGTACCCAATACCTCCATCGGAAAGGGATACATTACCTTTAAAGTAAAACCAAATGCAGGTTATGCTATTGGCGATATCATTCCCAATACGGCATCGATTTATTTCGATTTTAATCCACCGATTATCACCAATACATTTACAACCGAATTTACAGCGCCTTTATCAGCAAACGAATTCAGCTCAAACTTATTTTCGGTCCATCCGAATCCTTCAAACGGAATCCTATTTGTGACCGTAAATGTGGCCGAATCGATTTCTAAAATTACTGTTGTTGATCTTTTAGGAAAAGTAATATTTTCAGAAGCCAATGTTAATTCAAATGAAGCGTTGTTGAATTTACAAACTGTGGCAAAAGGATTGTATCTTGTTGAGATTACAACAGGATCAGGATTAAAAGCGACTCAAAAAATTATTATTGATTAAAAATAGTTCGTTGAGTTAAAAATAGGCGGACTTATGGTTCGTCTATTTTTTTTTACTATTATTACAGCAAATACGTATGAACATGAAAAACGTTACTTTTCTATTTACATTGCTTTTTGCTTGGGTCGGAACCGCACAGGTTACTTTGCGAATCACTTCAATACCGGCAAATACTCCAGCAAATACAACCATCTATTTGGCAGGAAGTATCAACAATTGGAATCCGATGAGCGCCCAATACATCATGCAATCCGACGGACTTGGAGCGTGGCAAATTGTGATCCCAGAAGGAACAGGAACGGTAGAATACAAATTTACTCGAGGCAGTTGGCCTACAGTTGAAGGCAATGCCAGTGGTGGTTTTTTACCCAATAGGTCATTTGCTTTTACAGGAAATCCGCAGACGATTAATCTAACGATTCAATCGTGGGAAGACATTGCAGGTTCGGGAGGAAATAGTACAGCGGCAGCCAATGTCCAGATCTTAAGTCAGAATTTCTTCATGCCGCAACTAAATCGATCGAGAAAGATATGGCTTTATCTTCCACCCGATTATCAAACGACTACCAAGACTTATCCGGTGTTGTACATGCAAGACGGACAAAATTTATTTGATAACCTTACCTCTTTTTCAGGTGAATGGCAGATTGACGAAACTTTAAATACACTCCATGCACAAGGAAATTATGGCGCCATTGTGGTCGGAATTGAAAATGGCGGTGCCGAGCGCTTGAACGAATATTCACCATGGAATAATCCGCAATACGGTGGCGGTCAAGGCGATTTGTACATGCAATTTGTTGGTGAAACACTAAAACCGTTTATTGATGCCAATTTCAGAACCAAACCGCAACCGCAATACAATGCGTTGATTGGAAGTTCGATGGGTGCATTTATTTCTACTTACGGTGGCGTGAAATACCCAAATCTCTTTTCTAAAATCGGAATTTTTAGCCCTGCATTTTGGTTTTCTTTAACCAATATGAGTTCGTATATTACATCTTCAACCAACGATTTGACCGACCTCCGAATGTACTTTGTAGCGGGTCAAAATGAATCGAGCACGATGGTGAACAATAGTAATACAATCAAGAATAATTTTTTAGCGGAAGGAGTTGCAGCTAGTAATATTCTAACCAAATATGATAGTTACGGCACGCATACTGAATCGTATTGGCGTGGTGAATTTTCGGCGGCTTATCTTTGGTTATTTCAAAATGAAATACTGACCAATACAAACTTTGAAGGGCAAGAAATTATAGTATTTCAAAATAATCGGGGTGAAATTGCCGTAGACGGACTTTCAGAAGAAAGTAATTTTTTGGTGTATTCTATAATCGGACAACAGGTTGGGGAATTGCAATTGAACAACGGAACGAATGCTATTCCTTTTGACTTCCAATCCGGATTGTATTTACTTAAATCGGCTTCTAATCCGTCACAAAAACCAATCAAAATCTACATCCAACACTAAATTAAAGGAAGTTTTTGAACGCAATAAAAAGAAATACAATTAAAAACGACACGCAGACCATAAACTTCATAAAAGTAGATACTAAAAAACCGATAAACGAACCGAAGGCCGCTTTGAGTGCACCGTTTTTGTCTGCTGAGTTATTGATTAATTCACCGACAAAAGCACCAACAAACGGACCGATAATAAACCCTAGCGGAGGAAAAAATAATCCTACAACTAATCCGATATTCGTTCCCCAAATGCCATATTTTGTACCTCCAAATCGTTTCGTTCCTTTGGCCGGAATGACGTAATCTAATATGCTTATGAAAATCGTAATGACTAAGGTAAATCCCAGAACCCAGTAATTGTTTTCCACGGTTTTGGTCAGATAGATCAATAATAAACCTACCCAACTAATTATTGGTCCGGGTAACACTGGAAGAAAGCTCCCAAAAACTCCGACAATACAACAAATCAACCCGATTATGACTAATGCTACTTCCATATGTAAAAAATCACTATTTTTGAAACGAATATGATACAACTACTTCAATTACCTGCATTTGTTTTTTTATTTCTGCTCTCGACTACTGTTGCTATGAGTCAGGAGAAAACTTCTGATCCCGATGCAGAGATCAAAGAAATGTTATACAATAAGTATAAAAAAGAGGTTAGAAGTTACACTAAGAACGATTTTGATGTCTTATTTATGTCGTTTTTTGAAAGTCAAAATGCCGAAAAAACCCTTACAAAGGAAGAATTTTATACGTATACGATAAAAATTGCTATCTATTCGGAGAAACTTGGTCTCTTGTACAAAAATCAAAAAGAAGAATCTGAACGAACCAAAAAAGAATGGTTCAGCAAAAGCTATCAGGACTATTTAAATTCAAAAAAGTAGTAAGATGAAGAAAAGTTGTGTTGCAATCATGCTTTTGTTTTTTGGGTCATGTCAGTATTTTGAAAAGCAAGTTCCTAATGAAAAAGAATTACTGGAACAAGAACTCAAAAAAGTGGATTGGGATAAAGTTGACGAATATCCAACCGTAGCAGATTGCGATAGTCTAACTGATATAAACAGGAGAAAACAATGCTTTTTCGAATATTTAGCCAGTACTATTCAGCAAAAATTAAACGTTGATACTCCATTTAGTAAACTGTATCCAGAAATCGATACCATACAAGTCAAAGTTACCATTTTGCCCGATTCGAGCTTACTATTCGAACCCCAATTTCCTAGCGATTCTGTCGCTTATGACACTGTTAAGGTAGATAGTATTCTTCATGCACGACTCATCAATTTACCAAAAGTGAATCCCGCAATTAAACGCGGTATACCTGTAAAAACACAGTTCGTTTTACCCGTTATTTTAAAAGTAGAATAGTGTTTGCCAATTTGTGCGACACTTTGCGGTTTGTTTGTTAAATACTTTTTAGATTATTATGTCAATTCAGGTACATTGTGGTCGGCAACTACTGCATGAATACGATGTTATTTAAGTCACTTCAATACAATGCTCCAATATTAAAAAAAACAAGATTAAAACTAGTTTTTTTTAGACCATAAAGTAAACTACAATCAATTTTCTCTACTTTTGTACTTCCAAAATTAAAATAAAAACATATGAGAGTTGCTGTTGTTGGCGCAACCGGAATGGTTGGCGAAGTCATGCTTCAAGTTTTAGCAGAACGAAATTTTCCTGTAACTGAATTGATTCCGGTCGCATCCGAGAAATCAGTTGGAAAAGAAATCGAGTGGAAAGGCACTTCGTATAAAGTAGTCGGTTTGCAAACTGCGGTAGACATGCGTCCGGACATCGCTTTGTTTTCGGCGGGTGGAGAAACTTCATTGGTTTGGGCTCCTAAATTTGCCGAAGCAGGAACAACAGTTATAGATAACTCATCAGCATGGCGAATGGATCCAACCAAAAAATTAATCGTTCCCGAAATCAATGCCTCCGAATTAACCAAAGAGGACAAAATCATCGCAAATCCCAATTGTTCTACCATTCAAATGGTTATGGTCTTGGCACCATTACATCATAAATATAAAATCAAACGTGTCATCGTTTCCACCTATCAATCTATAACGGGCACTGGCGTAAAAGCAGTTCAACAATTGGAAAATGAGTATGCGGGTATACAAGGTGAAATGGCTTACAAATACCAAATTCACCGCAATGCGATTCCACAGTGCGATAGCTTTGAAGAAAACGGCTACACCAAAGAAGAGATGAAATTGGTACGCGAAACCCAAAAAATCATCGGAGATAAAACCATTGCTGTTACAGCTACGGCGATTAGGATTCCGGTTGTAGGCGGACACAGCGAAGCGGTAAACATCGAATTCGAACGCGACTTCAACGTAAGTGAAGTTCGTGATATTTTGCACCATACCAGTGGTGTTGTTGTTCAAGATAATTGTGATACCTATACCTATCCGATGCCTTTGTATGCTCAAGGAAAAGATGACGTTTTTGTGGGCAGAATTCGCCGCGACGAGAGTCAGCCAAATTCGCTTAACATGTGGATTGTAGCTGATAATTTACGAAAAGGCGCCGCAACCAATACGATTCAAATTGCCGAATATTTGGTCGCGAATGGATTGGTTTAGGATTAATGGAAAAACAATCTGAATAAATGCGTGGATTTTTTTACCACAAAAGGCACAAAAGTTAAAAGATAATTTGCAGTGAAATCGTTCGAATCAGCACTTCTTAAAAAGTGTTAATTCGAGCGATTTTTAATTCTAAGTTGTTTACTTTTGACCCAATGAAAAGAAACTACGCACTACTTAGCTTTTTATGTGGATGTATTGTTTTAACAGCGATGTTAATTCAGTCGGCTCACTCTTTTCATCACTTAGAAGAAGAATTCTCTAAAGAAAAATGCCACCACGATTACTCGCAAAGTGAGACGCAACTTACCCACAGTCATGACTTTGAGCATTGTTTTGTGTGTGAGTTTGCCGCACTCAATTGCATTCCAACAACTTTGTTTTCTTTTGAATTTGCTACATTAGACGCTGTGTCAAAAAGCGAGGTGTGGTTTTCAAAAGAAGTTTCACTTTCATTTAACGGATCACTTTACTCACTTCGCGGTCCGCCACTAGTTTAATATACTCGAAATTTATCGTCTTGTACTTCAAGACGCACTGTCGTATTTATTAAAAATAGAAAATGCAAAATAAAATTGTCATTCTCTGTTTAGTGTGTTTGAGTTCTATGTATTCGCAAAACACACTGAACGGGAATGTTGTAGACGAGCAAGATCAGCCTCTTTCAGGGAGTCATATTCATGTGGGTTCTAAAACGGTTACCGCCGATGCACTTGGAAAATTTACCTTGAACAATGTACCTAATGGGAAAACAAAAGTTTTTGTTTCTTACGTAGGATATCAATCATTGGATACCATCATAACTATTTCATCCAACATTACATTGAGTTTTATTTTACGTAAAAGAGTAGAAGTTCTTAGCGAAGTCAAGGTGAAAAGAAAAGAGAATACGTTCAATTCATCTGTTTTGGAACAAAAAGTGAAGACAGAAGCCATCGAAAGAAACAGCAATCAAACCCTCGGCGACGCCTTAAAAAGTGTTACTGGTGTTACGCTTTTGAAGACGGGGAGTTCAATTGTGAAACCTGTTGTGAATGGGTTACATAGTAATCGCGTTCCCATCATCAATAATAATGTAAGGTTGGAAGATCAACAATGGGGTGCGGAGCATTCGCCTAATTTTGATATTAATTCAGCCGGAAAAATTACTGTAATCAAAGGTGCATCGGGTTTGCAATTTGGTGGTGATGCGATTGGTGGAATGATATTGATTGAACCCATATCCGTAAAAACGGATACTTTGTATGGAAAGACCTTGCTCACAATGGCTTCAAACGGTAGAGGTGGAACCATCAGTACAAGCATTCATAAAGGAAACTTTTGCGATTGGACTTGGAACGCACACGGTAGTTTCAAATATTTGGGCGATCGTGAAACACCTAATTATGTGTTGTCGAACTCAGGGAATCGAGAAGCTAATTTTTCGGGCGATGTAAAATACATAGGTAAAAATTCTGATTTTTCGGCATTTTACAGTTTTTTCAACACGACCATCGGAATTTTAAGCGCGTCTCACATTGGAAACGCTACCGATTTATTCAACGCGATTCAAAATCAAGAGCCCTATGTTGTCAATGATTTTGAATATTCCATTCAGAATCCGAAACAAGAAGTTCAACATCATTTGGCGAAATTAAATTACAATAGATCATTAAATGAGGAGTCGGTTTTGAGCCTACAATATGCTTTTCAGTACAACAAACGCTTTGAGTATGATGTGCGAAGAGGAAGTCAAAATGACAAACCAGCACTCGATTTGACACTAATTACACATACTATTAATGTGGACTATAGAAAAGAGCACGACAATTGGTTGTTGAAAACAGGCGCAGTCGGGACGTACCAAAACAACTTCGCCAATCCTGCCACCGATATCCGTCCATTGATTCCAACTTTCGATAAATTTGATGCAGGTGTATACGGAATTTTTACCTCGTTTTTATCGGAAACTTTAAGTCTCGAAAGCGGATTGCGGTATGATTTTTCTACCACAAAGGCGACCAAATTTTACCTTAAATCACGTTGGGATGAGCGAGAGTACAGTCCTGAATATGATGGTTTTATAGTGGGCGAAAACGAAAGCGGCAACCAATGGCTGGCACAACCGCAATTTACGTTTCACAATGTTTCGGCAAGCGTTGGAATTCAAAAGAGTTTTGAACACGAATGGACACTGTATGGAAACGCAAGTCATGCGGTTCGAAATCCGAATCCGTCGGAATTTTTTAGCGACGGTTTGCACCATTCGACCGGAATGATTGAGCTGGGTGATTTGAAACTTCAACAAGAAAAATCAACCAAAGTAGCTGGTACGTTGCAAAAGAAATGGAAGCGATTTTCGATGTCGGTGAATCCTTTTTTAAATTCAGTTTCCAACTTTATGTTTTTGAGACCGGTTGGGTTTGAAACCACTATTCGAGGAGCATTTCCAGTGTGGGAATACCAACAAACTAATGCGCTGCTGTCGGGAGTCGATTTGGAAACGCAGTGGAATATGAATGCGCACGTTACTCATTTTTTCTCCTTGGCGTATGTAAACGGCGAAGATGTTTCCAATAACACCAAATTAATCGATATGCCACCACTGAATGTATTGAATAAAATAGGATTTTCAAAAAAAGAGTGGAATCAACTTCACTTGGAATTGAGAAGTGAACTGGTTTTTCGTCAACACCAATTTCCAGATTACAATTTCAGTACCAATATTTTCGTTGACGGTCAATCGACTCCAGTTGAAGTAGATATAAGTAGTCCGCCCGCTGCGTATCATTTAGTTCATTTTTATGCCGATGTTCAACTGAAAACATTCAAAAAGACGACAACAACACTTGCATTTTCAGTATTTAATGTATTCGACACTAATTACAGAGATTACCTCAATCGTCAGCGATTTTTTGTAGACGAAATGGGAAGAAATATTCAATTACAATTAAAAATAAATTATTAAAACACTACACATTATGAAAAATTTTAAAATAACAACTTTAGCTTTAACCGTACTCGTTCTTTTTTCGTCTTGCGACAATGACGATACGGTTGTTCCCGTAAATGAAGAGGAACTAATTACAACAGTTCGGGTAACCCTAGTAGGCGGTGGACAAACCATTACCCTAACATCAACCGATTTAGACGGCGATGGTCCAACTGCACCTAACGTAGTAGTTTCGGGTGCATTGACGGCAGGTACAACGTATACTGGTTCGGTAGCGTTTCTTAACGAATTGGAAAATCCAGCAGAAGACATTACCACAGAAGTAGAAGAAGAAGGTGTCGATCACCAAGTGTTTTATCAGTTGGCCGCTGCATTAGGAACAATCACCTACACCGATTTGGATGCCAATGGGAATCCAATTGGTTTAGACTTTTCGTACGCAACTGGAAGTGCCGGATCGGGTACGCTCACCGTTACTTTGAGACATTTGCCTAACAAAAGTGCGGCAGGAGTTTCTACAGGAAACATTGCAAACGCCGGTGGAGCAACCGATGCGGAAGTTATTTTTCCATTCACAATCAATTAAATTGAATTTTAATCGACTTCAAAACCTCCTTTTTTGGAGGTTTTTTTTTAACACCGACTTAACAACATTATCGCTATTTTTGTTTAAAACTTAATTATATGAAACATACACTAACTTCATTTTCACTACTGTTATCTGCGGTAGTTTTTTCCCAAAATTTAACCGTTGATATGCCCAAAAATAAATATCCAAAGACCGATTCTCAGATTCAGGAAGACGTATATTTTGACAAAAAAGTCAACGATCCTTTTCGTTGGTTGGAAGACGACCGTTCAGAAGAAACGGCTCGTTGGGTAAAGAATCAAAACCAAATGACTTACGCCTATTTGGATAAGATTCCATATCGACAAGCGATTAAAGACAGATTGGAGAAATTGTGGAATTACGAAAAAATAAGCGCTCCATTTGTCGAAGGGAAATTCACGTATTTTTATAAGAATGACGGACTCCAAAATCAGTCGGTTTTGTACCGAAAAGATGAAAATGGTAAAGAAGAAGTGTTTTTAGATCCGAATACCTTTTCAAAAGACGGAAGTACGTCGCTAGGTGGCGTTAATTTTTCAAAAGACGGTTCGTTAGTTGCCTATTCGATTTCAGAAGGTGGAAGCGACTGGAGAAAAGTAATTGTTTTGAAAGCAGCGACGAAAGAAGTCATCGGCCAAACCATTTTAGATGTTAAGTTTAGTGGTGTGTCGTGGTACAAAAATGAAGGATTTTATTATTCAAGTTACGATAAACCTCAAGGAAGCGAACTGTCGGCAAAAACCGATCAACACAAATTGTACTTTCATAAATTAGGAACTTCTCAAAAAGATGACAAAGTGATTTTTGGTCTTAATGAAAAACGACGTTATGTTGGCGGAGGCGTTACAGAAGATCAAAACTATTTGATCATATCGGCATCAACGTCAACAACGGGTAACGAGCTGTATTATATGGACTTATCAAAACCAAACAGCAAAGTAATTCCGATTGTTTCTAATTTCGAAAATAATCACAGTTATGTTGAAAATGTCGGAACAAAATTTTACGTAGAAACCAATTTAAAAGCGCCAAACAATAAAGTGGTAACCTTTGATTTGTCTAAATCGGGTGTTGAAAATTGGGTTGATTTTATTCCGGAGACAGAAAACGTACTGAATGCGTCAACAGGTTCGGGATACGTTTTTGCTAATTATACTAAAGATGCGATTTCGTACATCAAACAATACGATTTGAGCGGAAAATTAGTGCGCGAAGTAAAGCTACCCGGAATCGGATCAGTGGGTGGATTGGGCGGAAAAAAAGAAGAAAAGACGCTGTATTATTCGTTTACCAATTACATAACTCCAGGAGAAACGTATGCGTATGATTCGGATTCAGGAAAATCAGAATTGTACCGAAAACCAGAGGTTGGTTTTACATCGGACAATTACGAGTCTAAACAAGTGTTTTACACGTCTAAAGATGGTACTAAAATCCCAATGATTATTACTCATAAAAAAGGATTAAAATTAGACGGTAAAAACCCTACTATATTATACGGTTATGGTGGATTTAACATCAGTCTTACGCCTAGTTTTAGTATTTCCAATGCCGTATGGTTGGAAAATAATGGAGTGTACGCGGTGGCTAATTTACGCGGTGGAGGCGAATACGGAAAAACATGGCACGATGCAGGAACCAAAATGAAAAAGCAAAATGTTTTTGACGATTTTATCGCAGCAGCAGAATATTTAATAGCTCAGAAATACACCTCAAGTAATTATTTGGCGATTAAAGGTGGTTCTAATGGTGGATTGTTAGTAGGAGCTGTAATGACACAACGTCCGGAATTGGTAAAGGTAGCATTGCCTGCAGTAGGCGTTTTAGACATGTTGCGTTACCATACTTTTACGGCTGGCGCAGGTTGGGCATATGATTACGGGACTGCAGATGAATCGAAGGAAATGTTTGAATATCTTTTGAAGTATTCTCCGGTGCACAACGTGAAGAGTGGAGTTCAATATCCAGCAACGATGATTACTACTGGTGATCACGATGATCGAGTTGTACCTGCTCATAGTTTTAAGTTTGCTGCTGAATTGCAGTCGAAACAAACAGGTCCAAATCCGACTTTAATCCGTATTGACATCAATGCAGGTCATGGTGCTGGGAAATCGTTATCTTCAACCATACAGGAAAATGCAGATATGCAGGCGTTCACGCTATATAATATGGGAATAATGAAATTGTAAAATTTTAAAAAAAGCGGCTGAGAAATCAGCCGCTTTTTTTAAAATTTATTATCGCCATCTAAAAGGCGACCAATGCCACCGAGCAAACTTCCTTCGTCTCGTCCGCTTCCCCCAGCTTTGGGTGCCGATGCTATAATTCTATCTGCCAAGCGGCTAAAAGGCAACGACTGAATGTAGACAGTTCCTGGTCCGCGTAGCGTTGCATAAAACATGCCCTCACCACCAAAGATGGTATTTTTAATGCCACCCACAAATTCTATATCGTAATCGACTTCTTTAGTAAATCCAATGATACAGCCCGTGTCCACTTTGAGCATTTCTCCAGCTGCTAACTCTTTTTTGGCTAAAGTACCTCCCGAATGTACAAAAGCCATTCCGTCTCCTTCTAGTTTTTGCATGATGAATCCTTCACCACCGAAAAGTCCACGACCCAATTTTTTAGAGAATTCAATTCCCACCGAAACTCCTTTCGCAGCGCATAAAAACGAATCTTTTTGACAGATGAATTTTTCTCCAAATTGTTTTAAATCGATGGCAATGATTTTTCCAGGATAGGGTGAAGCAAAACACACTTTACTTTTGGTATTATTTTGATTTTGGTAGGCAGTCATAAATAAACTTTCTCCCGTAAGTACTCGCTTTCCAGCAGATAGTAATTTGCCAAACACTCCTGATTGTTGCTCGGAACCATCACCAAAAATTGTCTCCATCTTGATGCCGTTTTCCATCATCATAAAACTCCCAGATTCGGCCACGACAATTTCTTGAGGGTCAAGTTCGATTTCTACATATTGCATTTCTTCACCATAAATATGGTAATCTATTTCGTGTGCTTTCATAATTGAATTATTTTACTATCATTAGTAATCATGGGAACCAGAATGTTACATACGGCAGAAATCTATTTTATAAACTATAAAATGTTTAAAAAAATAACAACTAGTTTAATAAAAGTATAAATAAATAGTTTTATTTTTACCATATTACTAACCAATAAATAGAAAAAGTTATGAATTCTCAGTTTACAAAGATCGTTAGAATACTTTTAGGAATCGTATTAGTAGTTTTTGGAGCCAACAAGTTTTTACGTTTTATCCCTATGGAAACACCGACAGGATCTGCAGGGGATTTTTTAAATTCACTAAACGCTACAGGATATATTTTTCCAATAGTTGGGATACTAGAAGTTATTATTGGAGGATTATTATTGTTGAAAAAATGGGTTCCATTTGCTTTAATTTTATTGGCTCCGATTTCGATTAATATTTTGTTATTCCACTTATTTTTAGATATACCCGGAATAGTAGTTTCATTTGTTGTTGTGGTTTTCAATTCCATTTTAATATATAAAAACTGGCTGCAATTTAGACCACTTTTCACCTAAAAAAAGGCTCCAATTTCGGAGCCTTTTTTAGTAAACAATAGTTCCAGTTTGTCGCATGACGCGCATTATTTTTTCTTTTCTACGACTAATGTACGAACTAGAATTAGACGCTTTAAATTTTCTAGGATTAGGCAAAATAGCTGCTATTCCGGCCGCTTCCCGTGGAGTCAAACTCGTAGCATCCTTTTGGTACCAATGTTGGGTAGCGGCTTGAGCTCCGTAAACACCCTTGCCCATTTCAATGCTGTTTAGATATACTTCCATTATGCGCTCTTTGCCCCAAATTAATTCGATAAGTACGGTAAAATACGCTTCCAATCCTTTTCTTATATAACTTCTGCCTTGCCACAGAAAAACATTCTTAGCGGTTTGCTGCGAAATGGTGCTTCCACCCTTAAGTTTTTTTCCTTTGTTGTTGTTTTCAAATGCTTTTTGCATGGCGGCAAAATCAAATCCGTTGTGTGTAAGGAAGTTTCCGTCTTCACTAGCAATCACTGCTTTTTGTAAATTGGGTGAAATATTTTCAATTGGTTGCCAATCATGACTAAAAATAACATCTACACCATCCAATTTGTTTTCAATTAAGCGGGTGGCCATCAACGGGGTAAACGGAATTGGCACCCATTTGAAGAGGATTACTAAAAAAATCGAAATACCAAAAAACCAAAGCATGGCTTTTTTCACAAAGTTTAAAATTTTTTTTACCATATGTTATACTAATTCTGCTAGTTCTTTACCCACAATACTTCCAATGGCTACACCCATTCCGCCTAGTCGTACGCCACAATAAACATGTTCAGAAATTTGGGAGACAATCGGAGTTTTACTCGTTCCAATCCCCATAATTCCGCTCCATCGGTGTTCAATTTCAACTTCTCGATGAGGTAAAATTACATCTTTTAATAAATCTTCCAATTTATTTTGAATTTTTTCGGTCTGCGCTAACTCGGTTGTCGTTTCACCTTCAAAGTCTAAATTTCTACCACCGCCCAATAAAATTCGATTTTCAAAATTCCTAAAATAGTAGTAGCCTTTGTCTAAATGAAAGGTTCCCCTTATGTCTAGATTTGCAATAGGCTTGGTAATCAAAACCTGAGCGCGGGCTGGTCTTACTAATCCGTTTGTGAGACTTTCGGCAAATCCGTTTGTGGTAAAAAGTAGTTTTTGAGTGGTAAAGGAGAAGTCATTTAATTCCACTGCAACTGAATCATTCTTTTCTAAAAAACCAGTTACTTCAACTTGATTTAAAATCAGGACATTTTTGCTAACGGCTTCTTTTAACAATGCTTGCATCATATTTCCCGTATCGATTTGGGCTTCAAACGGATTGAAAATGGAGTATTCTTTGATGTTTCCAAACTCAAAACGGTCAATTTCTTTTGTAAAGACCTCATTTTTGAATAAAGGTTTTAAAAGTTCGTTGATTAAGGGAAGTTTTTGAAGACATTCAGTATACGTGTTGTCATCATCATGTAGAAAAAGTTCATAGCCTCCGTGAGGTTTGAAATCAATGGTAGCATCTCCAAGACGTTTACGTAACAATTGTAAACCATTCCAACGTTTTTGAATGAGCTGCGTCACTTCTTCTTCCGAATGCGATTTTAGATCGTCGATGATTTCAGAAAGACTACCAAAACAGGCAAAACCTGCATTTTTAGTACTCGCACCTTGGGGTAAAATTCCTTTTTCGAGAATAAGAATTTTGCTTTCTGGGAAACGTTCTCGCAGATGAATCGCACAATGTAATCCCACAATGCCGCTTCCTACAATAGTGTAATCGACGTTTGAAAACCAATTTTTTATTTCCCAAAAACTCAAACGCATGAAAGGATTTTTTTATAAAAATAGTTTTTTTTTGAATGGCTGACAAAACGAATTGCATAAATATAGTATTTCTAAAGAATCTTCTTACTTCTTGTCAATTCACCACTAAAATAATGTGCATTTCATCGATTTGTTAATATCTTTTTCCAATCATTAAGAAATCATTAATACAAAGTTGATAACTTCGAAATCTATACTTAACCAAAACCTTTCATTATGAAATACAAATTACTATCCGTTGCGTTATTAGCAATAACGAGTTTTTCTTTTGCGCAACAAAGAGATTTGTTTTGGGAAAAATCTACCAAGTCAAGCATGATTGAGCTTGAAAGCAGATTGGAATTACCCAAAAACAATCTTTTCGACCTAAACCTTAGCGTTTTAAAAACCAGTTTGCAAAGTTCGCCTCAGCGAAATGCTAATGCCTCGCAAGTTATTATTTCATTGCCTAACGAACAAGGTCTCTTAGAGCGTTACAGTATATATGAGAATTCTAATTTTGACCCCAAATTAGCAGAACGTTATCCGGAAATAAAGTCATACATCGGAATTGGTATAGATAATCCAACCTCAACTACTTATATTAGTGTTTCGCCACTTGGCTTTAAAGCAATGACGATGAGTGCAGACAAAGGAACTGTTTTTATCGAGCCGGTTTCTCAAGATTTAAATACCTATACCGTTTATAAGAAGGCAGACAAAAAAGCGGCATTCACACGTTTTGAGTGTGGTGTAATTGACGAGTTGGCTTCTACTGAAAACATTCAATTGCGTCCTAATGCAGATGATTCTACCTTAAGAACTTTTCGATTAGCTGTATCTACAACAGGTGAATATACTGCGTATTTTGGCGGTACGAAGGCTCAAGCTTTGGCGGCAATCAATGCGACAATGACTCGTGTGAACGGAGTTTTTGAAAAAGACTTTGCAGTGCGTATGGTATTGATAGCCAATAATGATTTGGTTATTTATACTAATGCTTCTACGGATCCCTACACTACGAGCTATAATAGTCAGTTGCAAAGCACTTTAACTTCGGTTATTGGTGAAGCCAACTATGACGTAGGCCATGTATTTGTGCAAGCTGGAAACAACGGAAATGCCGGATGTATTGGATGTATTTGTGTAAATGGATCGAAAGGAAGTGCTTTTACCTCTAGTACCATTCCAACTGGAGATACGTTTGATATCGATTATGTAGCACACGAAATCGGACATCAATTTGGTGGCAATCACACGTTTTCTTTTAATAATGAAGGAACAGGTGCAAACATGGAGCCTGGCTCAGGATCGACTATAATGGGCTATGCAGGTATTACTCCTCAAGATGTTCAGACAAATTCAGACGCTTATTTCCATGCAGTTAGTATTCAACAAATAACTAATAATGTGAAAGCTAAAACCTGTCAAACCAATACAGCGACAGGAAATGCTGTCCCAACTGCAAATGCAGGTTTGGATTATACCATCCCAAAAAGCACTCCATTTATGTTAACAGGAGCAGGAACTGATGCAAATGGCGATGTGTTAACCTATAATTGGGAGCAATTTGACAATGCGGCTTCAACTGCAACGGGAGCAAATTCGGCGGCAAGCGCAACGCGCACGACGGGTCCGACTTTTAGATCTTATAATTCATCTACTTCTACTGTTCGATATTTTCCAAATTTAAGTCGAGTTTTAGCGGGAGCAACAACAACTGCTGGAACTGAAATCACGGTAGAAGCGTTGCCTTCTGTAGCAAGAACCATGAACTTCAGATTAACCGTTCGCGATAACAGAGCAGGCGGTTCTGCTAATAATTCAGATGATATGATTGTTACGGTTAATGGAACGGCTGGACCTTTTTCGGTAACTGCACCAAATACAGCTGTTTCATATGCTGGAGGAAGTACTCAAACTGTAACGTGGAATGTTTCTGGGACAACAGCGAATGGTGTAAACTGTGCTAATGTGGATATTTTATTCTCATCAAACGGCGGAACATCTTGGTCTACTGTATTAGCGGCAACGCCAAATGATGGGACGCAAGCCGTAACTATTCCGAATACAGCTGGAACAACAAACAGAATCATGGTAAAAGGAACCAATCATATTTTCTTTGATGTATCTAATACTAACTTTACAATTACTGCAGGTTCAACGGATACGATTGCGCCAACAGCTCCAACATTATCTGCGTCAGGAACCACGCAAACAACAACCGATTTGTCCTGGTCTGGTGCTACAGATAACGTAGCAGTAACGGGTTATGATGTACTTAGAAATGGGGTTGTAATTGGTTCAACTACTACCGCA
>CAIUWH010000032.1 GCA_903902795.1 uncultured Bacteroidota bacterium
AAAACCCTATCCAAACCGGATAGGGTTTTTTGTTTTATACTAATTTTTAGAAAAAATTAATTAAAGTATATTGAACAGAGAAGTTAAGCCCGAAGGCGCAGATGGTAGTGTCCGCCTAGGCGGATGGGAGAGTATGTGCTTCGCCAGTTCCCCGCTTAAGCGTGTCGTGTCGCCGCCCCTTCCTATCGGCAGGCAGGTTCTTTTAAAAACCCTATCCAAACCGGATAGGGTTTTTTGTTTTTAAGATTGTCTAAGATTGTTTCAACTTGTGTGATGTAGAACCTGAAACCTGAAACTTTTCTCAGCGTGAGGGATTGAGGCTCTGTTTGAGCTCTTTTTTATGAAACGCAGTGCAATAAAAAAAGCGAGTGCCGAAAGCCCGACCCCGATTAGCAAAAACTACGTTTTTCAAACTTGTTTTTGTCTATCGGGGTCACGCCCAAATAAAAAAAGCAACTTCGATTGAAATTGCTTTGGTTCTTCTATCCGTGTATAGTTTCTTTTTTACCATAATTACTGATGAGTTCGCCTTCGAAATCGAGCCACTCTTTCCAGCGTTTGTCGACATCTACTTTTTCGGTATATTTTCGGGCAAAACCTAGAAATGTGGTGTAATGACCGGCTTCACTGACCATTAAATCTTTATAGAATTTGGCTAGTTCAGGATCTTCAATGTTCTGTGACAACACCTTAAAACGCTCACAACTTCGGGCTTCAATCATAGCAGAAAACAGCAAACGATCAATAAAAGCATCGTTACGACTTCCGTCTTTTCGCATGAATTTGAACAGTTCATTTACGTAATGATCTTTTCGTTCTCTTCCCAAAACGAGTCCGCGTTCTTTAATAATGTTATGCACCATTTGAAAGTGCTCCAATTCTTCTTTGGCAATCTCGAGTAATTCGGTGACCAAATCGACATGCTCCGAATTATAGGTTATAATGGTGATGACATTTGTAGCTGCTTTTTGTTCGCACCAAGCATGATCGGTAAGAATTTCTTCGATATTTGATTCAACTATCGTTACCCATCGTGGGTCGGTTTTCAATTTAAGGCCTAACATTTTTGTCTATTTTAATGGAGTTGTAAAATTATGTCTTTTCTTTGTAAATATGATACAATCCAAACGTTTATTAATCATTGGCTTTGTTTGGCCTGAGCCGAAATCGTCTGCTGCAGGTAGTAGGATGATGCAATTGATTGAACTGTTTATAGAACAAGAATTCGAGATTACTTTTGCCAGTACGGCGCTGAATTTGGAGTTTTCTGAGGATGTTTCGGTGTTGGGTGTTACTCCGAAACCCATTGAACTGAATGCGCCAAGCTTTGACCTTTTTATCACCGAATTGCAACCCGATGTCGTGGTATTCGACCGATTTATGGTGGAAGAACAATTTGGATGGCGTGTTGCTTCGTGTTGTCCGAACGCATTGAGAATACTGGACACGATTGATTTGCATTGTTTGCGATTGGCGCGACAAGCAGCTGTAAAAGAGCAACGTGAATTTAGTTTGGACGATTTGTATTCGGATACAGCAAAACGTGAAATTGCAAGTATATTGAGATGCGATGTATCGTTGATGGTTTCTGAATTCGAAGTGGAAGTATTACAGAATCATTTCAAAATTGCTTCGAACTTACTTTACTATCTACCCATTTTGGCCACTAGGTTGAACGCTATTCCGACTTTTGAAGAACGAAGTGGATTTATGTTTATCGGGAATTTTCTACATGAACCCAACTGGGATTGTATCAAGTATTTGTCAGAGGTGATTTGGCCGCTGATTCATGCTAAATTGCCCGATGTGAAACTGACTGTATACGGTGCTTACCCGATGCAGAAAGTTATGGAATTACACAAACCAAAACGCAATTTTTGTATCATGGGTAGAGCCGATGATGCGATTGAAGTTACAAAAAATGCACGTGTCGTTTTGGCTCCGATTCGTTTTGGCGCGGGAATTAAAGGGAAGTTGTTGGACGCTATGCAATGTGGTACACCAAGCGTAACCTCTTCAGTTGGCGCGGAAGGAATGTATGGAGTTCTAGATTGGAACGGTTTTATTCACGACAATCCGAATGATTTTGCGGAGAAAGCTGTTATGTTGTATCAAGACAAAAGGGTATGGGAGAAGCGTCAGCAGAACGGATTTGAGTTGCTGGAACAACGTTATAAGAAAGATATTTTTGCACGTGATTTTATGGATGCAATTCAGTCGTTACGAATGCATATAGAAACCCACAGAAAGTCGAATTTTATGGGATCGATTTTGCACCATCATTTGCTGGCGAGCACGAAGTATATGAGTAAGTGGATTGAGGAAAAGAATAAGTAGTTTTTTGGGCACTGATTCACAGATTCAAAATTTAACTTTTTATAATGTGCTTCGTCCAGGTACTATCGTTTGTTTTATTTTGTAAAATTAGTTTGGGAATCTGAAACAAGTTCAGTTTAAAAAAAATCCTGCTCAGAAATGAGCAGGATTTATATTTTTAATGTTTAACAATTACGCCAGCATGGTCACTGGGTTTTCAATAAACACTTTTAAAGTTTGTAAAAATTGAGCTCCGGTTGCACCATCAATCGTACGGTGGTCACAAGCCAACGAGAGCATCATGGTGTTTCCAACAACAATTTGTCCATCTTTAACTACTGGTTTTTCCACAATGGCTCCTACGGATAATATGGCTGAATTGGGTTGGTTGATGATCGAATTGAATTCGACGATGCCGAACATACCCAAATTAGACACTGTAAATGTACTTCCTTCCATTTCGGTTGGTAGTAATTTTTTGGTTTTTGCTCTTCCTGCCAAATCTCTAACTCCAGCACCAATTTGCGATAAACTCATGGCATCGGTGAATTTTAAAACTGGAACAACCAATCCGTCTTCCACAGCTACTGCCACACCGATGTTCACGTGATGGTTTATGGTAATGGCATCTTCTTTCCATTGTGAATTGATTTTTGGATGCTTTTTCAAGGCCATAGCGCAGGCTTTGATGATCATGTCATTGAACGAAACTTTGGTATCGGGAACTGCATTAATCATAGCTCTCGACTTCATTGCGTCGTCCATGCTCACTTCAATGGTTAAATTGTAGTGTGGTGCAGTGAATAACGATTCGGCTAAACGTTTGGCTATGATTTTTCGCATTTGCGAATTTTTGATTTCTTCGGTAACCACTTCGCCTGCTGGGACAAATGGTTTTGCAGGAATCGAGGTAGCTTGTGTTCCCTCGACTGTGCTTGGGATGACAGACTGCGGTTGAGATGGAGATGCTGTAAAGTTTTCCACATCATTTTTTACAATTCTACCGTTTTCTCCTGAACCTTTTACTTGAGAAAGATTGATCCCTTTGTCTTTTGCTATTTGTTTTGCTAGCGGCGAGGCAAATACTCTTTCGCTTGAGTTGGAAGTTGGAAGTTGGGTGTCGGAAGTTGACTCTGTTTGAGTAACCGCTTTTTCTTCTTTTGCATTGGATTTCTCTACAACGGCTTCATCTTTACGGTAGTTTTCTGCAATTCCGGTTATATCAGTTCCTGCTGGGCCGATGATTGCCAAAACGCTATCAACGGGAGCTGATTCGCCTTCTTTAATTCCGATGAACAATAAAGTACCGGAATTAAATGATTCAAATTCCATTGTTGCTTTATCCGTTTCAATTTCGGCAAGAATGTCGCCTTCTTTTATGGTGTCACCCACTTTTTTTAACCAAGTTGCAACGGTTCCCGTAGTCATCGTGTCACTTAAACGTGGCATCGTAATCACTTTTACACCAGCTGGAAGTTGGGAGTTGGAAGCTGGAAGTTTCTCTGGAGTAACCTCTTCTTTTGCCACATCCTTTACATCACCTTTTTCTTCGGAAACTTCGTTTTTTGGTGCAGAACCTTCACCAGACAATAAAGCTGAAATATCTTCACCTTCTTTTCCGATGATGGCTAAAAGCGAATCTACTGGAGCTGATTCACCTTCATTAATTCCGATGTGTAATAAAACACCCGAATTGAATGATTCAAATTCCATGGTTGCTTTATCGGTTTCGATTTCCGCTAAAATATCACCTTCTTTTATTGTGTCGCCTACTTTTTTAAGCCAAGTGGCGACAGTTCCGTCTGTCATTGTATCGCTCAAACGAGGCATTGTTATTACTGTAGCCATAATTATAATCTATGAGGAATGAAAGGATAATTTTCTTGTTCGTACACCACATCATACAGTTGTTGTACTTCTGGGAACGGAGATTCATCAGCAAATTTTTCGCATTCGTCTACTAAGTTTTTCACTCGTTCGTCGATGGCTTCGATTTCTGCATCCGTTGCATATTTTTTTTCTTTTATAACGTCAAGAACTTGAGTTATAGGGTCAATTTTTTTGTATTCTTCTACTTCATCTTTGGTACGATACAATTGTGCATCCGACATTGAATGACCTCTATATCGATACGTTTTCATTTCTAAAAATGTCGGTCCGTCACCACGACGCGCTCTGTCAATTGCTTCTTGCATGGCCTCAGCAACCTTTACGGGATTCATTCCGTCTACTGGTCCACAAGGCATTTCATATCCCAAACCTAATTTCCAAACATCGGTGTGATTTGCAGTCCGTTCTACCGAAGTTCCCATTGCATATCCATTGTTTTCACAAATAAAAACAACCGGAAGTTTCCACAACATGGCCATGTTAAACGCTTCGTGCAATGAACCTTGACGCGCAGCACCGTCACCAAAATAGGTTAAAGTAACGCCGCCCGTTTCAAAATATTTATCGGCAAAAGCCATTCCAGCACCAACCGGAATTTGAGCACCTACGATACCATGGCCGCCATAAAATCCGTGTTCTTTTGAAAAAATGTGCATCGATCCTCCCATACCTTTTGATGTACCTGTAACTTTTCCGTATAATTCGGCCATTACTTTTTTAGGGTCAACACCCATTGCAATTGGCTGAACGTGGTTACGATAAGCGGTAATCATTTTATCTTTAGAAAGATCCATCGCATGAATTGCTCCTGCTAACACCGCTTCTTGTCCGTTATACAGATGTAAAAAACCTCTAACTTTTTGTTGGATATATACTGCAGCCAATTTGTCTTCGAATTTTCTCCAAAACTGCATTTCTTCGTACCATTGAAGGTATGTTTCTTTTGTAATTGGTTTCATTTTTTAATGAATTACTGGGATTAAATAAATTGTAATCGAACCACTTTAAAAATCGGTCTATACTTAGTTCCAAAGTTTGCGATAGCAAAAGTAAGATAATGATTGTAGAAGTAAAAATAAATCAGAATTAAAATAGATTTTTTTGCAATCGATTTTTTATAAAAGACTAACTAAAACGTTGTAGCTTACAATGATGTTTTGTCGAATGATAAAGGCAACAAATTCTCTATTGAATTCGATTTGTATACTTCGCCACTTTCTCCCATAAAATATATTTCTATTGGAGTATTTTGTTTGAATTCGTATTCTGCAATCGATTGTCGGCATGCTCCGCAAGGTGGAATGGGCGACAGGGTCGGATTACTGTCTGATGCTGCTGTTATTGCCAGTTTTATAATTTTTGCATCGGGATAAATTGCACCAGCTTGAAATATTGCAACACGCTCTGCGCAGAGTCCAGATGGATACGCCGCATTTTCTTGATTGGAACCCAAAACTACTTTTCCGTTGTCGAGTAGTATGGCAGCACCAACTCTAAACTTTGAGTACGGCGCATACGCATTTTTTCTAGTTTCTACGGCCTGATGCATCAGTGATTGAATTTCGGCTGGTAAATCAGCAACACCATCAAAAACAGAAAAAGCAGTCTTAATAGTAATTTCCTTCATTTAGTAATTGTCTTATTTTATTGTGAAAATATAATTATCAGCAGGTATAAGGGAAAAAAAATCCAAATTTCGATGAAGAAATTTGGATTGTTGTTATAGCGATAGTTTCAATTAATATTCATCATATTTATCTCCAAACGCAAAGCTTAGAGAGAAGCGTAAGGTGTTTTCAAGTGGGTTTCTTACTCGTGATGCAGAGAATAAATAGGAAACATCAATTTTGACTACATTATATTTAAATCCAGCACCAAGAGAGAAAAATCGTCTAGCTCCTTTAATCGGGCTTTCGTTAAAATAACCTAAACGGAAGGCAAAGGAATCTTGATACGAATATTCAGCACCAACAGAATAGGTAAATTCTTTTAATTCTTCTGCAAAACCTCCTGGAGCATCGCCAAAAGATTGGAAAATACCCGAAACCCAATTGATTTTTCTGTAATCATTATTGTTTTCGTTTCTTTCTGATTCAGTGATTATTCCATCGCCATCTAAATCGGGATCTTGAGGAGTTGGGACCAATAACTTAGCAAATTCAACACTTGCAGTCACTTTATTATATTCGTCTAAGATGAAATCAAATCCACCACCTAAACGCATATTAGCAGGTAGAAAGTTAGAATTTACATCATTTTGGTCGTTGTCGTAGCTGATTTTTGGACCTAAATTTTGGAAATTAAATCCGAGTCGGTATCTACCGTTAAAATCATTGAAAGCCTTTTCTTCCGATTGAAAGAAACCCGCAATGTCTACAGCAAATGAGCTTGCAGGTCGTGCATCAGTATTAGTATCGGCAATTCTCAAATTAGAGCGAATGTAACGACCAGCTACTGCCATTGAAAAAGTTTCGCTTAGTTTTAAAGCATACGAACCATCTAACGCCAATTCATTTGGCTTTACAATATTTGCAGGATCATCAAAGTTTTGTCTCAATTCAATTTCTCCTAATCCAAAATAACGTAAACTTGCAGCAAAAGCACTTCTTTCGTTGAAACGGTTATAGTAATTCACTTGACCTAACGAAATGTCATTTACCAACTGAGTCAAATACGGAGTGTAATTGACAGAAAATCCTTGTTTGTCTGTTATAAAAGCATATTTTGCTGGATTCCATTGTTGTGAAAAGACATCGGCTGATGTTCCTACACCTTGATCGGCTAAACCAGCGGCTCTTGCGTCAGCTGCGACTAAAAGAAACGGAACTCCTGTGGTGATTACTCGGTTAACTTCTTGGGCATTTAAGTTTTGAATGGTAATTAATAAGGTAACTAAAACTAAAATCTTTTTCATAAATTCTTAAAATAATTAAACAAATATAGTATTTTATTACAGGATTACAAGTTTTTCTATTTTTTCTGATTGCTCCCCAGTTGTAGATGATTTAACTGTTAATTTATAGACGTATACTCCTTTTCCTATTTTATCTCCAAAATCATCTTTACCGTCCCAAGTTATTTCGCGTGATAAAAAACCATCGGTAGAAATATTTTGGTTGATGGTCTTTACGACCTTTCCAGTGATAGTGAATATTTGAACTTGCACATCAAGGGGTTCAAAAGGCTTGTTATGGGAAAACCAGAATTGGGTGTAGCTTACAAATGGATTTGGATAATTCAAAACATTAGATAAAGTGATACTTTCGCCACTCACGACCACAAATTGTATTTCTGCCGAAATGAAATTGTTATAAACGTCCCAAGCTTTAAAGGTTATAGTGTGCAGGCCTAATGACAAATTTCGGAAAGGAAATCTGATTTTACCCTTAGTAAAGTCGTCCAATTCGGTTTCATAGTAGTCGTTCAGCACATACGGATTTGATTCATCACCATCTAATATTGCGACAATATCGTGGCCAATTCCGCTTGCCGTGTTGATTCCGTGTTCATCTTCTAAAAAAGCTAAGAAGAAAGGCGATTCATTGGTGATGCCGCCGTTAACAAACGATTCGTCGTTCATGTACAAACGAACTCGAGGCGGAGTTGTATCGGCAACTGCATTCGTATCTAAACCTCCAATTTTAATGTCAGTATTATATCCTGTTTTATCTAAAAGAGCTTGATTGCGTTTTGCATAAAAACTAATTCGACCATTTCCTAGTGGAATACGAATGTCTTTAGGAACTACAAATCCAAATTCGAACTGACCGTTGTTGATGGATGCGTTACCTCTAAAGATGGTTTCTCCCAAATTCGAAAAAGTCATGGGCGGACTAAAATTATCATTGTTAAATGTCGTTCGATTAAACATTTTGTCGAAAATATTTACCGATAGTTCACCATTATATGCAGTCATTACATTGCCAATTTCGTCTTGAACTTCGCCTGTGAGTTTCATAAATGCCAATCCTCGAAAATCGGCTATGGGTTGCGTAATCGGAACATCATTTACTTTTGTTAATACTATGTTTGGTTTTGGTATGGATAACATTAATGCTGGATCGCCAATGTATAAAGCCACTTTTGTGTCGGAATAATTGTTGTTTTGAATTTTTGAAATTCGTAGCGTTTCTGCTATCGATACAAAGGGCTGTGTTCCTAAAGTATACAGATTTTTGGTAACATCTTTATTAAAGGTAAAGGCATATCCAATTGATCGCGTGGTAGTAATCATCGCTACGGCTCCACCTGTTGGATTCCAATACGTATATTCACCTGCGGTAGGTCGAAGTGGATTGTCAAATCGAGAAAAATCGCAGGTAATAGTAATAAAAAGGGGATAGCGGTACCGGTTAAAAAAGTTTAGCCCGTCAAATTTATCCCAAATTCGCTCGCCCGTCAACCCATCTTCGCCACCATGGCCTAAATAATTAAAAACTAGAGAACCTTTTTCAAAGGCATTTTGAATATCTTCTTTGGCTTTAGGATACCGATCACCGCCAGCCGATGTTTGCTGCTGATAAGCGTCCAGAAATATTTTTTTAGTATTTACATAAGGGTTTTCAAAAGCTATTTCATCGGTTACATTGTTTTGATTCAGTTGTAACGATCCATCGCCTGGTTTATCGGCGTCATCGGAAATGGTCACAAAATTATTTCTCCAACTCCCATATGATTTTATATCATGGTAGTCAATTACTTTGTTGACCATCTCGTCGGCCTGCTGGGGAGAGGATGCAATCATTCGTCCCACTGCTATATCTGCAGCAAAATTTGAGTTTACAAAGATTTCACCTTCATTAGCATCCATATAGCAAAAGAAATCATCCGACGCAAAAGAGGAAACACCAGAGGTATAACTGTCTAAAGAATGATAAATGGGAACAATATTGGTGTTGTTTGAAATCCGGTCTTTAAAGTCGAACGAAGCATCACCAAATAAATTGACATATTTAACTCTATTGTTAATTGTTGATGCATTTTGGTATACGTATTTAACAAAATTTCGAATGGCTCCAATATCTTGTTTGCCAGAAGAAAATTCCTGATAGATTAGTTCAGTCTGGACTACTTTTACATTTAACCCCGAATAATTACGATGAAAGTTGGCTAATTTTTCGGCCTGGGTGGTTAATCCCGATGGAGTAATAATTAAATAATCGATATCTTGAAAATTCCCCTGTGCATTTAGAAATATGGTTCCTTTTAAATCTTGATTAGCTACTCGGGTTTGGCGTTCTTTTTGCGGAAGATATAGGTCGTTGAAATCAATTGCAATGTATTTTTTCTCAACTCCTAAATTAGATTTGAATGAAAAGTTGGATTGATTTTGATTTTCGATTTTGGTTACATTGTAAAGGTCGGTGATGTCCCAAACTTCTTTAATAGTGGCAGCGTTATTGAATTGGTATTCTACAATTCCAGCTGAAGAAGAAGCGTTGTCAAATTGAAATCTGAATTGTTTTCCGTAACCTGTTAAATTGCTTTTGGTTTTGATGTAAATGTAGTCCAAATATCCTTTTGAAGTGGGAACACCTCCGTTGTCAAAATTTAACTTGACATTAAAATTTTGAGCAGATGGAACAGTATATATGCTGCTTGTATGGCTTGCTACAGCAGATGAATTTATCGTAATGATGTTCAAATTTAAAGCAGTCTGGACTGTTCCATTGATAGTTGGAGTGAATTTAGTTGCTACAAAGGAGTTTCCGCCCACATGAATTCCAACTGTAGCTTGACCACTTGTCACGGCATTAGGAAAGATAAAATTAAACTCTTGTTCATTGTCTGGACTGAATGACTCTCCGAACCAAACTCTTCCCAGTCTGCCAATATTGGTAAGATCTACTTCATGAAATTGGTAATCATCAAAAGTGTTTAAAGGCAAAGTAGTAGCTCCGGTAGGTTGAACGGTTGGTGTGATTCGTTTTCCATCTTCACCTTCAACATTGATGTAATAATACGATCGATCACTATATAGGTTGATGTGCGTGCTGTTTTCCGTGCTCCAATTGTCCATTCCTTCCGCATAAAAAACAATGTAATCTCCTGTATTGAATACAAAGTCATCTTCACCAATTACCTGTATGGCATTTTCTTCTAAATCAAATGGATAAGGTGTGCTGTTTCGCAGTGGTGCCATTTTACCGCCATGTCCGTATATTTTGATTTTTTTCGGATTGACATTATCCGGATTTATTCCCAATTCGGATAAAAAAGTTCTAGTAATTAAATAGGCGCCCGATTTCTCAACATAAAAGCGATACCAATTTCCAGAACTCAAAACCGAATTTGAAACGGCCATTACGTTGTTCTCGTTGGTTAGTCTAGAAGAGTTACTTGCTTCGAATGAATAGTCAAATGAAATGACTTTTTTATAGGTGTTTCCTTCTTTGACAAATGGAGAAATAGTAAGAGTTGAATAGTATTGTTCTCGAGCAATCGTGTTTTTTACCGTTGCAATAACTGTGGTTGGAATAGTACCTTTGGAAATGGAGCTCAATTGCGTTTCATTGATGGGTTCGAAAACAACATTAGTAATTTGCAGAGAGTTTTCGTCAATCAACGTCGACTCTTTGAACTTTTTCGCATAGAACAATTCTCTTGTTGCTTCAATATAAACGAAGTTTTCTTCATTGAATGAAGGAACATTTAGCGAAAATTCCCCAAAAGAAAGGAGTTTATTTTCTGTCCATCCTATAGTAATAGCGCCTTTTTGCTGTCCGAAACACAAAAAAGTAAATAGGTAAAATATAAAAAAAGCAATTTTTTTCATTGACATAGTAACGCAATTAATTTGCAAATATTACAAAATAACAAATAAAAATTAGTAAAACAGTACACAATATAACGTTAATAAAATCGTTATTGACTGCATATAGATTAATATTTTTTACAAATTTCTTGTGGTTTAATATGAAATTACTATATTCGCCACAAAATTATTACCTACTAACAGTATGAAAGTAAACAAAATTATGTCGATTCAATTGATGCTAGCCTTAGCGTTAATGATTAGTGTTTCCAGCTGTAGCAAGAAATCAAGCAACAAGAATTCTTCAAAAGCGACAGGTTGGAAAATTAATGACAAAAAAGGAGGATTTCAATATGCTTCTAACTTTAAAAAACAAGAAACTGGACCAGGTTTAGTTCTTGTTGAGGGTGGAACTTTTACCATGGGTAAAGTTGCAGATGATCCGATGCATGATTGGAATAACACGCCAAATCAACAACACGTCCAGTCCTTTTACATGGATGAAACTGAGGTAACCAACTTAATGTACATGGAGTACCTTGATTGGTTGAAGCGCGTTTTTCCGCCAGATGAAGAAAATTACAAAAACATTTACGAAGGTGCTTCCCCAGACACTTTAGTATGGAGAAATAGATTAGGGTATAATGAAACGATGACCAACAACTATTTAAGACATCCAGCCTATGCTGAATATCCAGTAGTAGGTGTGAATTGGATTCAAGCTACCGAATTCTCTAAATGGAGAACCGATAGAGTAAATGAGTCGGTACTTGATAGAGAAGGATTTTTAAAGAAAGATGCTAAAGTTACTGATGTAAAAGCGGATGCTACTTTTAGTACTGAAACTTATCTTGCGGCACCAACGAAAACTTTCGGAGGAAACGAAGAAATCGTTTTGAAAGGACGAAGAGGTTCAAAAGCTGCTGGCAAAGGCGGAACTAAAAATTCCAAAGGAGAAGTACAAGAAGCTAAAAATATCTATGCTCAAAGAACATCTGGACTTATTCTTCCAGAATATAGACTTCCGACTGAAGCCGAATGGGAATATGCAGCTGCAGCTGATGTAGGGCAAAGAGAATATAACATCTATAAAGGTCAAAAGAAATATCCTTGGTCAGGTGGTTATACACGTTCAAGCAAAAGACAAATCAAAGGTGATCAGTTAGCCAACTTTAAGCAAGGAAAAGGTGATTACGGTGGTATCGCAGGTTGGTCTGATGACGGAGCTGATATTACCAATAAAGTAAAATCATATCCTCCAAATGATTTCGGATTGTATGATATGGCTGGTAACGTTGCCGAATGGGTTGCCGATGTTTACAGACCAATTGTTGATGATGAAGCAAATGACTTCAACTATTACAGAGGTAACGTTTACATGAAAAACAAAATTGGTGAAGACGGTAAAGTAGAATTAGTTACTGCTGATACTCAAGTATTCGATACACTTCCAAATGGTAAAGTTATTGCAAGAAACTTCCCAGGTCAAATTTCTCAAGTTGCCGTTGACGAAAACGAAACGTATTTAAGACAAAACTTTGATAAGAGTAACCACAAAAACTACCGTGATGGGGATAAACAATCTACACGTTATTTTAGTTTTGGAAGTTCTGATACCGAGGATGTAGAAGCAAAATTGCCATCAGAGAAAAGAATGTACGATTCTCCTGAGCACAACGTATCAGCTGATAGTTTAGGTAATATGTTGCGTAAATACGACAAGTCAAGTAAGAGAACAACTTTAATAAACGACGACGTAAGAGTATACAAAGGTGGTTCTTGGAGAGATAGAGCGTATTGGTTAGATCCAGCACAAAGAAGATATTTCCCTCAAGATATGGCAACAGATTACATCGGATTCAGATGTGCTATGTCAAGAGTTGGTCCAAAAGCAGACAAAAAGAAAAGTCCAAGAAATAAAAGATAATTTTTTTATTATAAGCATACAAAAAGCCCTTTCATTAGGGCTTTTATTTTTTTAACTATTATGTGATATGAGCATTCAAGAAATTCATCAGCTCTTTTTATCGTGTACTTCAGTTTCAATTGATACTCGTAAAATTGAGCCCAATTCTCTTTTTGTAGCCATCAAAGGCGAACGTTTTGACGCGAATACCTTTGCCAAGGAAGCGTTGGAAAAAGGAGCTTCTTACGTTATAATCGATAATGAAAACTATTATATAGATCAACAAACCATCTTGGTCACTAATAGTTTGAATACGTTACAGGAGTTAGCCCAGTTCCACCGAAACTATTTAAAATTGCCGATTATTGCTTTGACCGGCAGTAACGGCAAAACTACCACTAAAGAACTGATCAATTGTGTGCTCTCCAAAAGATATAGAACGAAAGCCACGGTAGGTAATTTAAACAATCATATTGGAGTTCCGCTCACTTTGCTTTCTTTTACCACAACAACAGAAATCGGAATAGTAGAGATGGGAGCAAATCACCAGAAAGAGATTGAATTTTTGTGCGAAATAGCTCAACCTGATTTTGGATACATCACTAATTTTGGCAAAGCACATCTGGAAGGTTTTGGCGGAGTGGAAGGTGTTATTAAAGGAAAAAGCGAAATGTATTCGTACATCCAAAAGCATCATAAAAGGGTTGTGGTGAATCTTGACGATGCCATTCAGGAGGAAAAAACCTCGGCTATTGAACGAATTACATTCAGTCAGAAGGATGAGAATGCGTTTGTTTACATCAAAGGAGTAACAGCTAATCCTCTAGTTACAATTGACTACAATGCAATTCGAATTCATTCACATTTAATCGGCTTATATAACGCAAACAACATTATTGCTGCCATCACAATTGGTGCCTATTTTGAGATTTCTGATGATCAAATTAAGGAAGCCATCGAAAGTTACATCCCAGAAAACAATAGATCGCAATTGCTCACCAAAGGAACCAACGAAATTATATTGGATGCGTACAATGCCAATCCGAGTAGTATGAAAGTAGCTTTGGAGAATTTCATACAGTTAGAAAAATCAAACAAAATGATTGTAATTGGCGACATGTTCGAATTAGGTAAGGATAGTTTAAACGAACACCGAAGTATTGTAAAACAGCTTGAAAATCAAGATGCAATAACCTGTTTTTTTATCGGAAAAGACTTTTGCTCAAATGCTACTGAAAAAAGTAATTTTACTTTCTTTTCTGATTTTGATTCTTTCGCTCAGTTCCTGAAAAGCAATCCTATTCATAATAAAACGCTACTTATAAAAGGTTCTCGCGGAATGGCTTTGGAACGTACTTTAGATTGTATTTAAAATAGTAAAATCAATTTTGATTAAATGCATCCATAACAGGAAGAGAATTATTATTGAAGTCCCACAAAGCTTGATTTTCCCACGATGAACCATTCGTAGATTGTGTTCCTCGAAACGCAACCCATTCAGCTCCCCAATAGCAAAATCCTTGTCCGAAATTGGATTGTCTTAATGCATTTTTAATAGCTAAAACAAAGCTTTTTTGACCAGAATTAGAGGCTGGAAAAGCAGGAATTAATTGATTATCTAATCCAACAATATTATTAGTCCAATCGTTCCAACTTAAAGTGAACGGATATGCTGTTTCAGCAATCAAAACCTTTTTATTATACGTTTGACCTACCAAATTTATTGCATTTGTAACATTTGAAAGATGGTTTCCATGCCAAATCGGATAATAAGATAATCCGATATAATCATAATCAATAGCAGTAACTTTGCTAAAAAACAATGTTGATCCGGAATCAACTCCTGCATAATGCAACATTATTTTGGTGGAAGGAGAGATACTTCGGATAGAAGAAACAGCACTTTGCACCAATTCTAAATAGTGCTCTTCATTAGAAGAAATTCTTCCGTCCGGCCAAAGCATCCCGTCATTTGTTTCATTGCCTATTTGAATAATGTCAGGATCAATTTCGTTCATGATGGTTGCCGTATAAGACGAGACTGCATTTTTTAGATTTGTAAAACTTAGACTTGCCCATTCTGCTGGTTTGTTTTGGTTTGCAGGATCAGCCCAAGTGTCTGAATAATGAACGGTCAGCCAGACTTTCATTCCTAAATTTTTAGCTCTCAATGAAAGTGCTTTTACTTCTGCTAAGCCCGAATGACCATCGATAGGATTTTTCCATAAACGAATCCGAATGGTGTTACAACCTGCATTTTTTAATGTAATTAGTGCGTTTTCTGATTGGCCGTTGTGCTTGTATATAATTCCTTCACTTTCAATCAAAGGCAGATAGGAAACATCCGCCGCTCTTACAAAAGTATCTTCAATTAGCGGCGCAGCATCAGTGCTGTTTTTTGAACACGAATAAAGGAGAACTACTAGCACGTAAATTATTAAATAGGATTTTTTCATATCGATTTATAATAGTAGTAAAATTATGATTTTTTTTTACAGAAGTTCATTTTTCATTTTTAATTCTGTTTTCATATGCTATAATTTTGAAATGCTATTGTGTTGGCTTCTAATTTTTGAGGTCTAATTTTCTGTATAAACGACTTTCCAATCATTTACATTGCCTGCAAAGCCTTTACTTTTTTGATTGTGTCTTATTATTCGTTCTTGGAGATTTGCGGGAAATCCGATGTAGAAACGATTTTTAGTTTCACTAAAGAGTATATAGACGATAAATTCCATGGCTTAGAGAATTGCATAAAAAAACTCCTTAATTTCTTA
>CAIUWH010000033.1 GCA_903902795.1 uncultured Bacteroidota bacterium
AAAAAAGTAAGCAGGCAGTGATAAGTACTTTATCAAAGCATTAGAATACACCTGAAAGAACAATTTGATGATGAATTCGGACGTAATGATAATAAATAATGTAGCTACTACGATTTGAACCAAATAAACTTGGTAACCTGATAGACCAAAATTATGTACTTGCATGTACTGCAAAACCATTTTACTGATGAAGTATCCATATACTACTAACGATATGGTATTACCCAGCAACATAGTTGCCAAGAATTTTGAAGGATGTAAGGTAAGTTTGGTGATGAAACTCGAAAAGAAATTATTTTGCTTTTTTTCAATTTCAAGGTAGATTTTATTGGAGGAAATGTACGCTATCTCCATACCTGAAAAAAAAGCAATTAGTAATACACATACTATTACTATTGATACTTCCATTTACTCGGTTGTGTTGTTTTGATTTTTCTTTTGATTCTGCTGTTGTTTTTTGTTTTCTTCAAATCGTTTAGCAAATTTACTTCTAAAGAAGAACATAAAAAAAGCTAAGCCCGCAAGAAAAACGCTTAACCATGGCTTTGCATCGTCGCTCCATTTTGAATAAGCGTCGTATACCATTATAAAACCTACAGCAAGATAAATGTATCGCGTAATGTTTAAGTAATTCATTTTTTATAGTTTATCATACACTTCGCCTGAAATTCTCTGCGAGTTTATTATGTTAAAATCTTTACTGAAGTCGATTCCTTCTCCAAAGGAAACTCCTTTTGGATCTGTAAATTTATACTTTTTTTCAGTGTAAAACCACTCGTTTTTTTGGTCGTAAAACATTTGTTCTGTTTCTAACATTTGTCCTACTTCATTTGTAATTTTTACATCACCTTGCAAATCTACAATGTCAGTATTCTTGTAACTTACTGCATATTTTGAAGTGACAAATGTTTTCTTCCCAGCATCATCATAAATAGTGAGGCTCATCCCTTTAGGGAATTCGGTAAAAGGAAAATCAACTGCTCCATACTCTAGCATTTTAGGTGTAACTAATACGGCTTGTATTTTACCAGAGTCAGTGTATTTCAAATTGATTGAATCGGCGTCTGTACTCGGTGTAAATTCAGAAAAAGTAGACTTCTGAACTTCTCTAAAATTACTTTCACAAGAATAGAGAGCAACCAAAAATAGGCAAGGAAAAATAATATAATTTCTTTTATAGAAAGTCATTTTACAATTGAACGGTTTCATTGATCCAACAATCGATGGTCACCTTATTTCCCGATTTTTTGATTTGTTCTTTTTCTTTATCGGTGAGAGCATTTTTCTTATATGATTCAATCAACGATTTGGATGTTTCAATTAAACTAGGTTGAATTTCGGCAGCTTTTTGAGCAGCTTGGGTAGCCAATTGATAAATAGCTTTCTTTTCGATTTGCGACTTACCACATTCATCTGCTGAACTCGCGTACAAATTAGATAAAAATATGAAATGTTCGCCGTTTTTTTCGTCGTTTTGTACAGCTAAAAGTATACTTTCTTTGGCCGATTTTTTGTCAAATCCAAAGGAAACCGATGCGTTAATTGCATAGATTCGCGCTTTTTCTGCTTTTTCGGGAGCTAATTCAGCAGCTAATTTAAGGTATTGAACTGCTTTTTCTCTGTCGTTATTTTTTAGATGAAACGAACCTAAGGCAAAAGCTGATTTAGAACTTGGTTTAAGTGCGTGTAAATAACCTGCAATGGTTCCAAAAACAGGCTTGTCAGCACATTTTTCCATCATCAAATCAACTGTAGCGTCGAGCCATTCGACATTTGATTTGTTTTTGTTTACGTTACGCTCCGCGTATTCGTTAATGTCTTCCACGGTTAAATTATTCTTAACAATAGAATTCACAGCAATTTTTACATTATCAAATTCAATTTCTTTATCTGAAGAAAGCGTTTTGTTTTTTTCGATTACGGAAAGAACCTGACTGTATTTGTTTAACATTTGGTCTAAACTACGGTCGTTTTTGTTTCTGTAGTCTTCGTTAAACATTTTGAAATAGGTAAACAATGCGAGTGGATTTGTAAATTGAAACTTATCTTTTTTGAAGGCTTTGTCAAAGGCCAGATACGTTTCTTCCTCAGTAGCTAGGCTATAGTCGTAGTATAACATGGCCTTATTGATGAGATTGTTACTTGTGTTGTTTGGAAAATTACTATCGTGTTTATCGTAAAGCGCAATCATTTCTTTTGCAGCTTTCTCTTTATCATCATTGGTAGCTAAATCAATTTTATTTTGAATCACTTTAGCTCCAAGTAGATACAAATTTTCATCAGAACTAGCACATTTATTGAGGAGTAGATTCAGTTTTACGCCAGCCTCTTTAAAATTTTGAAGTTCGACTAGTTTAGCAAAATCAGCTTGTACTGCAGCGCAATTAATTTCCTGAGATTGCATTATGCCACAGGTTAAAAATAAAATCAAAAAAGTTAATTTAGCTTTCATATACGTTGTGATTAGTTGTACTTTCTTCTTTGAAACCATAAATCATTAAACGAAAATCCGAATGATATATTGCTATAATTCTCTTCGATAAGACCCGCATTGGTGGTTCCTCTTTTTCCAAATTCGAAACCAATATTAATATTTGAAAATGTTCCACTTAAAGGCAATCCTAAACCGAAAGTAACAGCTCTGTCTAATATGGATAGATTATTAATTACCAATCCAGTGTTTTCATATCTAAAGCCACCACGATAAGTAATTTTACTGATATAGCTTGTAAAGGAGTTGTATTTAGGAATATAATAGCCTCCAAAAGAGAACTTAAGGCCATCTTCGTATGTGGTATTTGATATATTTTCAACTCTATTTCCAAATTCACTGCTTGATTGCGCAGTAACTTGTGCGCCAACTACCCATTTTTTTAATTCTCCAATACTTGTACCAAAAGAAATTTTCGAAGGTGATTTAATTTTAGAGTTTGGTACATCAACGTCTATTTGATCATAGACTATTTCTTGATCATTTGCTGAAAACTGGATGATTGCAATATTACGAGTATTATACAAATTTAAATTAGCTTCTGGAGTATAAGTTAGTCCAGAAAAAATTGAAATCTTCTTATTAATCTTCGCTTGATGTGTTATACCTAAATTAACGTTCAAACCATTTATGGAAGAAATATTTGTTTCTCTGGTTCGTGTTTCAATTGTGGTTGTGGTTGAGTTGACTGTCTCAATTTCTCCAAAATTATATTGCCCTTCTATTCCAAAATTAAACTGTTTATTTAATTTAAAACTTACTGCAGTGTATACTTTATTTACGCCACCTGAGCCATTAAAAGTGAATGCAAAATCGGGAGTAGATCGATTCAGTATGTTATAACCAACGGACGAATAGGGCATCAAACCAAATCCGATGGCAAACTTTTTTGTTGGAATCACTACGGCTAGATAGTCTAAAGTAGTCCTTTGAGCTTTCTCAGTTTGAGAGCTTGTATTCAATGCTACTGGAGAAAATGTTCCTGCTGCTGAAAAGGTCGTCAACTTGATGCTTGACATCATGGCAGGATTTTGCAAATTAATATGAATACTATCTGGAATTACACTTACCTCTCCCATTGAACGTACTTCAATATTGCCACGAAATTTGACATCTCCAATTCCGTAAAACGAATAAGGCGACGACGTTCCTTCCTGAGCAAAAGAGAATAATGAAGCTAATAACGAAAAGATGATAATAAACTTTTTAATCATTTTGATTGTATTGAAATGTTTGGTTTAAACTTTCTAATAAGAAATTTGAATTGGCAAAGATGGTATTTTTTAATCGTTTAGCCAAAAAATCTGCATCGCCACCCGTTAAAATTATGATAAAGTTTGGGTATCGTTCCGAATAAGCGTCTATAAAACTTTCAATCTCAAAGGTTACTCCGTTAACTATGCCAGAATGTATGGACTCATTCGTGGTTGTTCCAATCATATTTGCGGGTTCTTCTTTGGACAGTAAGGGTAAATTTGCCGTGTAATTATTCAGTGATTTGTATCTCAATTGAATCCCTGGAGAAATGGCACCACCTAAATAAGTATTGGTTTCGTCTACAAAGTCATACGTAATGCAGGTACCTGCATCAATAACCAACCTGTTTTTGCCAGGATATTTTAAGACGGCGCCCGAAGCTAAAACCATGCGGTCGATACCGAGTGTTTGAGGTGACTGATACCCATTTGTGAACGGAAACTTATTATCTCTAGTTATGTAGCTTACATTGTACATAGATTCCAATTCAGAAAATTGTACCGTTTCAATCTTGGAGACGTTTGAAATGACAATAGTATCAATTTTATTAAAACTTTTTAAAATTTTTTTGATATCATTTTGCCAATCATCGTAGACTATATGTTGCTTAAAAACAAGTGTATCATCCTCAAAAACAGCCGCTTTAATTTTTGTATTCCCACTATCGATAATTAGATTCATTTTATACTTTTTACAATACAAAGTTACAAATAGATTTTTTTTAATATTTGTTTTGTATAAATTAAAAATCATTCTATATTTGCACCCTCAACAAAAGGTACCTTAGCTCAGTTGGTAGAGCAATGGACTGAAAATCCATGTGTCCCTGGTTCGATTCCTGGAGGTACCACAAACCCGAATAGAAATGTTCGGGTTTTTGTTTTTTATATTTTCAAGTGCTTATTCTGCTGCTGGCAAGCATTACGTTTATTTTACAGAATTTTACCAAGAACGCTCTGTGATCGGAATCAGCCTTTTTAAAATAAGACATGTAGCACTCAATAACAGCCTATGTCTTTTCGTAGCTATTCACAACGATAACCTCCACCAAGCGCACGAAACAAAACTGCTCAAGTTTCATAATAAAAAAACCTTTCAAAAAAATGAAAGGTTTTTAGGAAACGCATTATAACTAATTCAAAATTTATTGTTTGACTAACTTTACTACTTTTTCGTTAGCATTGATATCGGTTAATTTCACCAAGTAAATACCCTGATTTAAATCGGTAATATCGTATTCGACATTTTCTAGGGTATTTTTAAACGTTTTTACTAACTGTCCTGTTATTGAGTAGACCTCAACTTTAGAAGTTGCCGTATTAATCGTAAAATATCCTTCTGATGGGTTAGGCGATACGTTAATTGCATTTAATGCTTCGAACGAATCATTTGATAAAGTAGAAGGTTTATTTCCGAAAACTCTAAATCCACCTGGTTCAATTGCAATATTCATATTGGTATCGGTAACATTGATGGTTGAATTATCCATCAAATTGTACCATGTTCCTGTATATGGAAAGCCCGCACTGGTATTTAAAGTATTATCTGAGAAGTTGGTTCTTACAAACGTATAACTTAAAGTTGGCGTTTGAGTAGTACTTGTCCAAATATCAAGTCGTGGGCTACCCGTTTGGGATAAATTCCATGAAAAATCACCATTTTCAAAAACATCCTCTGTTTTTTTCAAATTAATCATTTTAGACCAATTGTTGTAAATAGCGCTTCTATTCGGATCAGCCAACCAATTCTCAGCAGTTTCCCACTGAGGTTGTGGTTTTGTATCTAATTTACAATCTGGACCTGAAAAAGAAACCGTGCCGTTATTACACGTCCACAATGATTTTTCCCAACCTAAATCTCCAAAATGCCAGATCATTTTGGGTCCTGGCACTAATAAAAGTACAGCTCCCATTGCTGACAATCTTTGATGTACTTTCGCCAAGTTCCCTTGAGTTTGACCTGCTTCATTTAATGCTTTATAAACCACTCGTTCTTCATCATGACTTTCAGCATAGCCGATAAAACGGTAACGCGTATTGTTAGAGCCGACAGCATCGGTTACAGGAGTCAAATCGGCAAAGTTGCCTTTCAATAAATTAGCGTAAGGATCGGTCATTTTTCTCCATTGCATGATTCCTTTTGAATCACCCGAACGTAAATAATCTGCCCATTCCAATTCTTCTGAAGCAGAACCACCAGTTCCTAAATGCTCAAAAATAACTAATGAATTAGGATCAGCTGCCCATTGATTATCGGCATACCATTTCATTTTAGCAACTCTATCACTTCTGTATCCATTGGTACAACCTTCATCACCATTCGCACATTGATTCGTAAATCCTTTGGTTAAATCCCAACGGTATCCGTCAATTTTATATTCTTGAATCCAATATTGAATGGTCCGCAGCGCATAAGTATTAGTCATGTTTCCACCTGGACCCGTTTCTCTAAAGTGATTTAAGTCGCTACCCACATTGTACGCATGTGTAGGAGTTTGATTGATATACGGATTTTCGGTTGATGTTCTAAAACCTGTAGAGTTAGCCCAACCATCTCCATCGGTATCCAGCATCCACATTCTTTCAAGAGGAGAACGTCCGAAAACGTGATTAAGCGCTAAATCTAAAATTACTGCTATCCCATTTTGGTGACACAAGTCTACAAATTCTTTTAATTTTGTTGGCGGACCATATCGTTTGTCGAGCGCCATATGATACACGGTGTTATAACCCCAACTCATATTGCCTTCGAATTCCATTACAGGCATCAGTTTAACAGCATTAATTTTAAGGTTCTTGAAATAATCAATTCGATTAATTAAATCTTGATAGGTTCTATTGCTATCGAAATCTCTAATTAGAACTTCATAAAATACCAAATCTTTCTTCTTGGGCTTAACAAAATTGGTTGTTGCAGCACTCCAATTATAGGAGAACAATGAGTTTGGACCCGTTTGTAAAACGGTAACTTCTCTTTCTTGACCTACAGGATAAGCAGGCAAATTAGGAAAAACACCTAAAGTTGCTATTTCTGGGTCGTCAAAGGGAGAAAGGACTAAGGTTGAAAAAGGATCAGCTGTTTTTACCAAAGCTGGCGAATTGACAGGTCTGTTCGTTTGGTCGCACACCCAATACTGATAGGTATATGCTTGACCGGGCGTTAATCCTGTTAATTCAAGCCAAAACTTTGTGCCATCTTTGCGCATCGCATAGGCTGCGGAAGGTTGCCAATTGTTAAAACTACCCGCAACATACACAAAATCTTTGAATGGAGCATTAAGAACCAACGTAGCTTTCGTCGGGTCTGCAGTATTGTAATTTATCCCATCGAGCATTCCTGCCGGCAGAGTTTGATTGGTTGTTCCAGGATTTATAATCACGTTAAATTTGGCACTGAACGTAGTAATTCCTTGCGTAATCTGTAAGGTATACACTTGATTGGAAGTAATGCCTGTGTGTATGAACGAATAATTCGCTGTTGTTTGCGTATTTATAGTAGTTCCATTAGCTATCAAGTTATAGGTAGCAACACCGTTAGTATTATTTGCCGTAACTGTCAAATTCCCGCCTGTAGTCAGGAAATTGTAGCTATTTAGTGCTGGTGCTGTCAGATTATATTGGAAAGCTCCAACTGGAATGAATGCATCAGAAGTTTGAATAGTAGCATCTGAACTTCTAAAAATGATACAGATTTGTGTAATTGAGTTGGTGTTGGACACCCCAAAATAAGTATACAAATCTGGACTTATCGTTAACGAGTATGTATTCGCCGTTACTTGAGTCATTGCAGGTTGCACATTGTTTCCCCAAACTGGACTTCCTTTTATGTTTTGCCATTGAACACCATTAACGGTCACACCAACATAGGCATAAATAGTTCCATTGTAAGCTGCTAATGGCGTACCTGTTTTATTAAACGTTATGGTTGCAGATTGGTCTGCCAAAACAGGCGACGGTGCAGTTGTAATCTGACCAATAGACAGGCTACAAACTAATAAAGTAATAAATAAAATAAAATATCTTTTCATAGTTTTTAGATAAAATGGACTGAGATAAATCTCAGTCCATTGGTATAAGTAATCTTTAAGATAGAATTAATCTACTGTGATTGTCTTTGCAACAGAGTCGATTTTGAAAATTCTCATTCCGGTCGGACCTGTATATCTGAAGTTATTATCACCATCAAGTGCGTCGATTAATTCAGAGTCTATGGTATATGCATTTGAAACATACCATGGATAGTTTCTGCTACCTAAACCCCAGCTATCACCACCATTGTTTCCTAGGAAAACTCTGAAGGTTTCACCATTATTTAACGTAAGTGGCACTTCAAAAATACCATCTGTAATTAACGGTAATTCGGTTTCATTATTTCCTGACCAAGACCAACCCCCAGGAGTTGCAGCTCCAACTAACCAGGTTGATGTAGGCTCAAATCCGCTTGCAACAGTACTTTTAGCAACGGTAATTGTTTTAATATTACTATCAATTTTAATACGGTAAGTTGCAGGAGTTCCAGTAAATCTGAAATTCTGATCACCATCAGCAGCATTGATTAATGTAGAACTAATTTTGTAACCTTCAGTTACGTAATAGGGATAATTTCTACCTGAATTCCAATCTCCACTTACAGTAAAGAATCTAAATGTATCATTAATCAAGTTAGTTCTAGCTGTTAAGACTCCGTCATCACAGATTAAGCTCAGTGGTGAATCCCAGTTCCAACCAGCAGCAGGAATTCCTGCTCCAACTGCATACTGACCTAAACAACCATAAGTAGTAACAAGATACGTTATGGTGTCTGAATAAGAAGGCTGACTTCCTTCAGTTCCAGAGGTTGCTTTAATTCTAATGTCAACAGCACTTTGCACAAAAGGTGTTGCACCTGCCGTAAGGGCAGCTAGATTTAATTGATCAGATTGAATCGTTGCATAGGTGTTTGTTGTAGTATTCAAATCTTGTGCATCGGTGAAATCAGAACCATTTGGCGCTAATTGAACGGTATATGTAATTACCGATTGAGTTGTGTAATTCATTGCAGTCCAAGTTAAAGAAATACCCGGGTTTGTTGGAGTAGTTTCGTTTAACACAACTGACTCACCATTTAAAGGTGTAACAATTCTGTAGCTTCCTACAGGTTCTGATATTAGAAGTTCGCTTTCTTCCTCACACGAAGAAAATCCAATCAATGTTAATAATGCAATTGCTATTTTAAATTTATTTTTCATTTTATAGTGTTATTAAATTAATATCCAGGGTTTTGAGTTAAGTTAGGGTTCGCTGCAATGGATTGAGCTGGAAGTGGAAATACTTTCAAATTATTTGAAATTGCAATACCATTTTGACCGTTACCTTTCCATGCCCAATTGTATGTTCCACCAGTGTAAAGACCAAAACGAACTAAATCTTGTCTTCTGTGTCCTTCCCAATGTAATTCTCTTGATCGTTCGTCAATTACAAATTGCAAAGTGATTTGATTTTGACTGAAATCAGGGAAATCATAACCATTTGCTCGGTCTCTAATTGCATTCAAATAACCTAAAGATGTTGCATCAGCATTAGTGGTAGAGCTACCATTAGTAGCACCATCTTTTCTCATCTGCGCTTCAACATACATTAAGTGAGCATCTGCCAATCTAAATAATGGAAAGTCGGTATTTACAAAAGTAGAACTTGAACCTGGAACACCTCCAGAAGAAATATTTGAGTATTTAGAAAGAATATACCCTTGATTTCTATTTGCAATATCAGTAATATCCAAAGTTCGAGGTCCTCCACCCGAAGCTGTTTTTCTTGCATCAAAATCGTAGTCAACTCCGTCAAATTTTTGAACAAATTGCTTTCTAAGTCGAAGAGCACCACCCCAGCCGCCTACACCAATAGCAGCGCCATTATTTTCAAGTGAACCCACTTGACCGTTACACATTACAGTGGTTGGTCCAAAATTCTGAGTAACCACGGCATCTGATTGCAATGTAAAAATCATCTCAGGAGATGTATGATTATCTGCTTTGAAGTTATTTAGATAATCTGGATTTAACGTATATCCAGCAGAAATAACTTGGCTGCATTGCGTCATACAGTCGTTATAACGGTTCTGACCAATATACACCTCAGCATTCAAATAAATTTTTGCCAACACCATTCTTGCAAAAGCTTGGTCTAAACGACCATATTCATTAGTTCTTGGTGCTTTTAGATTAGGCAAAACTGCATTCATTTCACTTTCAACAAATGCAAACAATTGTTGTCTGTTGTATTGTGGCCCTTGAAAATTAAGTGGGTCGCTTTCAGTAACAAATGGAGCTTTACCAAACAAATCCATCATGTTGTAGTATGCATATGCTCTTAGTGCACGCACTTCATTTCTATACGTTTGAATGTTTGCTACATCAGTCGGATTAGTAATTCCTCTTGTGCTTAATTTTTCAGGGGTAGATTGTCTTAAGAACTCATTTGCAATGGCAACTTCTGCCATTGTTCTACTGAACATCCCCAACAATATTGGATTACCATCAGCCCAAATATTTCTATTCAACTCTCTAGTTCCTTCATCATTTTCATAACTCCAAACTACCTCATCGGTAGTCAAGTTTTGCAAATACCATAAACATCTACCAAACTGACTTGTTCCAGCATCAATTCCTTGAAGAAAAGAACTCCCTGCGTCTCCAGTTCCAGTTAATGATAGATTACCATAAACACCGGCTAAGCCCTGCTTATAACCTTCAGGTGTCGAAAACAAATCGTCAGGAGATAAAACTCTCGGATTTTCTGACACCACATCTAAATCTTTTGTGCAAGACTGTAATCCTGCAATAAAGATAAGTGCTGCAATAAATTTAATTTTTCTCATAGTTTTTTTTTAAAATTTCACATTAGCCCCAAATAAAAGGGAACGTTGTCTTGGATATAGCGTACCATCAACGCCATTGTTCGTAATTTCAGGATCTAATCCAGAATATTTGGTTATTACAAAAGCATTTTGCACGCCACCAAATAATCTTAGAGAAGCTTTACCTTCTAACCATTTAGGAAATGTATATCCTAAAGTAATATTGTCCATTCTCAAGAACGAAGCATTTTCAACGTATCGATCTGACAAAACAACTACAGAAGTAGTATTAAAGTTAGTCTCTAACACTGAGGTAGGAATATTACCTAAAGCACCACCTGTTGTTAATTGATCATACTGAGCTCCTCTTGCATCTACTGCATTGAAAATTCTATTGCCAACGCTTGCACGAAGATTGAATGAAAAATCTAAATTTTTGTAGTTCATTGTAGAAGCAAAACCAAAGGTAGCATCTGGATCCGGATTTTTGTAGATGTATTTATCGTCTGCATTAATAGTGCCATCTCCATTCAAATCAGCAAATGCGCCTTCAATAGGATTTCCTGCAGGGTCGTACAATTGTTTGAACAAAAGGAATGAATAAGGAGAAAAACCTTCTCTCAATATTTGTCCTTGTGTACCTGTTCCAGCAAGGTTGTCACCTACTCTGATGTCTGCATTGTAGATTAGTTCATCAATTCTTCGCTCGAATTTGGTTGCATTTAAATTGACATTCCAGTCAAAACTATCTGTTTTAACTACATCAATACTTAAACCCAATTCTATACCTTTTGTTGTAAAACTACCGACGTTTTGCCAAGCTCTATTTGAGAAATTAGAGCCATCTGAAACTGCAGCATCAACCAAAAGATCTTTAGATTCTTTGTAAAACAAATCCAAAGTACCATTTACTCTAGAATAAATTCCGAAATCTAATCCAACATTATACGTTGAGGTCTCTTCCCATCTCAAATCTGGACTTAACCTATTTGAAATGGCAATTGGTGTAGCTGACGGACCAAAGAAATATTGTGAAGAACCAGAACCGATATTATACTGCTGCAGATAATCATTGGCGGCAGGAATATCTTGCTGGCCAGTAATACCCCAACCCAATCGTAATTTCAAATCTGTAATTAATTTGCTTTCCTTAAAGAAATCATTGTTCATTTTCCACGCAAAAGCTGCAGCTGGGAAATTTCCAAAACGGTTGTCTTCAGAAAATCTTGAAGAACCATCTCTTCTGTAGGATAAGGTCAATAAATATTTGTCTTTATAATTTAGATTAGTTCTTCCAAAGAAACCAATTAAAACTACATCCGTATCAGGCGTAAATCTTGGAAATCCAGTAGCGCCTGTTGGCAAATTGGGGTCGTTTATATTACCCGTTTCAAATCTGCTAGCCTCAAATTTTTGATATGAATATCCTGCTGTTAAATCAAAATTTAAATCAGTAAAATTTTTAGTATAAACTAAATACGTATCTAATAATTTATTTCTTCTAGTACTATCCGAAAACTCATTGGTTCCGAAAGGAATGTTATTATTTGATCCTGAAGAAGCAGCGTTTGTTCCCACTATTCTTGTTCTTTCACCATTTGACTCATCAAACCCAAGATTTACAACTCCTCGAAGTGCTGGGAAAAAATGGAATTTATAATCCAATTCAAAATTTCCATAGAATCTGTTATTCACACCATTATCATTAGTTTGAAGTAATTGTGCTACGGGGTTTCTAACTGTTTGCGGCGTCAATTGACCATTACCAGTATTGTAGTACTCATAGAAACCACCATAAATAGAAGCATCGTCATAGACAGGTTGAGTTGGATCAAAACGTATTGCAGCTCCTTCTACTCCATCTGCGAACCTATTTTTCTCATTTGCAAAATTGGCGTTCAATTTTAATTTCAAATGGTTGTCAAAATAACTTGGATTCATAGCCAAGGAAACCGTATTTCTGTTGAATTTATTAGTTAAACGCAAACCTTCCTGATAGGTATTACCGATAGTTAAGCGCGAAGGTATTGAATTGAACAAATTTCCTCTTATAGATATATTGTTATCAACGAAATCTGTTCGTCGATAGATTTCATCTTGCCAATCGGTATTTGCTGTTCCTAACTGAGACACGTCTCCTGGTCGCTCTTGAGCAATAATCGCTCTAAATTCATCAGCACCAAACACATCAACTTGATTGAATTTAGTCCCTGAACCATATTGAAAGTTATAATCTACAGCTAACTTTTTACCTCCTTTTTTGGTGGTAATAATGATTACCCCGTTAGAAGCTCGAGAACCATAAATTGCGGTTGCAGACGCATCTTTTAAAACTGAAATCGACTCGATAGTAGCTGGATTTATAGAAGCTAATATCGAGGTTGAACCAGTATTTGTAGTGTTTTCGATTGGTAAACCATCAATCACAATTAAAGGATCATTTTTAGCAAATAAGGAAGCTCCACCTCGAATTCTAATTTCAGAACCCGAACCTGGCGCACCACTTGTATTTACTGTAAGTCCTGCCACACGACCGTTTAATAAATTCTCAGCTGTAACGTTCGATCCTTTGTTAAAATCTTTTGTAGTTACAAGTGCCACAGAACCGGTAGCATCTTTTTTCTTAACATTACCATAACCAATCTGAATCACAACTTCTTGTAATTGGCTGGATTCTTCGACCATGCTAACGTTAATAGAACTTTGACCGGCATATTGTACCGTCTCACTTTGGTAACCAATAAAAGAAAACACTAAGTTATCTCCATTGTTGACTTTTCCAAGTTTAAATTTTCCGTCAAAGTCAGTAGTGGTAACTGTTGCGGTGCCTTGAACATTTACATTTACTCCCGGTAAAGGTTGATTCGTTTTTGAATCTACAACCACACCCTCAACGGTTGTTTGCGCCATCAAAGTACAGGGTAATAAAAGTAATAAAAATAACAACTTTTTATAAATTGTTTTCATACATTTTGTTTAGGTTAATAAATAATTTTTTGCTTGTATTTTGCTTCGAAGTGTTAAATTTAAGCAAAATTATAGCATAAAAAAAGAAACATTTGTTAAAGCGTTACCGAAAACGTTTTCGTGTTGAAAACTTTTTTGTTTTCGCACTATATTAGCACCTAAATTGCCATACTAAAAAATATATCCTACCTTTAATCAAAATTCACTATTTATCATTTTTATCATGAAGAGAAAGGTCACGCTAAAACAAATCGCCAAAGAACTAGATGTATCTATTTCAACGGTTTCAAAATCGCTGCGAAATAGCTTGGAAATTAGCGAGGATACTCGACAAAAAGTGCAAGCATTTGCCAAACTCTACAACTACAAACCCAACAATATAGCATTGAGTTTAAAAAACAAGAAAACAAAAACAATTTGCATTATTATTCCCGAAATAATTCATCATTTTTTCGCTACCGTAATTAGCGGAGTAGAACATGTGGCCAACGAAAATGGCTATAATGTTCTCATCTGTTTGTCCGACGAATCATTCGACAAAGAAGTCATCAATATGGAAATGCTTGCGAATGGAAGTATCGACGGTTTTATTATTTCATTATCGAAAGAAACCCAACAAAAAAGAGATTTTCACCATGTTTTAGAAGTCATCAACCAAGGGATGCCAGTGGTTATGTTTGACCGCGTAACCAACGATATTTTATGCGACAAAGTAATTATTGATGATAATTTCGCTGCTTACAGCGCTACTCGTTTTCTTATCGAAAAAGGATTTAAAAACATTGCACTTATCACCACGGTAGATTACGTAAGCGTGGGTAAATTACGAACAGATGGTTTTATAAAAGCCTTAAAAACCAACGATTTAAAGGTTAATGAGGATTTAATTTTAAAAATTGAAGACATCGACAATTCTGAATCACTTATTGAAGTATTGATTCAAAACAACGAAATTGACGCTATTTTTGCAGTTAATGAATTATTCGCAGTTACTGCAATTAAAGCGATAAACAAATTAGGCAAAAAAGTGCCTGAAGACATCTCAGTAATTGGTTTTACAGACGGAATTATTTCTAAGTATTCCTCGCCTGCTATCACAACCATTGGACAAAACGGAGTGAAAATGGGTGAAAAAGCGGCCAAAATGCTTCTCGAACGCCTTGAAAATGAAGAAGAAGAATACGACGAACACTACAAAACCGAAGTGATTGAAACCGAGTTAGTAATCCGTGAATCTACTGCGTAATTTATCAACAAAAAACGTTTTCGTAAAGCGGTAGTTCTATTTTATCGCCATTATTATTCAATTATTCAAAATCTTAATTATATTTACGACGATTATCAACGCTTGTATTTTACTTCGAAATAAAATAAGTTTTGATAAGCAGTAAAACGCTTGTCGTAGTATCAACCAATAAATTACGATAATGGAAAAGCGTAGGTTAAGTTTCTGGCAAATTTGGAACATGAGTTTCGGATTTCTGGGAATACAAATGGGTTTCGCCCTGCAAAATGCTAATGCTAGCAGAATTCTCCAAATTTTTGGCGCAGATGTTCATGAACTATCTTGGTTTTGGATTATTGCTCCTTTAATGGGATTAATAGTTCAACCAATAATTGGACATTACAGTGACAATACGTGGAGCTCAAAGTATGGAAGAAGAAAACCATATTTTTTAGCAGGCGCTTTGTTAGCTTCTATCGGTTTAATTTTAATGCCTCAAGCTGAAATCTTTATCGCATTCATGCCCGCCTTATGGGTCGGCGCAGGAATGCTCATGATTATGGATGCTTCTTTCAACATTGCAATGGAGCCTTTCAGAGCTTTGGTTGGAGATAATTTAAGATCTGACCAACACACGCTTGGATTTAGTGTACAAACGGCACTAATCGGCATTGGTGCGGTTGTTGGATCGTGGTTGCCCTATGTATTAAATAAATGGTTTGATATTAGCAATCAACCGACAGAAACTTCTGCAATTCCTCAAAATCTAATTTATTCTTTTATAATTGGCGCCCTAATTCTTTTGGGCTCTATAATTATCACAATTGTGACAACAAAAGAGTATTCTCCCGAAGAATTAGCAAAATTCAGTGACGAAAAAGAACACCAAGCTGCAATGGGCGAACCTGTTAAAGAGGCAAAACTAAGCGACATTTTTACTGATTTTGCTAAAATGCCTGTAACAATGCGCCAATTAAGTTGGGTTCAGTTTTTCTCTTGGTTCGGCCTTTTTGGAATGTGGGTTTTTTCAACACCTGCCATTGCCCAACATATTTATGGATTAAGTATTGATGATACAAAAAGTCCAGAATTTCAATCAGCTGGTGATTGGGTCGGAATTATTTTTGGTGTGTACAATTTAGTATCGGCAATTGTAGCTTTTGCATTGCCTTACATCGCAAAACAAATTGGAAGACGAAAAACGCACGCAGTTTCACTTGTACTAGGCGGAATTGGATTAATCTCGATGTACTTTATGCCCAATAAAGAAGCATTAATTTTCTCAATGATTTTGGTTGGTTTTGCTTGGGCTAGTATTTTAGCAATGCCTTATGCAATTCTAGCAGGTTCGATTCAACCGAAGAAAATGGGAGTTTACATGGGAATATTTAATTTCTTCATCGTAATTCCACAAATTGTAAATGCTTTAATCGGCGGACCACTTGTAAAATATGTATATGGTGACCATGCGATTTATGCCATAATTATGAGTGGTGTAAGTTTCATCATCGCTGCATTTTTAGTAATTAAAGTTAAAGATAACGTAGACACAAAATAAATGTCAAAAAAAGCATTCATATTCGACCTCGACGGAGTAATCGTTGACACCGCTAAATATCATTTTTTAGCGTGGCAAAAATTAGCTCAAGAACTTGGTATCGAATTTACCCCAGAACACAACGAAGAATTAAAAGGTGTCAGCCGCGTTCGCTCTCTTGATATTATATTAGAACTTGGGAATCTTCGCGCGTCACAAGAAGACAAAAACAAATGGCTTATTCAAAAAAACGAAGACTATCTCTCTTATTTGGTTGATATTGATCAAAGTGAAATTTTACCTGGTGTACTTCCCGTTTTGCATTATTTGAAAGATAAAAATCAGTTAATTGCTTTGGGTTCTGCTAGTAAAAACGCTCGACCCATTCTTGAAAAAACGGGGATTCTTCCTCTTTTCGATGCTATCGTAGACGGAAATGACGTTTCCAACGCAAAACCAGATCCCGAAGTTTTTCTAAGAGCTGCACAGTTGTTAAATGCCAATTATGAAGACGCGATTGTTTTTGAAGACTCTGTTGCCGGTGTTCAAGCCGCTAACATCGCTAAAATGACAAGTGTCGGAATAGGCGACGCGTCTATTTTACACGAAGCCAAATACAATTTTAAAGATTTTACATTTATTGACGTTTCTTTTATTGAAGCACTCATAAATTAATTTTTGTTTCAAGTTTCAGGTTTCAAGTTGCAACACCTGAAACCTGAAACCTGAAACTTTTTTAAACAAAAACATAATGAACCAAGATTATATACAACCAGACAATTGGTCCATCATTGAAGAAGGATTTGACGCAGAAAGAGTAAAATCGTCTGAAAGCTTGTTCAGCATCGGTAATGGTGCCATGGGACAACGCGCCAATTTTGAAGAACACTATTCAGGTGAAACCTTTCAAGGAAGTTATATCGCCGGAATTTATTACCCTGATAAAACCAAAGTAGGTTGGTGGAAGAACGGCTACCCTGAATATTTCGCAAAAGTCCTCAATGCGCCCAATTGGATCGGAATTGACATTGAAATCAACGGAGAAAATTTAGATTTAGCCAAATGTCAATCTGTTGACAATTTCAAACGCGAATTGAACATGCAAGAAGGAATTTATTATCGTTCTTTTCAAGCTATTTTACAAAGTGGTTTGCATATCGCAGTGAAAATTACGCGTTTTCTTTCATTAGATATAGACGAATTAGGCGTTATTAATTACGAAATAACTCCGTTAAATGGTGATGCTCATATTATTTTTAAACCCTATATAGACGCTGGCGTTCACAACGAAGATGCCAATTGGGAAGAAAAATTTTGGGAACCTTTAAACGTTCAACATTCTGGTAATGATGCTTTTGTAACGGCACGTACGTTCAAAACACATTTTCAAGCTACAACTTTCATGCATAATTCTATTTTACTAAATGGTGAAAATGTAAATTCTTCTCCTGTAAATAGTGAAAAAAACAACGAGAAAGTGCAATTTTGGTATGAAATTAATGTTGTTAGAGAACAAGGAGCAGCTATTCAAAAATTAGGCGGCTACACGGTCTCATTAAATCACGAAAATACTCAAGTTGCCGCTCAAAATGTCATAACCAAAGGTGTAGAAATCGGCTATCAACGTTTAGTTGAAAACCAAAAAAGCGCTTGGGCAAAAATCTGGGAAATGTCGGATATCACAATCGATGGCGATGTTAAAGCCCAACAAGGAATTCGTTTCAACATTTTCCAACTCAATCAAACCTATCTCGGAAAAGACTCTCGCCTGAATATCGGTCCGAAAGGATTCACGGGTGAAAAATACGGTGGTTCAACCTATTGGGATACCGAAGCGTATTGCATCCCGTTTTACATGGCAACCAAAGACCAACAAGTGGCGCGCAATCTACTCACCTATCGTTACAATCAATTAGGAAAAGCCATTGAAAACGCCGAGAAAAATTTAGGTTTCAAAAACGGTGCGGCTCTTTTCCCCATGGTGACCATGAACGGAGAAGAATGTCATAACGAATGGGAAATCACTCACGAAGAAATCCACCGAAATGGAGCGATTGCATTTGCTATATTCAATTACTATCGCTTTACTGGAGATTACAGTTACATTCCCGAAAAAGGATTGGAAGTACTCATCGGAATTGCCCGCTTTTGGCACCAACGAGCTTCCTATTCTACCGATAAAAATCAATACGTGATTTTGGGCGTAACAGGTCCAAATGAATACGAAAACAACGTCAACAACAACTTCTACACTAATTATATTGCAAAATGGTGTATTGATTATGCCGTCGAACAAATTAATAGAGTAGAATCAGAATATAACTCTGATTATGTTCGCGTACTAAATAAAGTGGGGTTATCCAATGCTGAAATTCTGCACTGGAAGGCCGTAGCTGAAAATATGTATTTCCCTTATTCAGAAGAGCACGATGTCTATCTGCAACAAGACGGTTTCTTAGACAAAGTTTTAGTAAAAGTGTCCGATTTAGATAAGAGTCAACGGCCTATTAACCAAAAATGGTCATGGGATCGAGTACTACGCTCGCCCTACATCAAGCAAGCAGATACTTTACAAGGTTTTTATTTCTTTGAAGATCACTTTTCAAAAGAACAATTGGAAAAGCATTTCGATTTTTACGAACCCTTTACCGTTCACGAAAGTTCGCTTTCACCCTGCGTTCACTCCATTCAAGCTTCGGTTTTAGGAAGAATGGAACAAGCGTACACATTTTACTTGCGAACTTCGAGATTAGATTTAGACGACTACAACAAAGAAGTGGAAGAAGGTTTGCATATTACTTCAATGGCTGGAACCTGGATGAGTATTGTGGAAGGTTTTGGTGGAATGAGAGTTAAAAACGACAAACTGCATTTTGAACCCAAAATTCCGGCTCAATGGCAAGCGTATTCATTCAAGATTAACTTTAGAAATCAGATCTTAAAAGTATCCGTACATCAAAACGAAACAAATTTTTCACTCGAAGGCGATAAAGAAATTACCGTGTTCGTTAATGGAAAAGAAGTTTTAGTAGAACCGAATAGTTTGGTGACGGTTTAAAATACAACTAGTTAATATAACCCTTTCAGAATTTTGAACTCTGAAAGGGTTTTTAAATAAAAAAACGGAATAAAACGAGTAGCAAATGGACTTTACTAAAAAAAAATTGCGCCTTTGCGCCTTTGCGAGATTGATTACAGTAATAATCACTTTCCTATTTTCAACTTCGGTTTTCGCGCAAGTTGACCGCGTTGAACCGCCGTTTTGGTGGAGCGACATGAACCGTTCAAACATTCAAATTATGTTTTACGGAAAAAACATCGCTCAAAACGACATAACTGTTTCCAACGGAATCGCAATTAAATCCATTCAAAAAACAGAAAATCCTAACTATGTTTTTGTTACCATCGATACGAAGAACACATCATCTACAGACTTTACGTTCACCTTCAAAAACAAAAAAAAGTCGTTTACTCAAAACTATTCATTAAAATCTAGAAAAGAAAATTCACGTATTCGCAAAAGTTTTGACAACTCTGATTTGATTTACCTCATCATGTCTGATCGTTTTTCAAATGGCAATCCAAATAATGATAACACTGCCGACACCAATGAAAAGTCAGACAGAAACAAAATTGATGGTCGTCACGGCGGTGATATCGAGGGAATTATTAATAATTTAGATTACATAAAAAATTTAGGAGCAACTGCAATTTGGCCTACTCCATTATGTGAAGACAACGATGAAAAAGGTTCCTATCATGGTTATGGTCAGTCTGATGTGTACAAAATTGATCCTCGTTTTGGAACTAACGAAGAATACCTTAAATTAAGTTCTGAATTACATAAAAGAAACATGAAACTCATCTTAGATTATGTAACCAATCATTGGGGATATAAACATTGGATGATGAATGACATGCCAACTTACGATTGGCTCCATCAATTTCCAGGCTACAAACAAACCAATTATAAAACACCAACACAATCCGATACTAATGCTGCACAAATAGACAAAAATTTATCTGCAGATGGTTGGTTTGTAAAATCAATGCCCGATTTAAATCAGTCCAATCCATTAGTTCTAAATTACCTTATTCAAAATGCCATTTGGTGGATTGAATACGCCGATTTAGATGGCTTTCGAGTAGATACGTATCCCTATGCCGATAAAACTGCACTTGCAACTTGGACAAAAGCAATAACCGATGAGTATCCGTACTTTAATATCACTGCTGAAGCCTGGTTATATAGTCATGCCCAGATTTCGTATTGGCAAAAAGACAGTAAAATTTCGGCCATTCAAAGTTATAATTCACATTGCCCAAACGTAATGGATTTTATGCTTCACGCCATAATTGAAAAAGGCGTTTTTAATGAAGAAAAAAATACATGGAATGAAGGATTAATAAAAATTTACGACAGTTTTGCTAGTGATTTTTTATATCCAGACAGTAATAACCTATTAGTTTTTGCAGAAAATCACGACACACAACGTCTGAATCATGTGTACAGCAATATCAAAAATTATAAGTTAGCCATGGCTTTACTAGCTACAATTCGCGGAATTCCGCAGATTTATTATGGTTCCGAAATCGGAATGGCTGGTAGCAAAAACCTAAATGACGGCGATATTCGTCGCGATTTTCCTGGCGGTTGGAAAGACGATGCTAACAATGCATTTACTTCATCGGGCAGGACCGAAATACAAAAACAATACTATGATTTTAGCGCCAAATTATTTAATTGGAGAAAAACAAAATCGGTTATTCACTCAGGTAAAACCACGCACTACATTCCCGAAAACAATGTGTACGTCTATTTCCGTCATAACGATGCCGAAAGCGTGATGGTCATCATTAACAACAGTCTCGAAAAACAAACCATACAAACCAGCCGATTCAATGAAAATATTCAGAATTTTAAATCCGGGACAGACGCACTAACCAATGCTATTTTTGATGTAAAAAACGAAATTTCCATTGACGGCAAATCGGTCTTAATTTTAGAATTGAAGTAATTATAAATTTCCTGATTTTTTTCAGGAGCTATTTCCCGCTTTTCGCAGTATCTTTTTTGTCACCTCGAGCGTAGTCGAGAGGCATTCGTTCACAAAAAAGGATACTTGCTTCAATCGGGGCTAAAAAAACCACTATGAAAAGACTACTAGTATATCTATTAATCTCTAGTATTTCATTTGCTCAAAATGCAAATCGAAAGTACCTTTCACATGAATTCAACAATGAGCATTTAAAAATTATTGTAAATGATGGCGAATACCGAATCAAACTAAAAAACGATAAAATCGCCGAGACTACTTTTATTCCAAAAGGAGAAACCTTTAATCCAACTTCGCACGCGGTAGTTTTGTTGGACAACAACTATACTGAGTCGAACATAAAAGAAGTTAACAATGGCCTTCAACTGACATCAAAAGGAATTACCGTAGAGGTTGTACTTGCTCCTTTTCAAATAAAATACTCGTATAAAAACAAACCGATTCTTTCTGAAAAAAATGGCTACTTCAAAAAAGACTCTATGGATGTAATCGATTTTTCTATTTCATCTGATGAACTTCTTTACGGTGGTGGCGCACGTGCTCTTGGCATGAATCGTCGTGGCAATCGTTTGCAACTCTATAATCGTGCACATTATGGCTATGAAACAAGAGCCGAACTAATGAATTTTTGCATTCCGCTCGTTTTATCAAGTAATATATATGCCATTCATTTTGACAATCCCGCTATTGGCTATCTGGATTTGGACAGTAAAAAAGACAACTCGTTGAGTTATGAAACTATTTCAGGGCGAAAAACCTACCAAGTCATTGCAGCCGACTCTTGGGATGAATTAATTCAAAACTATACCGATTTGACCGGTAAACAACCCTTGCCTCCGCGTTGGATATTCGGAAATCTCTCTTCCCGTTTTGGTTACCACAACCAAGAAGAAGTCGAAAAAACCATTAAACGCTTTGAAGACGAAAAAATTCCAGTTGATGGTATTATTCTCGACTTATACTGGTTTGGAAAAACGGTGCAAGGAACAATGGGTAATCTCGACTGGGACAAAGATAATTTCCCAAATCCCGAAAAAATGATCGCCGATTTGAATGCCAAAGGCGTAAAAACCGTCCTGATTACCGAACCATTTATTTTAACAACCTCGTCCAAATGGAACGAAACCGTTGAGAAAAAAGTGCTCGCCACCAAGGCCGATGGCAGTCCAGCTACATGGGATTTTTATTTCGGTAACACCGGAATTGTAGACGTATTTAAGCCTGAGGGGAAAGAATGGTTTTGGAATGTATACAAACGCTTAATTAACCAAGGTGTCGGCGGAATGTGGGGCGATTTGGGCGAACCCGAAGTATTTCCATCATTCGCAAGAACTGCAGGCGGAACCGCCGATGAAGTGCACAATATCTACGGACACAATTGGGCAAAACTCATTGCCGATGGCTACAAAAAAGACTTTCCTACCCAACGCCCATTTATTTTAATGCGTTCGGGCTATTCAGGAAGTCAGCGTTTCGGAATGATTCCGTGGAGCGGCGATGTCTCGAGAAGTTGGGGCGGATTGCAATCTCAAATGGAAATAGCACTGCAAATGGGCATGCAAGGAATGGCGTATATGCATTCCGATTTAGGTGGTTTTGCAGGTGATTACTTCGATAATGAGTTGTATGTACGTTGGTTGCAATACGGCGTTTTCAACCCTGTTTTTCGTCCGCATGCTCAAGAAGATGTTGCTTCGGAAGTGGTATACAAAGATGTAGATACCAAAGAAATTGCCAAAAAAGCAGTCGAACTGAGATATCAATTACTACCTTACAATTACAATTTAGCCTATGAAAACGCACATTTGGGAACTCCGCTTATGCGCCCGATTTTCTTTGAAGAGCCTACAAATCCTGCGGCATTAAATTCGGCTGCCGGCTATTTTTGGGGAAAATCATTTTTAGTTTATCCAATAACGGAAAAAGGACAAAAAGAAAAAGAAGTGTATTTCCCAAAATCATCCAACTGGTTTGATTTTTATACGGGTAAAAAATACTCAGCTGGATCAACCGCAACTATCAAAACAGAAGAACTGTATATTCCGACTTTCGTGCGAGGCGGAAGTTTTATTCCCATGTACAAAGTAGCACAAAATACATCCAAGATCAATACAGAAGAATTGGATGTACATTATTTTCACGAAATAGGAGTTTCTACAGAAAGCAGCATTTATTCTGACGATGGCACAACTCCTTTTGCTAACAACAAAGATCTATTTGAAACTATTAATTTTAAAAGTTCCTCCTACAAAAAGCGCCTAGGACTATCAATGTACATTACCACTGCTTCCAAATATAGGATAACAACTAAAAAAATTAACTATACCGTTCGCAACATTAGTAAAAAACCAAAATCAGTTATGGTAAATAGTAAAATAGTTCCTTTTGAATACAACGAAACCACTAAAACCCTCACCTTTTCTGGAATTCAAGAAGGAAATTATTTAGCTAGCGCAATACAATTTTAATTATGAAAAAATACAGCTTACCGCTATTAGTAGCCTCATTATTCTTTAGTTGTTCATCTACAAAGAATACGCCCACAATCGAGAAAACTCCTTTTGTTTGGGAAAGTGCCAACGTCTATTTTTTATTGACCGACCGATTTCTAAACGGAAATCCCAACAACGACGCCATCATCAAAAGAGACAAACCAACGGGAACGTTACGCGGATTCATGGGCGGAGATTTGCGTGGTGTGATTCAAAAAATCGACGAAGGTTATTTTACCGATTTGGGAATCAACGCCATTTGGATGACACCAGTGGTAGAACAAATTCACGGTTCGGTTGATGAAGGAACCGGCAACAGTTATGGTTTTCACGGTTACTGGACTAAAGATTGGACCGCAATTGACCCAAGTTATGGAACGCGAAGTGATTTAGCTGAACTGGTTGAAAAAGCACATGCTCGCGGTATCCGAATTGTATTGGACGCGGTCATCAATCACACCGGACCCGTAACAGACGTAGATCCTGTTTATCCAAGTGAATGGGTGCGAACGACTCCAAAATGCACCTACAATTCGTATGAAAATTTCATCACCTGCACGTTAGTGGAAAACCTGCCCGATGTCAAAACCGAAAGCAACCAAGAAGTGAGTTTACCTCCAATGTTGATCGAGAAATGGAAGAAAGAAGGTCGATACGAACAAGAAGTAGCCGAGTTGGATGCGTTTTTTAAGAAGACTGGTTATCCTCGTGCGCCACGCTATTACATCATGAAATGGTTAGCCGATTACGTCACCGACTTCGGAATTGACGCCTACCGTGTTGATACGGTAAAACACACCTATGAAAATGTATGGGCTGATTTTTCAAAAGTATGCGAAGCGGCTTTTACTGAATATAAAAAGAAAAATCCCTCTAAAGTCCTCGACGATAATTCGTTTTTTACTGTGGGTGAAGTGTATGGATACAACATCGGCGGCAAAAAATTATATGATTTCGGCGATAAAAAAGTAGATTATTTTGCCAATGGGTTTAACAGCTTGATCAATTTTGATTTTAGAAATGAAGCCAAAATGAACTACGAAGAGTTATTTTCTAAATACAGTAACATCCTCCAAAACGACTTAAAAGGATTCAGTGTAATGAACTATGTTACATCGCACGATGATGGTTATCCATTTGATAAAAAACGCGAACGAACCTTCGAAGCGGGAACAAAATTATTGCTGACGCCCGGAATTTCGCAAGTATATTATGGTGACGAATTAGCACGTCCGTTAGATATTGCAGGCACTCAAGGTGATGCAACATTACGTTCTTTTATGAATTGGGATGAATTGCTTTATAATAAAGGCGCTTATAAATTGCTGTATCATTTTCAACGATTAGGACAATTTAGAAACAGTCATCCTGCGGTTGGCGCTGGAGTACATCAGCAAATCTCGAGTACACCGTATGTGTTCAGTAGGGTGTATTCAAAAGGAAATTATACCGATAAAGTAGTCGTTGGATTGGATTTACCGATTGGGAAAAAAGAAATTTCTGTCGGTACTATTTTTGAAAACGGAGCCACACTTACTGACGTGTACAGCGGAAAAACTGCAACTGTGGTTGACGGAAAAATCTCGATCGATTCAGAATACGGAATTGTTTTATTGGAGAGAAAATAATTAAATTTTAAGCTTGGCGTTTTTGCGCCTTCGCGTGAGTTATTTTCTCGCAAAGCCACAAAGACGCAAAATTTTTTAAATTTGTTTAAGAACATAATTAAAAAATTATTCAAAACATAACATCGTAAAAAGCAGTGCTGATTTTTTGTCGATTATCTTTGAAAAAAATCAACTTCAGATGAAAAGCCATTTTTGTTTATACGGACTATTACTACTTTTTATCAACTGTAAACCCATGCAAAAACCAATAAATATCGGACATCGTGGCGCCATGGGTCATGAAACAGAAAACACCAAAGCATCTGTAAAAAAGGCTTTAGAATTGGGTGTAGACCGCATTGAAATTGACGTTTTTGTCATCAAAACAGGTGAAGTGGTCGTTTTTCACGACGAGATTTTAGACAGTTTAACCAATTCAACCGGGAAAATCGAAGACTATACGTTTGAAAATCTTCAAAAAGTAATTGTAAAAGGCAATCATACCATTCCAACTTTATCAGAAATCATTGAATTGATTGATAAAAAAGTTCCTCTAAACATTGAATTAAAAGGAAAAAACACTGCTACACCAACCTATAAAATTTTAGAAAAATACTATCAAAAAGGCTGGAAAAAAGAGCACTTTATAATTTCTAGTTTCTTGTGGGATGAATTGGAAACGTATCGAAAACTAGACTCAGCGATAGCCATCGACATTTTAACCGAAGAAAATCCGTTGGATGCTATTCCCATTGCAAAAAAATTGAATGCAACCTCTATCAATCCGTGGTTTAAAACCTTGACGCAACAAAATGTAAACGAAATTCACAGCGCTGGATTTAAAATCAATACCTATACAGTAAACGAGTTTTCGGACATAAAAAAAGTAATTGCGTTGGGTGTCGATGGGATTTTTTGTAATTTCCCCGAAAGATTACACTAATGTATGATGTCATAATTGTTGGCGGTGGCGCAGCTGGTTTTTTTACAGCGATTAATATCGTTGAAAAAAATCCAAAACTCAAAGTAGCCATTTTAGAACGCGGCAAAGAAGTACTTTCCAAAGTTCGCGTTTCGGGTGGCGGCCGTTGTAATGTGACGCATGCCTGTTTTGTTCCGAATGATTTAGTGAAATTTTATCCCAGAGGCGAAAAAGAATTGCGCGGACCGTTTCATCAGTTTTGCTCGGGCGATACGATTCTATGGTTTGAACAACATGGTGTCGAACTAAAAATTGAAGAAGACGGACGCATGTTCCCAGTTTCCGATTCGTCACAAACTATCATCGATTGTTTTATCAATGCCACTCAAAAACTCAAAATAGACGTACTCACTGGCCAAAGTGTACAATCGATTTATAAAGGAAACGACTACTGGAAAGTGGAAACGAATCACCAAAACTTTTCGTGTCAGCAACTCGTATTGACCACCGGAAGCAACCCAAAAATCTGGGAAATGCTCACCAATATCGGTCACACCATTGTTCCGCCTGTGCCTTCTTTATTTACATTCAACATCAAAGATCCGAGAATTAAAGACTTGATGGGATTGTCGGCTTTTGCAAAAGTGAAAGTAAAAAACTCCAAATTAGAGGCATCCGGACCATTATTAATTACCCATTGGGGCATGAGCGGACCCGGAATTTTACGCCTTTCGGCTTGGGGTGCGATGGAATTATTTCAGAAGAACTATCAGTTTGCGATTCTAGTGAATTGGTTGAACGAAGCGACATTCGAAGAAACCATCGAAACATTGAAAGAACTCAAATTAGAACATTCCAAAAAAGTAGTGGCAAAAAAATCACCTTTTGAACTTCCAAACCGACTGTGGGAAAGTTTGGTGTTGGCCTCTCAAATAAGTGCAGAAACAAAATGGGCCGATTTGACGAAAAATCAACTAACACATTTAGCAGATCAATTGACTAACGGTGAGTTTCAAGTCAACGGAAAAAGCACGTTCAAAGAAGAATTTGTAACAGCAGGCGGCATCGATTTAAAAGAAATCAATTTCAAAACGATGGAAAGCAAGCTGCACGAAAACTTGTACTTCGCTGGAGAAATCGTCAATATTGATGCCATTACGGGCGGATTTAATTTCCAAAATGCTTGGACCGGCGGATTTTTGGTTGCGGAAGCAATTGGCTCATAAATTAGATTCAACAGCTTAATAATCCTATCTGATATTGCTAAAATCATTTGACTTCTAAAATACGTTCTATTTTGTAGAAATTATCACACAAAACAATCTAAAATAACTGATAAAACTAATTAAAAAATAAATTTTCAGATTGCACAACTTACATAAAGCCTCGTATTAACGGGGCTTTTACTTTTAATGGATGTACAAAACACAAAATTATCGCAACAAACTATTGTAAGTTATTAAATTTCAATGTATTTTTGAGTTAATAAAACAAACAAATTATGAAATATAAATTACTTCTAGCATTATTTTCCGTGTTGTTTTTGTCTATTTTTTCTATGAATGGACAGACTATGTGCGGACAATTGTTTACCGATGCACAAGGACCGAATGCGAACTACGCTAACAATTCGGATTACACCATTACAATTTGCCCCACCAATCCGGGTGAAGTGGTAACAGTTTCGTTCCTTTCGTTCAATATCGAAACCAATTTTGATGGATTATACATTTACGATGGAGCTAGTACTGCCGCACAACAAATTTCGAGTGGTAATCCAGCTTCTAATATACCTGGAGGTTTGGCTGGCGCTTTTTGGGGAAGTACTAATCCTGGAAATTTTACTGCGACGAATCCGAGTGGTTGTCTGACCTTCCGATTCAGAAGTGATGCTTCAGTAACCCAAGCCGGATGGATTGCAAACGTAATTTGCACACCAGCTAGTGGTTGTCCTACTCCAAACAACCTATTCGCCACCGATGTCACTGGAACTACTGCAACTTTTGGTTGGGTAGAATCTGGAAATGCCGCACAATGGGAAGTCATTGTTCTCCAAGCGGGAAGTCCCGCTCCAACGAGCACATCAACTGGAACACTTACTACTTCTAATCCATATACCATAACCGGCTTAGTGCCAGGAATAGTATATATGGCCTATGTTCGTGCTGTGTGCGATATCAATAACCAGACCAGCAATTGGTCTAATCCCGTTACGATAGTTACTTCAAATACTGGATGTACACCTCCAAACAATTTGACAGTTACTTCTATTACAAATTCTGGTGCAACACTCAATTGGGCAATTAATCCTAATGCAACACAATGGGAAGTTTTAGTTTTACCCGCTAACGGAGGTTTGCCTACACCTAATTCGTCAGGAACAGTGGTGTCAACCAATTCGTTTCAAGCAAATGGTTTGAATGCGAATACAGCATATAACTTTTTTATCCGTTCCATCTGCAATCAAAATGTAGGCCCATGGTCCAATGGAACTAATTTTACGACCACTCAGAATCCAGTTGTTTCTCCGGCCTGTGGAGAATTATTTATCGATACGGGCGGACCAAATGGCAACTACAGCAACAACTCTGACAATACCTATATCATTTGTCCAACCACTCCTGGTGAAGTAGTTACGGTAACTTTTACCTCGTTTGACGTGGAAGCAATTTGGGATGGATTATATGTTTTTGATGGAAATTCAACTTCCGCCACACAAATTTCAAGTGGCAACAATGGAAACAGTATTCCAGGTGGATTGCCGGGTGCCTTTTGGGGAACAACTATTCCAGGTCCGTTTACCTCGTCCAGTTCAGACGGTTGTTTGACCTTCCGCTTCAGAAGTGATAATGTTATAGTTAAAGCAGGCTGGATAGCCGAAGTATCTTGTGAACCGGCAGCAACGTGCCCGAAACCTACTAATATTTCCGCTACATCCATCACATCTATTTCAGCTGTTATTGGATGGAATTCAAACAGCACTGCTACTTCTTGGGAAGTATTGGTTTTGCCTTGCGGGACTACTCCAACTGCCACTTCGACAGGAATCGTTACTACTTCAAACCCTTATGTATTAGCAGGCTTAACTCCTGCTTCGTGTTATAATGTGTTTGTAAGAGGAATCTGTTCTGACACCGACTTGAGCAATTGGTCGAACGCAGTAACCTTCACAACATTGGTTTCTTGTCCGAATCCGGTTCAATTATTTTCTAGTAACATCACTCAAGACTCGGTTACACTTAATTGGTTTGAAGCAGGTACGGCAACTTCATGGGAGGTAGTAGCATTACCTTGTGGAAGTCCGGCTCCACTATCAACAGCTTCTGGTACAACAAGCAGTACTAATCCATACACAGCTACCAATTTAAATCCGCTCACGTGTTACTCATTTTATGTTCGTGCAGTTTGTTCATCATCTGACAGTAGTATTTGGTCGGGGCCTTTCACCACCACTACATTAGCTTTGCCTCCGGGTTGTGGCGGTAACTTTGTCGATCCTGCTGGACCAAACGCTAATTATGCCAATAATCTTGATTACACTACTACTATTTGTCCGAGTAATCCTGGCGAATTGGTTACGGTTACGTTTACAACTTTCGATACTGAAGCAAATTGGGATGGATTATTAGTTTATGATGGTAATTCAACCAATGCGCCTCAACTAGCAAGTTCAAACGGAACTGGATTTTCTGGTTTAGCCAACTTACCGGGCGCATTTTGGGGAACTACTTTACCGGGTCCGTTTACATCTTCATCTCCCGATGGATGTTTAACTTTCCGATTTATTAGTGATGGAAGTATAGTACGACCCGGTTGGACCGCCAATGTTACTTGTACACAAGATGAAGACAAAATTATATTAATTGCCTTTGTAGATTCGAATAATAACGGAATTAAAGAAGTTGATGAAATTACCTTTTCTCATGGTTCTTTTCTATATGACCTAAACGATTCAGGCACACCTATGATGGGATATTCTCCAACAGGTCAATATGCTATTTATGATGCTAATCCAGCTAATTCGTATGATATTAGTTATCAGCTTCAGTCGACCTACTCGCCTTATTACAGTGCTGGTGGAACAGCCTACAACAATGTAACGATTCCAGTTGGAAGTTTGTACCAAATTTTATATTTCCCAATAACTGTTACACAAGGTTACAATGATGTAACGGTGTCTATCGTTTCTCAAAATCCGCCTCCAAGACCTGGGTTTACCTATACTGAAAAAGTGGTATATCGAAACTTAGGCTTAACCCCAACGTCGGGTTCTCTAACTTTTAGTAAAGATCCTATTGTTACAATTACTAATGTTAGTCAGGCAGGAACGGTCGCCAACGCAAACGGATTTACCTATGCATTTACCAATTTAGCGCCCAACGAAACTCGATTTATATACGTTACGATGCTGGTTCCAACTATACCAACGGTGAGTTTAGGGGATGTGGTTACCAATATCGCTTCTATTTCTGCCCCGGCAGATGACATTAATCTTGAAAATAATTCGTTTAGTAATTCTCAAATTATCGTTGGTTCCTACGATCCAAATGATAAAATGGAGTCGCATGGCGGACGAATTTTTATCGATGATTATGACGCTGATGACTACTTATATTACACGATTCGTTTCCAAAATGAAGGAACAGCAAGTGCCGAATTTGTAATTATCGAAGATGTTTTGGATGCTCAAATTGACGAATCAACACTAGAAATGGTTAGCGCAAGTCATAATTATGTCATGACTCGAATGGATAATCAAGTAAGTTGGGATTTCAGAAATATTAATTTACCGCCAGCATCTGTAAATGAAAGCGGAAGTATGGGATATGTTACCTTTAGAGTACAATTAAATCCCGGAATTGTATTGGGTGATGTGGTTCCAAATACCGCAAGTATTTTCTTTGATTTCAATCCACCAATTATTACCAATACATTCAATACCGAGTTTGTCGCTCCGTTAAGTACAACGACTTTCGCCAATGGGAACTTTGCAATGTATCCAAATCCTGCCCATTCAACGGTAGAAATAAGTTTGCAAAATACCAACGACAAAATAGAAATGATTCGTATTTTTGATGTGAGGGGAAAACAAATTCAATCCATTAAAACATCTACATCGGTTCAAACCGTAGATGTATCTGAATTGGCTAGAGGAATTTATATGGTCGAAATCACGACCGACACCAACTTAACCACGACAGAAAAGTTAGTGATAAAATAAGAAGAAATATATTTAAATATCAATCCCGGTCTTGTTCCGAAAACGAGATCGGGATTTTTTTATCGATTCAACCACCAAATACTGGCATTCAAAATCGTAGCAAAACTGACCCAAAGAAGATAAGGTATTAACAACAGGCCAGCAATTCGATCAATCTTTTTAAACTGTGTGTAGGTTTCAAAAATCATCAGTAAAAGCACTACAATTTCAATTAATGCCAAAAGCGGGTTGTGTAAACTAAAAAAAAGATACGACCACAACGCATTCAATCCCAACTGAATAATAAAAAACAAAAATGCTTTTTTTACCAACTCGGGTTGATCACTTTGGCGGTTCCAAACCAATCCACCTGCTACACCCATCATAATGTAAAGTGCGGTCCATACCGGGCCAAAAATCCAATTTGGCGGATTAAAAATAGGCTTTACCAAAGTGGGATACCAAGTCGTTATATGTTCACGCGTTTCCATTCCCGATAAATAACCAATCGTCAAACACGTAATTACTACCACTACAATTCGAAGTACTTTTTGCATCTGTTTAAAATTTTCACAAATATACTAAACAAAATAACAACCTTTTATTGAAATAATTATCTTTGTTTCAAAATTCACAGATATATGATTTCCGAAAAGGATTTTATCTTTACTCAAAAAACTGAATCTATTCTTAAAGGAAGCTTTAAATGGAGCGCACCGAGTAACATTGCCCTAGTGAAATACTGGGGTAAAAAAGACAATCAAATTCCAGCCAATCCATCGATTAGTTTTACGTTAAACCAATGTAAAACGATCACCACTTTGACGTTCGAAACACGAGACACTTCGACTTCGGTAAGTACGACAGATAAAACATTCTCTTTTGATTTACTATTCGAAGGAAGACCCAAAGAAGATTTCAAACCCAAAATTCAGAAATTTTTCGAGCGAATTGAGATGTATTGTCCGTTTTTAAAAGACTATCATTTTACCATCGATACGCAAAATACTTTTCCGCACAGCTCTGGAATAGCATCATCTGCATCGGGAATGGCAGCCTTGGCGATGAACATTATGAGTTTGGAAAAAGCTTTAAATCCAACAATAACCGACGAATACTTTTACCAAAAAGCCTCTTTTTTAGCTCGATTGGGTTCGGGAAGTGCCTGCAGAAGTGTAAAAGGAAGCCTTGTAGTTTGGGGCAATCACGCCGAAATACACAACAGTTCTGATTTATTTGGAGTGGAATTTCCAACCGAAGTACATCCCAATTTTAAGAACTACCAAGACACCATTTTATTAGTTGATAAAGGTGAAAAACAAGTTTCAAGCACCGTTGGTCACGATCTGATGCACAATCATCCATTCGCGGCCCAACGATTTGATCAGGCACATCACAATTTATCGACAATAAAATCCGTTTTAGAAAGTGGAGATCTCACCAATTTTATACAAATTGTCGAAAGCGAAGCACTTACCTTACACGCCATGATGATGACCTCGCTACCCTATTTTATTCTGATGAAACCCAATACCTTGGAAATCATCAATAAAATTTGGAAATTTAGATCCGAAACTAAAATTCCGGTTTGCTTTACTCTCGATGCAGGTGCAAACGTACATGTTTTGTATCCCGAAAACGTTAGAGTTGAAACTTTGCAATTTATTAAGGACGAATTAGTTGGCTATTGTCAAAATGGTCAGTATATTTGTGATGAAATTGGATATGGAAGTCAATTATTACTTGATACATAAAACATGAAAGGACCCTTATTTTACTCCAAAATATTGCTCTTCGGAGAATACGGAATCATCAAAGATTCTAAAGGTTTATCGATTCCTTACAATTTTTACAATGGCGCGTTGAAAGTGGACGAAAATCCATCCGAAGAAGCGCTAAAATCCAATCAAAGTTTACGAAGATTTGTCACCTATTTGGAGCAGTTACAAAACGAGCAACCCGAATTGGTTACCTTCTCTATCGAAACTTTGAAGGCAGATGTGGAACGCGGAATGTATTTCGACTCCAGTATTCCTCAAGGCTATGGTGTGGGAAGTAGCGGCGCTTTAGTAGCAGCGATTTACGACAAATACGCCAACAACAAAATCACGGTACTCGAAAACTTGACGCGTGAAAAATTACTACAATTAAAAAACATATTTGCTCAAATGGAATCGTTTTTCCACGGAAAAAGTTCCGGACTTGACCCATTGAACAGTTATTTGAGCATTCCGATTTTAATTAATTCTAAAGACAATATTGAAGCGACCGGAATTCCAACACAAAGCACAACCGGAAAAGGCGCTGTGTTTTTATTAGACTCTGGAATTGTTGGCGAAACAGCACCAATGGTGAATATTTTCATGGAAAATTTAAAAGATCAAGGGTTCCGCACGATGTTGAAAAATCAGTTTGTCAAATATACCGATGCTTGTGTAGAAAACTTTTTAGGTGGCGACATGAAATCGTTGTTTTCCAACACCAAAAAACTATCTAAAGTCGTATTAAACAACTTCAAACCTATGATTCCTGAGCAATTCCACGGAATTTGGCAAAAAGGAATTGACACCAACGATTACTACTTAAAATTATGCGGATCAGGCGGCGGAGGCTATATTTTGGGCTTCACCGAAGATTTAGAGAAAGCAAAAGAATCACTGAAAGACTACAAGCTTGAAGTGGTGTATAACTTCTAAATCATGCTGAGCAGAAAAACCAAAATCACAATACTGAAAATCATCAGTATGTTTTCTGTGGTGCGCGGTTACAACATTCCAGTTATTGCTTTAGCCCAATATCTATCGGCCATCTTTATCCTAGCTCCCGAAAAAAGAGCACTTTCAGTTCTACTCGATTTTAACTTATTCATCATTGTTTTAGCTTCAACGCTGACCATTGCGTCGGGCTACATCATCAACAACTTTTACGACAGCAAAAAAGATTTAATCAACCGACCTAATAAGTCGCAACTCGACCGACTCGTCAGTCAGAAAACCAAACTACAAGTTTACTTCACCGTCAATTTCATCGTAGCACTGCTGGCCTTTTTAGTTTCGTATCGCGCGATGCTTTTTTTCTCAGTATACATTTTCCTAATTTGGTACTATTCACACCGTTTAAAAAAATATCCCATCATCGGAAACTTAACGGCTTCTCTGCTTGCAGTCTTACCATTCTTCGCGATTTTACTCTACTACAAAAACTTCTATCCCCAAATTTTTGCCCATGCGAGCTTTTTATTTTTGCTGATATTGATTCGTGAAATCATCAAGGATTTAGAAAACATAAAAGGCGACATCGCCAACGATTACCGCACGATTCCCGTAAAATATGGCGAAACGTTTGCTAAAAAAATCATTACATTTTTAACGATTTTCACCATCATACCCGTATACTTTTTAGTCGAAATCTACGACGTCGGCTATATGGACATCTACTTTTACATCAGTTTAATCGTCCTCGTTTTTTTTCTGCTGTTACTTTGGAAATCAAACAGTAAAATACACTATTTACAACTGCATACCATCCTGAAAATATTGGTGGTTTCGGGTGTTTTTTGCATTGTACTCATCGAGCCGGAAGTACTCATTCACGGCAGGTCGTTGCTGAAAATTTAAGTTTGAAGCGAATCAGTAGGCTTCTTTGTAATCCATGTTCCTGCTCTCGTCAGTCGCTTTGCCCTGCTTTGAGAGCAAGACAAGAGCTCCAACAATGACGAGATCAGGGCTAGCCGGCAGGCTTTGGGTATAAAATCAGAATTTCTTCGTTATTCGTCTTTAAACCACCCCGAATACATCACGTAATTGTTAGAAATTCGTTCAATTTCTCCCGCAAAATCAGAAGCATTGATGTCTTTTACTTTCTTGGCTGGAACACCTGCGTAAATCGTCCCCGATTCCACAACGGTATTCTGAGTAACAACTGCTCCGGCCGCAACAATCGAATTGCTTTCCACCACGCAATTATCCATGACAATGGCACCCATTCCGATCAAAACATTATTGTGAAGCGTACAGCCATGCACAATGGCATTATGACCTATTGAAACGTTGTTCCCAATGGTTGTAGGATGCTTTTGATAGGTAGCGTGAATAATGGCTCCGTCTTGAATATTGACTTTATCTCCAATCTTTATAAAATGTACGTCACCTCTAATCACTGCATTAAACCAAACACTACATTGTGAACCTAGTACTACATCGCCTACAATGGTAGCATTTTCGGCTACATAGCAATCTTCTGGAATTTGAGGTGCTTTTCCGTTTACCGATTTTATAATCATAGTTTTAGTTTAAAAAAAATCCCAATAGTATTTTCTATTGGGATGAGTTTATATTAATTCACAGCTGGACAATTACAGTGGTATTTCTCTGGTGCGCAGAATAAATTAATTCCCAAAGTGATGTTGTGGAATCCTGCGTTATCAAACTTCACATCTCCACCCAATTGTGAATACGTATATGCCAGCATGTAGCGGTCGTAGTTTACTCCTAATATAGGTGAAAAATACTGCAATTTCTGTGTCGCAATGGCCGTTCCTTCTACATACTCAGCCCCATCTAAACTTCTACGGTACGAAAAACCTCCCCATACTCTACCAAAATCCATATTCTTATATACCTTGATGTTCAGGTCAATCGTCGATTCCTTAGTCTGGCTGATGTACTGAAACAACATCGAGGGTTCCCATAAAATCCGGTCTTCATCACCAAAAGTGTAACCCATATTAAACACAACACGCTTTAAATTAACCGGCTCTCTATCGGTATATAGTCTGCGCTCACTAGCTAATGCATTCTTTACCGTTGCATGGGCATAAAAATCCAAATAGTTATACGACGCTCCAATATCAACATTAAAATAACCCGCCTTTTGAACTATCGTTCCATCAATAATCGGATCAAAACTCGGATTGCCAATCAAAAACTGCGTCTCATCAAGGGTGCTTTGTGCAAAACCTACATTCATCCCAAATGACAACTGATTCAAATCGACCTGATCTCTCGAAAATAACAAATGATGCGCATACGTAAGTCGCATTCCTGTTTGAGCATGGTAGCCATTCTTGTCGTTAATCAATATAATCCCTGCTCCTGAGCGCTCTCCTACTCGACCATTCAAACTTAATGTCTGTAGTGATGGCGCATCCTCTTGCCCTGCCCATTGTTGTCTAGCCGACAAACGAACCTTGGCACAACTCGCAGCTCCAGCCATCGAAGGATGTAATAAATAATAATTGTCTGATAAATAATCGGTGTAAACGGGTAATACTTCTTGTGAATAGTTACTAGCACTTAGTAATAATGCTAATAGTAGGCATACTCTTTTAATAATCATCTCTAATGTTTTATCGTTTTAATGAAAAGTGGGCTCTAAATTGTCGTGTGGCGCTTTGTTCTGAAAAATCTACCGTAAACCAATAATCGGTC
>CAIUWH010000034.1 GCA_903902795.1 uncultured Bacteroidota bacterium
AAAACCCTATCCAAACCGGATAGGGTTTTTTGTTTTATACTAATTTTTAGAAAAAATTAATTAAAGTATATTGAACAGAGAAGTTAAGCCCGAAGGCGCAGATGGTAGTGTCCGCCTAGGCGGATGGGAGAGTATGTGCTTTGCCAGTTCCCCGATTAAGCGGGTCGGGTCGTGGTCTGATTTTTGAAAACCCATAGTGAAAATGAAGTTTATTTTGTTTACAAAAGGTTCAAGTTTCAAGTTTCAGGTTTCAAGTTGTGTGATGTAGAACATCAAACCTGAAACTTGAAACTTTTCTTTGCGTGAGGGATAGCAGCGGCATCCTTTTGCGACAAAGAGCAATAGGATTATTTATACAAATGCTGTGGAGCAAAAGATAGAGCGAATAGCCCGACCCAATTGAATTAAGAGTGATTTCCTACTTATAATAAATGACGAGTTCAATTGGGGCACGCCCAAATAAAAAACCTGCTCACTTTCGTACACAGGTCTTTTCTCTTTTTTCTAAGTTCTATTCTCTTATCGAATCAACTCAAAGCTACGTTTTACAAAAGCCGTTAACTCTTCACCTTTTAATAATCCTTGGGAGATTTTGGCTAAATCGAGCGCTTGTTTTACCAAACTTTCTTGTGCTGATTTGTCTTCTGTGCTTAGAATGGTTGCCGCCAAATCGCTGTTGGTGTTGACTACCAAATTGTACATTTCTGGGAAATTACCCATGCCAAACATTCCGCCTCCGCCGCTTTGCGACATTTCTTTCATTCGACGCATGAACTCGGGTTGCGTAATCATAAACGGCGCGGCAGTGCTATCCATCGGTTCTAATTGTACATTATAATTTGTTTTAGGCACTAATCCTTCCAAGACTGTTTTAAGGTTGGTTTGTTCTTCCTCAGACAGTTTTGAGATTTGGGTGTCTTCTTTTTGAATTAATTTATCGATGTGATCAGAATCGACACGCGTAAACGTTAGGTTTTCGTTATCAGCCTCTAATTTTTGTATTAAATGCGATACGATAGGCGAATCCAATAACAGTACCTGATAGCCTTTCTCTTTAGCAATATCAATGTAACTGTGTTGTGATTCTTTGTTGGACGCATATAAAACGACTATCTTTCCGTTTTTGTCGGTTTGATTAGTTGTGATTGCTTCTTTTAATTCGGATAACGTGTAATATTTGTCATCTACGGTTGGATACAATACAAAATCGCCCGCTTTTTCGTAGAATTTTGGTTCAGATAGCATTCCGTATTCCAACACAATTTTGATATCGTTCCATTTTTTCTCAAAATCTTCACGGTTTTCGTTGAAAAGACTTTTGAGTTTATCGGCAACCTTACGCGTAATGTAATTCGAGATTTTCTTCACGTTTCCATCGGCTTGCAAATACGAACGCGATACGTTGAGTGGTATATCAGGTGAGTCGATCACACCTTTTAACATTCCGAGAAATTCAGGTACAATTCCTTCCACATTATCGGTCACGTACACCTGATTTTGGTACAATTGGATTTTATCTTTTTGTAGTTGCAGGTCTGATGACATTTTTGGGAAATACAAAATTCCGGTTAAATTGAACGGATAGTCAACGTTTAAATGGATGTTGAACAACGGCTCTTCAAACTGCATTGGGTATAATTCCCGGTAGAAATTTTTATAATCATCATCCGACAAATCAACCGGCTGTTTAGTCCAAGCCGGATTGGGATTGTTAATGATGTTATCAACTTCAATGTACTCGGTTTTGTAGTCTTCAGGCGCATCTTCGGCCTTTGGAAGCGCTTCTTGTTTGGTCCCGAATTTAATCGGAATCGGCATGAATTTATTGTATTTAGACAACAATTCACGTATTTTAAACTCTTCTAAAAATTCTAATGAATCTTCGGCAATATGCAGAATAATTTCTGTTCCGCGTTCAGTTTTATCGGAAGGTTCAAGGGTGAAATCTGGACTACCATCGCATGTCCAGTGAGCTGCTGGTTCATCTTTAAATGATTTGGTGATGATTTCCACTTTTTCAGCAACCATGAAAGCAGAGTAGAATCCAAGACCAAAATGTCCGATAATTCCTGAGTCTTTAGAAGTGTCTTTGTACTTTTCAAGAAACTCTTCGGCTCCTGAAAACGCAATTTGGTTGATGTATTTTTCAACTTCATCCGCTGTCATGCCGAGTCCTTGATCGATGATGTGTAGTTTTTTACTTTCTTTATCGATTTTTACTTCGATAATTGGATTGCCATATTCAACATTGGCTTCACCAATACTGGTTAGATGTTTTAGTTTTAGGGTGGCATCTGTAGCGTTGGAAACCAATTCACGAAGAAAGATTTCGTGATCGCTGTATAGAAATTTTTTAATTAAAGGGAAAATGTTTTCTACTGAAACATTAATTTTTCCTGTTGACATATTTTGAACGTTTAAGTTAAACAATTTGGAAGTGGTAAGTCAAATTCAGTACCAAAAAAATAAAAGTGACAAAATGACGTAGTCGTAATTCTATAATGAAAATTTAGTATTCTATAAATAAGTAATTGTAAATAGTAAGTATATTTGTATCAAAATTAAAACAGTAAACTATGAAAAAAGTGCTACTTCTATTGGTTTTTGCAATTGCATTTGTGGGTTGTAAACCAAAACAAACAGTTGTGAATACCAAGCTTGACTACAAAGCGGCGTCGGTTATTAAAGGTAATTGGAATGTTTCGAATGTTTCCTATCCAGGTTCTGACTATATTAAAGTAACCTCTTTTGATATTGCAGATTCTAAGTGTTTTGTAGGAAGTGTGTGGAATTTTATTCCGAATAACAATAAAGGGAACATGGCTTTAAACAGTTCCACTTGCACTAGTTTTACTTCTCCAATTACATGGTACATCAACAAAGACGGAGATTTTGTCATGAAAATAATCAATGAAACTAAATCGAAAAAAGTTACAGAAGGTTATGTATTGAAAGTGGCTAACGTTTCTGAAAATTCGTTTCAATTAATTGATAAAATTAATGTTGGCGGAAAGCTTGTTGATGTGGTGTATGAATTTCAAAAATCTAATTAATTAAAAATTAAAAACATGAAAAATACGATAGTTTATTTGCTAGCAACCCTATTTACAATAAGTACTATTTTTACAAGTTGTACTGCAGTAAAAAATTCAAATAATACTCAGAAAGGCGTTGCCATTGGCGCAGTAGCCGGCGGTGTATTGGGAGCAGTGCTTGGAAACAATGTAGGTAAAGGCGGAAACGGAGCTTTAGGCGCTGTACTCGGTGGTGTAATTGGTGGCGTTGCAGGTGGTGTAATTGGAAATAAAATGGATAAGCAAGCCAGAGAAATTCAAACTGCTTTACCTGGAGCAGAAGTTGAACGTGTTGGAGAAGGAATTCGCTTGGTATTGGGCGAAAATGCAGTGCGTTTTGACACGAATAAATCAACTTTAACAGCTTCTGCAAAAGCAAATTTAGATAAATTGGTTCCCGTTTTTCAAAGCTATGCAGATACAGATATTGTGATTTATGGTTATACTGATATTACTGGTAAGCCAGAATACAACCTTACCTTGTCGGAACAAAGAGCTATTTCTGTAGAAAAGTACTTAGAGTCTAAGGGTTTGAATATGTCAAGATTTAAAATGATTGGAATGGGTATTGCTGATCCTATTGCTACCAATGATACACCTGAAGGAAGAAGTCAAAATAGAAGAGTTGAATTTGCCATTACAGCAAATGAAAAAATGGTGGAAGATGCTAAAAAAGAAGCAGGTAATTAATTTGTAATTACTTTATATAGAAGCGTTCACGAAAGTGAGCGCTTTTTTTATTTTCATATTTTTTGAAACACATTTAACAAAACATTTGCGTTAGTTTACACACTTAAATGTCAACTCAATTGTAACTTTGTTAAAAATTCATCCACATGGAACCAGCAAAAAAAGTCAGAACAAAAAAGAAAATAGCAGACGATGCATCGATTATTTCGTTGTATATGAATCAGGTGCTTAGCAAAAATGAAGAACCGAAAAATGTATTTGTTTTTTGTAAGGATAACGGAATTGACGAAACCGATTTTTACACGTTCTTCGGTTCAATTGATGCGTTAAAGCAAGAAATTTGGGCCGCATTTTTTGAAAATGTGCAAACGACTATTCAAAGCGACGCCTCGTATGAAACGTATTCAGATAAAAATAAACTACTGACATTATATTTTTCTTTGTTTGAATTACTTACGCTCAATAGAAGTTATATTTTGTTTTCGTTAAAAGAAAATAAAGACGGACTAAAAAATCTCAAAACGTTAAAGTTATTTAGAACTCATTTTAAATCATTTATTGCTTCGATTATCGAGTCGAATGACACAGGAAATGATAAACTGAAACGCGTTTCGAAACCTATTTTTCAAGAAGGCGCATGGGTTCAGTTTTTATTTTTATTGAAGTTTTGGATGGATGACACGTCGAAAGGATTTGAAAAAACTGATGTGTTGATTGAAAAATCAGTAAATACGGTAGTCGATTTATTAGATACTAAACCTTTAGAAAGTTTGTTTGATTTAGGTAAATTTCTTTGGAAAGAAAAAATGAATTAATTCGAAACAGATTACGTACACGCTATGAAAACATTAGATAAAATTCCGACCGGAAAAATCGAACGCGCCAGTCAGTTGGTGAAAACCGGATTTAAAGTAGGCGGGAACTATATGGCTTACTACGGTGAGAAAATCGTAAATCCGTCGCTGAACAAAGACAAACTCAACGAAAGTAACGCTGAAGATATTTACGACGGTTTAAAAAATCTTAAAGGTAGCGCTCTCAAAGTGGCGCAAATGCTGAGTATGGACAAAAGCATCATGCCACAGCAATATGTGGACAAATTTTCTTTGTCGCAGTTTTCTGTTCCGCCTTTATCCGCGCCATTGGTTCGCAAAACATTTAAAAAATACCTTGGAAAATTCCCCGAAGAACTTTTTGACACGTTCACTCCCGATGCCATTAATGCTGCGAGTATTGGGCAAGTCCATAAAGCTACGTTGGACGGAAAAGTTCTAGCTGTTAAAATTCAGTATCCCGGAGTAGCCGACAGTATTAGTTCTGATTTGGCAATTGTAAAACCTTTTGCCGTTCGCATGTTTAATATCAAAGGAAAAGATTCGGATAAATATTTTAAAGAAGTTGAAGATAAATTATTGGAGGAAACCGACTATATATTGGAGTTGAAGCAAAGTTTGGAAGTCTCCGATTGGTGTTCGGCCATTGATAATTTGCGTTTTCCTGCCTATTTTCCAGAGCTTTCCTCGGAAAAAATTCTCACCATGGAATGGATTGAAGGAGAACATTTATCTGAATTTGCTGCACACAATACCGATCGTATAGCGGGTGACTTAATTGGTCAAGCGTTGTGGGATTTTTATATGTACCAAATGCATCATTTGAAGCAAGTACATGCCGATCCACATCCCGGAAATTTCTTAATTGATAAGGATAATAAGCTTGTAGCCATCGATTTTGGTTGTATCAAACACGTTCCGGAAGAATTTTACGTTCCGTATTTTGAGTTGGCAAAACCCGAAATAATTGATAATCCAAAATTATTTAACGAGAAGTTATACGAATTGGAAATTTTGAGAAGTGATGATACTAAAGAAGAAATCGAGTATTTCACGAAGTTATTTCACGATTTGCTAAGTTTGTTTACCAAACCTTTTCACGGAGATTTCTTTGATTTTTCCAACGATGATTTCTTTGGTCAGATTGCTACCATGGGAGAAGAATTTGCAAAAGATACGCAACTCCGAAAAATGAATGGCAACCGTGGTTCCAAACATTTTCTCTACATCAACAGAACGTTTTTTGGATTATATAACTTATTGCACGATTTAAAAGCACGGGTGCACACCAAATCTTTTGAAAAGTATATACAGTAATTTTTTGTTTTTTGGTTAGGTTGAAGAGCGATGTGTGTTATATGCATCGCTCTTATCTTTTTCCAAAAGTTTTGTTTTAGAAGCTCATCCAGCCCTTTGTTTCACGTTTTTTTAAATCAATTGGTTGTACTAAGTTGTACTAAGAGCTTCCGTTGGTCGCTTTAGTCCAACAAGTACAGCGCAATCGCTTTGGCAAAAAGCGTTTCACTTCGGTCTGGGCTAGGGCAACCGATGTACATTTGATTAGTTACTTTTGGCACGTATATTCCAATTCAAAGGCAAAAAAAACATAAAAAAAACACTGAATTTCACTGTTTTTTTAAAGTGAAAACTAATAGTTTGTTGCAAAAAAATATTTTTCAGCCACGACTCCAGCATAGCGAACAGACGAAGTAATTATCGAATTTTATAACGTAAGCATTTGATTCAATTCGAATATTCATCGCAGATGAACTACTATTTATTTTGCTATTTTTTAATTCGTGAATTCGTGGCAAAAAAAGCAATCTCAAAAGTGTTCTTTGCTAAAAGTACAATTGAAAACTGCAATTACGCTTATCTTTTTATCTGATTTGTCTCACTTCAAAGAAAGTCTTTCCTGGAAATGCATCAAGGTTTACTGTAGCTTGATAGTTTTCTGCAAATATTTCAACAAACCCACCAGCAGCTAAATTTACAACACAGTTAATATTTCTAGAAACAGGTCCTAAATTAGAATGATTTTGAGTTGTTTGTTGATATAAAGCGCCATTTACATATACGCCGATTGAGTAAAATTGAGCATTACTTTGGTCGTCTGTATGATAACCCGCATTAATTTCATAAATTCCAGCTCGTGTTGCTGTGAATCGATTCGCTGCAAATTCAGAATTTGTGTCAATAACTACTGTCGAAAAGTTAACAATCTGCCAACCCGCTGTGCCTAATAATTGATTTGCCGCTAAATTTGTTCTTATAACTGATAAAGTAGAATTTGGTGTAGTCCATGAAAGAACACCACTTGCATTACTAGCTAAATATTGGTTGGCTGTACCTCGTGCCACCGGAAATACATAACCTGTTCCAGCTGGATCACCAATTTGAAAAGTACTGTTAGTTCTTAGAATTCTCGTTGGGCTAAACTCGCCATATATTAATGACGTAATTGGAGTAGTATTAGAATTTGTAATATATAATTTATTAGAAGTGGTTTCATTTTCACCCGCTTGATTACCGATTGCTTGAAATTTACCTATTTATTAAAAAAATAACACTAAAAATGCAGTACTAATAATTATGAAGATAATTATTTATGGAATTATTGCATCGTCATAACATGATAGTAAATCAAAGATTGAGTAGTTTATTCCTTTTTTAGATTTAATTTGGCTGCGCATAATAGTCGGTAGTAGTTTAGATTGACTAATTTGGTTTAAATAGTGGTGTATGGAATGATACATTGCTTAAGCACTTAGAAATCCTTCTATTGTTTGCTTGCATTTTATTCTTTTCTATACGTTTATCGCAGTATTAGTAAGCGCTAACAATTAAAAGGCGGTTCAATTGTATTTTACTTAGTACTATTTCATACTAGTAGCAGCGCCAGCTCGCATTAGTTGATAAATGTTGCTGCCAAGAGCTAATTTTGAATAAGTGGTTATAAGTCATTAAAATAAGTCGATTGAGTTTAAAAAGCATGACAGGTCGTTATTGTGAATTCATATAATGTTGCTAAAAGCTTAAGCGCTCAAAAAAAAAGCGGCATCCATTTTTGAATACCGCTTTTAATTAATTTTATTTTTTGACCTCTTTTGGTCGTGAGAGTTTTTCCGTTTCAGTATCAACTTTGTCGTTAGTTGGTCTATCCCAGCGGATAGCATTTCCATCCCACCACAAACTTTGGGCAGTATCAACTGTGTTATTTTCATTAAACATGACACCGTCCATTTTTTTATCAAAGTCGTTCGCTAGTAAATCACTGGGAACTTCCGGATTTTCTTCGCCTTTTATTTTGGTGATGGCAATCCATGAGATTTTGACATTGGAGGTTCCGTCATTATTTTCATACAACCAAAACCCTTCTTTGGTAATTTGGTCGATGTATACTCCGTTTGATTTTCCTTGTGGAGATGCAGTGATGATCACGTCTTCAATGTTAGAGATGATTTGGCTGAATGCTTTATCAAAAGGAACAAATATTTTTCCGTTTTCAAGAGTAACTTTACCATTTACAGTGACTTCTGGTTTCATCGAAGTACTCATATAACTGGCGGTTTTAGACGCACCATCCGTTGTGATTAAATAGGCAAGAGGCTTGTTGGTGTAGCCGTTTCCGTCTACATACAAACTATAGGTTTCTCCTTTAGTGTGAAACCCGTATTTCATCCCGCGAACCCATCCGCCCATCACTCCACCATAAATACCTAAGCCGATATTAGTGTTTTTCTCCATAGGTTGATTGGATAAACGGCCCGTTGCAATTCCATTAAAGTAGGCTTGGCCAAATCCGTAAACCGAATAATCTATATTACTAAAAGCATAGTATCCTAATGCGCCGATAATACCGAAATCATAACCTATAACACCACCTGATCTTGGAGTTAATCCTCCACTTCCAGACACTCCAAATTTATAAGTTCCAGTAGATGTTGCATTTCCTGTAACACCTGTAGCTAGTGCATTAAATCCAGTCCCAGCCGTAGCACTTTGATAGATTCCTCTAATGCCGGTACCAGTAGCTCCAGTGCCATTGTATTCGCCCTGAACTGCACCGAAAGCTGTTGTTCCCGCCGTAACTTGTCCGTATACTCCGCCGCCATTAAAGGAAGTGTACCCGTTACTTGCCCATGGAAAGGTTGCATTCCCAACAGCATTCATCAGATCACCTGGTAAAACGGTGCTTAAGGTTCCCACGAAGAATTCGCCTAGGTTACTGAAACGGCCTCTATAAATGTTGTTAGTTCTAAAGTCAATATTTTGATTGTCAGTTGTTCCGATGAAGTTGGTTCCAGCAGCTATAATAGTTCCACCATTAGTTCCTGCATTACCATTTGTTAGCCATGCTATACTACCTGGATTTTGCCAAGTTACGTCTCCTGTCCCGTTTGTTTGCATGATTTGCCCATTTGTACCTCTTGATGGCGGCATGATATATGTATTTCCTCCTGTTGTTCCAATGCCCACATTTCCTAAAAAATATCCTGCAAAGTTCGTAGCGCCAGGTTTCAAAACTTCTGAATAGACACCATAGTGAGTACCGCCAGCTACTGGTAAGATGTAAGAATATATTCCTGTTTTCAAGCCTACACCTGTTCCCGACATTGTTGAAAGAACACCTGTGTGAGCAGAAGCGTTAGTCGTTGTTATTTCATTATAAGTTCCGATTTGCAGTCCAGTTCCAGTACCAGTAAGAACATTAAAATTCCCTGTTTGGTTTCCGTTTCCGCTAAGCTCGTTTCTAACTCCATATTTTAAACCATTGCCAGCACCAGTGATACGATTTAACGTTCCATAATGAATACCAGTTGATGAGTTACTGATTTCAGTATATGAACCATGTTGAGCACCGGTACTAGTTCCGAATAAAGTGCTGTAGATACCATAGTTGATACTTGAGCTACCGCCATTAATGATGTTGTTTACACCATATATTCCTGCTGTGTTGGTTGAAGTAATTTGTGAGCGCACACCTATTTTGGCTCCAATTCCGTTCCCTGTCAAGATATTGAATATTCCTAAATGATCTCCATTTCCAGATCCACTGATAGTATTACTTTGTCCATATTTATCTCCTGTGCCTGCTCCACTAAGCGTACTGGAACTCCCGTAATGTATTCCCGACCCATCGCTTGAAATAAAGTTGTGATTACCAGCTTTTATGCCGTTACCATTATTAGATAAGGTGTTAAGTGTACCATATTGAAGTGCATCGCCAGCATTGGTAATTTGGTTGTAATTCCCGTATTGGAAACCTGATGAATTTCCAAATAAAACATTTGCTGATCCATACAAGTAAGAATTTCCTCCTGATTTGGTTACGGAATTGTAGTTTGCATAGGTGGTGCCATCTCCAGTGTTTGTTATTTCGGTTCTTATTCCATTTGTTAAGTCGTCTTGCGTGGAGGTAACTAAATTATGTAAACTATACTTCGGAGTCCCGTTGGTCGTCGATGTTGAAAATGTATTTACAATGCCTCTAGAAAATGCTGAGGAGCTTACTTCTAAAGGATAATCTGCAGTATTTTTTCCAATTGCCACATTACCCGTATGAAACATATCATCTGTGATGGCATTGGGAGCTGTGGTTGTGCCTTCTTCATACCAATCATGGTCTCCATTGGCAGAAGAGGAAATCCCTATCCAATCATTTGTTGGATTATTCCAGTAATAAAACCCGGGTTGACGTGCAGTAGCTAAAAAAGTTGTCGCAGTGGTCAAATAGACCAACATCCCTTGTTGTGCAGCGGTTGGATTTGTTGCCGAAAAAGCATCTACTTTAGGAATCAAAACCCCGTCATTATTGGCAGGAGTAGCTTGATTACTCGAACGAATGTCTAATTGTGCATTTGGATTGGTAGCTCCAATACCGACTTGAGCAGTCATGCTGTTGATGCTTAAAATCAACAAAATCAGTTGTAAGTAACTCTTTTTCATACGCTTTGTTTTATGTTGCTATCGTTTTATAGTATAAATTTAAGCACTATAAGTGTCTTAATTTCTTTTTATCGTTCAAATACAAATAATATCGTTCAAGTAACATTTTCATAATAAAAACGAATGACAACTAGGCTATTTATGTAGTCAAAAGACGACAAGTGATTTAAGTTGGTAGTAGGTTCATTTTTGTTCATAGTCTAAGACTTTATTAAATACACCAGATATTTACTATATAAAAACTAATGTCTGAAAAAGTCTTTTGAAATCTAATAATTAATAGCCACTTTTGTACTAACTTTTTTATCATGCTTGCAGTTAAGAACATCGACTTTTCGTATACTAAAAAAACAATCATCCATCGCGTTAGTTTTGATGTCCAATCAGGATGTAACTTAGCCGTAATTGGCGAAAGCGGTTGCGGAAAAAGTACGTTGCTGCAATTAATTTACGGATTGTATGATTTGGATGAAGGACAAATTTATTGGAATGATGTTGAAGTCCTCGGGCCGAAATTTAACTTAATTCCGGGTGTGGATTCTATGAAATATTTGGCTCAAGATTTCGATTTGATGCCTTTTATTACCGTAGCCGAAAACGTGGGGAAATACCTTTCTAATCTCTATCCTGAGAAGAAAAAAAGTCGAGTTTTGGAATTATTAGAATTGGTTGAAATGTCGGAATTCGCTTCAGTCAAAGCAAAATCATTAAGTGGTGGTCAAATGCAACGTGTTGCCATTGCTCGTGTTTTGGCTTTAGAACCCGAATTACTGCTTCTCGATGAACCGTTCAGCCATATCGATAATTTTAGAAAAAACAGCCTCAGAAGAAAACTGTTTTCGTATCTAAAAGAAAAACAAATTACGTGTATAGTTGCCACCCATGACAGTACCGACGTACTATCGTTTGCAGATGAAGTGATTGTTTTACAGGAAGGCACAATCGTTGCAAAAGGAACACCCAAGTACATTTTCCAACATCCAAAAAATAATTATGTGGCTTCTCTTTTTGGCGATGTGAATGCACTAGATATTAATGGCAAAACACACTTAATTTATCCGCATCAATTGAAGGTAGTAAATCATGCTGCGATAAAAGTTATTGTCGAAAATTCTTATTTCAGAGGAAACCATTATTTAATTGAAGCCAATTATAATAAACAAACCCTTTTTTTTGAGAGTGAAGTTGATGTCCCAAAATCATCCGAAGTTTACCTAAAAAAAATAGACTCCCAAAATTAATCAGAAGTCTATTCTCTATTCTCTATATTCTATTCTCTATTATTTAAGATATTTCTCCAAAAATTGTTCTTGTTCCCACAACAAGTGCATAATGTTCTCTTTTGCAGCATAACCATGTGATTCTTTTGGTAATATCACCATTCGCACCGGCGCACCCAAGTTTTTCAAGGCTTGAAAATAGCGCTCGGTTTGTAAAGTAAATGTCCCTGGATTGTTATCGGCTTCACCATGAGTTAATAATAAAGGAGTTTTCATTTTATCAGCATTCATAAAAGGCGACATCCCATTGTAAATCTCGGGAACGTCCCAGTAGTTGCGCTGTTCACTTTGAAATCCGAATGGCGTCAGCGTCCTATTATATGCACCGCTTCTTGCAATTCCGCATGCAAATAAATTGGAATGTGACAACAAATTGGCTGTCATAAACGCGCCGTATGAATGTCCGCCAATCGCGACTTTTTTTCTATTGATGTAACCCAATTGGTCCACCGCATCTATCGCTGCTTCAGCGTTGGAAACGAGTTGCGGAATGAACGTGTCGTTGGGCTCGGTAGTGCCTTCTCCGATAATCGGAAAAGCCGCATCATCCAGAACCGCATAGCCTTTGGTTACCCAATATACAAAGGAACCGTAGTTCGGAAAAGTAAAATCATTAGGATTTTTATCATTTTGTCCTGCCGAATTCTTGTCTTTGTATTCTGCTGGATACGCCCAAATCAACAAAGGTAATTTTTCTTTTTTGGTTCGGTCATAACCTACAGGTAAATAAAGTGTTCCCGATAATTCAACGCCGTCTTTTCTTTTATATTTAATTACTTCTTTATAGACGTTTTTAATGCTTTCAAACGGATTCTTGAAGTCAGTTATTTGTGTCAACTTATTCTTCGATTTGATGTTTCTCATGTAATAATTTGGAAACTCATTTTTCGACTGAATCATAACTAACACATCTCCTTTTTTAAAATCTTCAATTGATAACAAATCTTCCTTTTTGTCTTTAAAGGTAGATGTATACAAACGTTTGGTTTTTAAGGTTTCAAAATTAAGCTCGTCGATAAAGGGAAACTGACCTTCTTTGGTGTGTCCGTCGCCAATTAAGTACGCAGTATTGTTTTCGATGGCAATTACAAAGCGCCCATACTGATTCTTTTTTGTTTCAAAATTTCCGGGATCTGAATAAATGTCTTGTGAATTACGATCCGAAATTACCTTAGGAGCTTGATTCGGATTAGACGGATTGAATAAATAGGTTTTGGTATTTCTCGTATCGTACCAACTATCAGTCGCAATGGCTATCTTCTCATTTCCCCAAAGGATTCCGCCAAAACGTTGTTGGGTTTTTAAAATCGACGTGGGTTCGCCTGTAAAAGGCGCATTCCATAAGAAAACCTCATCTCTAAAATCTACTTTTTTCGATTGATCTCCTTCGTCTAGTGCTACAACATAGGATAAAGTTGCTGCCGCATCGGCTCTCCAGCTCATGCTTCTTTTTCCAGTACGAACCGATGAAAAACCTTTGGGCATAATTTCATTCAAAGGAACGTCGTTCACCTGTTTGATTTCGTTTCCTTTGAGGTCGTAAACGATTGTTTTTTGAGGAAAACGACTTAACGGAACTATATACGAGTACGGTTTTTGTATGGTGGTCAACATTAAATAGGTGCCATCTGGAGAGAAACTTTCTCCGGCATAAATAGCAGCCGATTTGAATAACTTCATCGTGCCAGAAAGAGTTACAGTATATAATTCAGAAGTAATCAAAGCATCAAAATTAGCTTCGTCGGTTTTGTTTTTCAGTAAATCTTGATAGGTTCTATTTTGCGATTTCGATCCGTCGCTTACCGAAACCGTTGGACCATTGGGTAATTCTCTTTTGACATCGATTAAGGCAGGTCTATTTTTGGGCAACACCTTCACCAATAAGGTTTCGTTGTCTTTCATCCAATTAAACGGACTGCCTAAATTGGCATTCAAATTATCGGCAGTTATTTTCGTGGCGACAGCTGTAACTACGTCAACAACCCATAATTCAACACCCGATTTTGTAGTGTTGGTAAAGGCAATTTTTTTCTCATTAGGCGACCATGACACATTGGTAATCAAGGCATTTTCAGGCAATCCGCTTACTTGTTTTTCTTCTTTTTCTGCAACTTTTCTCAACTTTAAATTATTGATGTACGTCACAGTACTGGAAATATTGGTAATCGGATTGATCCGTAAACCGCCCAAGCGCATGTCTTCCTGATTTAAATCGTCTAACGTTTTATAGGTGTTACGGTAACTCAATAACATGTATTCTTTCTTCGTGTCCATACTTACAGAAGGCGCTCTTTCATAGTCGGCAAGCGCTAAAATTTCAGCGGATGGTTTTTGGTACGTTACATTTTCTTGTGCTTGAATGTTCCATCCGAAACCGAAGAAGAAAAGTGAAATAAATAGTTGTTTTTTCATAATGTTGTGTTTTTACTAAAGATAAGTCGAAGTTAATGGATTCCAGTTACAAGTGAATTGCATGTTTCGTTAAAATTAATTTAATTTTTAGTAAGAACTTTTTTTCAGTCATATAAAAATTACTACATTTAATTGTAAACTAAAACTAAAATTAATTATTTAAAAGGTATTAAACAATGGGAAAATTTGTAATTACAACAAGAAAAAACGGAGAATTTCAATTCAGTTTGAAAGCAGGAAACGGACAAGAAATTTTAGGCAGTGAAGGATACACTACAAAAGCGGCTTGCGAAAACGGCATCGAATCGGTTCGAAAAAATTCGCAAGAAGATGGTCGTTATGACCGTTTAGAGTCTAAAAACGGAAAGTATTATTTTAACTTAAAAGCGGGAAACGGACAAATTATTGGAACCAGTGAAATGTACGAAAGTGCATCATCACGCGACAACGGAATTGCATCGGTAACCAATAATGCACCCGATGCTACCGTGGAAGATCAAACGGCCTAATTGAACCATTTCAATACAACCAGTTTAGAAATAGACTGGTTTTTTTATGCAAATAGTACAATCAGTAATTTACGATTCGTTATATTTATACTTTTTAAATAGGTGTTTTTTAACAAATGATTAAATTTGCAGTACTAATTTTATTAATTATATAAAATATGTTTCATTCGAAAATATCAGGATTGGGATTTTATGTTCCTGAAAATGTGGTTACTAATGACGATTTGTCTAAAATAATGGACACTAATGATGAGTGGATTCAGGAGCGAACCGGAATCAAAGAACGTCGTCACATTATAAGAGGGGAAGATACTACAACGTCAATGGGTGTAAAGGCAGCTAAAATTGCAATTGAACGCTCTAAAATTGATAAAGATGATATCGATTTTATCATTTTTGCTACGTTAAGTCCTGATTATTATTTTCCAGGTCCAGGTGTTTTAGTACAGAGAGATTTAGGAATAAAAACGGTGGGTGCACTTGATGTTCGTAATCAATGTTCCGGTTTTGTTTATGCTATTTCGATCGCTGATCAATACATAAAGACCGGAATGTATAAAAATATTCTGGTAATCGGATCGGAAGTTCATTCTACAGGATTAGACTTTACGGATAGAGGCAGAGGTGTTTCCGTTATTTTTGGTGATGGTGCTGGAGCTGCCGTGCTTTCAAGAGAAGAGGATTTAAAAAAAGGAATTTTATCTACACACTTGCATTCAGAGGGTCAACATGCCGAGGAGTTAGTTCTAATTGCTCCAGGAATGGGTAAAAGATGGATTACTGATATAATTGCTGAGGATAATCCCGATGATGAAAGTTATTATCCTTATATGAACGGACAGTTTGTGTTCAAAAATGCAGTGGTTCGTTTTGCAGAGGTAATCAATGAAGGTTTGGAAGCGAATAATTTACACGTATCTGATGTATCGATGCTTATTCCGCATCAAGCGAATTTACGTATTTCGCAGTTCATACAAAAGAAATTCGATTTAACGGATGATCAAGTATACAACAACATTCAAAGGTACGGCAATACGACAGCTGCATCCATACCAATTGCACTAACTGAAGCCTGGGAAAAGGGAAAAATCAAAGAAGGCGACCTAATTGTTTTGGCTGCTTTTGGTAGTGGATTTACCTGGGCAAGTGCTATAATTAGATGGTAGTATAGAAGGAACTATTTTATAAAATTGAAAAACTCCTGGAAATTAATTCAGGAGTTTTTCGTTTATATAAAAGGCAAATTTGGGGCGTATTTTTGTGTTTATCGTTTTAAAGAGAAATGGGCTTTAAATTCTTTTGGATCATTGTTTTTACTGTAGGAAATCGTAAACCAATAATCATCGGACGTAACCATTTGTCCGTTGTAGGTTCCATCCCAACCCGATCCAGAAGGATAAATTTGTTTAAGTAATATTCCGTAACGGTCAAAAATATGAATGACAGCTTCGCTTTGTCTTCGCAAGTCGACTATATTCCACGTATCGTTAATTCCGTCGCCATTAGGTGTAAAATATTTTGGATAGTTGACAATTAATGCCTGCGCCGTTGTAATTCCGCAACCATTTTTATCACGCACTGTAATCAAATGAATTCCAGATGGAACGTTTTCAAAAATTGGACTATCTTGAAATGGTCCATCTCCTAATTGATATTCATAATCGCCACCTGTTCCTGTTGCAATAACGGTTACGGTTTGGTTCAGAGAGAAATCTTCACTGACCGTATACGCTACTGCGGCTGGTTCTGAAACCGAAACGATTGCAGTTTGTTCTTCTGAGGTACAACCCGTGCTTAGACTTGTTGCCAAAACACTATAGGTACCGGGTAAAATGGCTGTGTAATTTGCACCAGTGCCGACAATTAAGCCATTAGAATCAAACCATTCAAAAGTATGAGTAGATGCTGATAGTCCGCTTGAAATGGTATACGGGTTGAGCAAATTACCTGTCTCACTATCAATACAGACAATACCATCTTGTGGATTCGTTTCCGGTATTTGGTGAATGATGAATGTAATCGGCTTGATATCGTCGCAACTTCCTGCAAGCGAATTTACTACTTTGGCATAGATTGTTGTCAGTAGTGTAGTGGTAACGGCATTCAAATTGGATGTGGCATTAGCAAAAGTTTCAAAATAAGATACCGTAAATTCACTTCCAGTTTGCGTTCCTAAAACACTTGCAGTAAGTGTCGTTAGATCAATTGAGGTAACCCCATCATTGATGCCGTCTTCATCACAAAATGTTCTTAACGAGAGTGGCACCGGATTTACGGTTGGTGTATCGATGATAGTCACCACAAAAGACGTTTCATCCGAACAATTTGGAGTATATCCTGAAAAAGCAAAAACATAGATGGTTTTGGTAGTCGAAACTGTACTTCCCTGACTGATCATTCCACCGGTTCCATTTGGACCGTTAAAATAGTTTCCAATGGTTAAAGCCGGTAAAACATAACTTTCACACGTAGTAACATCGGCTATCGCATCAACGTTGAAAAGGGTAACGGTAAACGATTTTTCGTCCGAGCAATTCGGAGTTGTCCCCGTTTCTGCATATACATAAATGGTTTGGTTCGTCGTAATTTCGTCCCCAGCATTCAACTGGTTGCCAGTTCCTCCAGGTTGAGTAAAATAATTTCCTACACTTAAAACAGGCAAAATATAAGTGTTACAAGTTTGTACATTCGTTATGGCCGCAATAAACGGAGTTGGAATTATAGTAACCGTAAAACTGCTTTCATCAAAACAATTGATGCGTTCGGACGATTCAACATAGACAAAAATAGTTTGCGAAGTCGTAATAGGTGTTCCAGCAAATAGCTCGGTTCCGCCGCCAAGTGGTCCGCCACTTTGAGTATAGTAGTGATTATCTACTGATAAAGCAGGTAACACAAAACTATCACAAGCGGTAACGTCTGCAATAGCGTCTGCAGTTAAAATAAATACATCGATATAAAAACTATTTTGAGCAAAACAACCATTAGCATTTGTTCCATAAATATAAATGGTTTGCGAAGATGTAATTACATCTCCACCAGTGAGTAAAGTTCCCGTCCCATTAGGACCTGTATAATAACTTCCATTGCTCAAACTTGTTAATGTATAGGAATTACAAGGCGTTTGATCAGGGCGTGAATCAATGATTGGCGCCGGAAAAACCGTTATATTGATCGGTGCTTCATTTTGACAACCATTCCCGTTGTCGACAAATACATAAAGAGTTTGCGAAGTAGATACTTCATGGCCAGGTTGCAATAAAGTTCCGGTTCCCATTGAACCTGTATAATAATTTCCTGCTGCTAACGGAGGCAGAACGTAACTAACACAACTATCTAAATCATTTGGCGTCACAATTTGTGGTAAAACAATAGTAACCGTAAAGGAATAGTTGTCCGTGCAATTGGGTTGTGAAGATGTGATTGCATACACATAAATATTTTTAGTAGATGTGATAAACGTTCCAGCAGGTATCATTGTTCCGCCGCCAATAGGCGCAGTATAGTAATTCCCAACAGGTAATGGCGGTAGAGTAAAACCAACACATTCGGTAACATCTTGTGGAAAATCTAATCCTATGATTACTTCAAAAGATAATTGAACAGAACATTGTCCGTTAATGGCATAAATGTATACTGTTTGTGTTGACGTGAGCGCCGTTCCCGAAAGTAATTCAATTCCCGCACCGTTTGGACCACCAGGAGCACTGTAATATTTCCCAGAAGTTAATGGCGGTAAGGTATAAGAAACACAATCAAATACGTTTGGTAAATTTGGTACTGCTGGTGAATTAGTAATGATAACATCAAAAGATAAATCCAAGACACAAAAAGGAGGAACAATCGAAACAAAATAAAAATAGATAGTCTGATTGCTAGAAATAACTGCTCCAGCAAATAGTTCGGTTCCTAGTCCGCCTGCTTGGGTGAAATATTGTCCATAAGGTAACGAAGGTAAAACATAATTATCACAAACTTCTTTTGTACTCATGTCCAATTCCAAGGGATCTATAATTGTCACGGTAAAATTGGATTGAGCAATACAAGGTGGAGTAGTAGTATTAATATTGTAAATGTAAATAGTTTGAGTTACCGTAATTATATCGCCCGCAAAAAGTGGAGTTCCTTGTCCGCCGGGTTCTGTAAAATAATTTCCATTAGTTAACACAGGTAAGGTATAGCTATCACAAGTAATTACGTCTTCTAGATCATCTACAAGTGGAAGCGGGTTTACAATCAAATTAATCGGAACTATACTCGAACAACTTGGGTCAGATATCAAGGTAACCGACGCATAAATTGTTGTATTTCCGGTAAAATAATTTGGATTTGTATAAGCGTTTATTCCATTTTGAGCGTTGGCTTGATTTAAATAATATTTTACTGCATAAATACTTGCCGATTGACCGTTTAATATTCCTTCAACCATACTTGCCAAATTAAACCAATTTAGACCAGGCTGCGAGTTGCTTGAGCAACGGTAAAAAGTAAGCGCTTGTCCTGCTGCCGGTGGAGTAGCTAAAAGTAATTCGAATGATTTTACTGTATGACAACCGGTTTCCCCATTTGTGATTCTCACATAGATCGTTTGATTCCCCGCCGAAGTATAGCTAGTTGGTAATGGATTTGTATTATTTTCCGCATCTAAAGCAGTTGCAAAATAGGCTACTGTAGATCCAGTTGGAGTGCCAGCAGTAACGACAGGCGTATTAAGTGCCAAGTTGTACGTATAGGACGCAGCATTTATATTGCACTTGTATAAGTTATTAGGCTGCGGTGTTACAAAATCAGGATAGAATTCTACCAAAATTGTATCGGAAATATTTTGGCACGATAGAACAATATTCGAATACAAAAGTTCATACATTCCAGGTTGAGAGACTACTAACGTTGGACCATTTTCACCTGCTAAAATCACACCGTCTTTTTTCCATATAAAAGTGTATAAAGCTGGATCTAATGACGAATTAAGCGTTTGATTTTCTCCAGAGCATAAGGCTGAGTTATTAGAGACAGTCAAATTATCGCCTAAGACTTCTTGCCCAATGTTGAAACTATTGGATGATAGAAAAATAGCAGAATCTGATTCTGAATCACCACGATCTGCGATAACCAATTTAATTCGATACGGAACATTTGGTGTTAAAGTCGAAGATGCATTCATCAATACCGTTTGACCGTTATAATTGGTGGCCGAAGATGCCACATTAGAACCTCCGTTGAAGGAGCCAAAATATTGAGGATTTACTGAATTACATGTCGAATTGAATAGGAAATCACGTATGGTTACTACTGAAATTGGACTTGTTGTACCTGGAACGACAGCCAAGTTGGTCGTCACACCCGTATTTAGATTCGTCAATAAAAAGGCAAAAGCATCTGAAAACTGACACTGAAAATTGCCATATTCTTCCGAAGCAAATAAAAAGTCGAAATCGAAATAAGAAGAAAGTGGTACGAAATCAAATTCTAAAACGGTCGCGTTAACCGAATTCATGGTTATTCCAGATGCAGCCAAAATTGATTCTAATTGGGCATCGCCTGTCCATGCTGCTGTTCCGTCGTTTAACATGGTCAAATTCGGACCGGGAGCGTTCATCGCATTTCCAGTCGTTAAGATCACTCCACTTTGCATCGGGAAATTCGGATTGGTATTCTGAAAATATCCTATTCCGTTGGTTGATCCAAAGTTAGTTCCTGTCCGCCAGTTGATGTTGGTCGCGTTGGTACAGGAACTACTAATAAGCACGTCGTTAACTAGTTGCGGAACTGTATGCGAAGTCACATTAACGTTTATCGCCTGTGAGAATACGTGAAGACAAGATAAAAAAGAAATTAGGGTTACAATCTTTTTCATAAATTTGTTTATTTTGAATGTAAATCTATATAAAACATCGATAAAGCAACAAATAAAATCGATTAAATACATCTTGTGTTGTCAATATAAAGTAAATACTTACAAATTTAATTAGGTTAAATGTTGATTTTTGATTTCATGACTACATCGGACTGACTATCACTACTTTTAATGATGTTTTTAGAACGATTTTTTTTAGAATAATTCTATCTTTGCAACCTCAAAATACATACACCATGTCATTAGTTCACCTCTTAGAACCAAGTATCAAAAAAGCAATTAGCGAATTGTTTGAAGTTTCAATGGAGAAGATTGAATTTCAGTCTACTAGGAAAGATTTTGAAGGTGATGTAACGGTTGTTATTTTTCCTCTTTTGAAGGTCATCAAAGGCAATCCAGTTGAAATCGGAACGAAAATCGGAACCTATTTGGTCGAGCATGTTGCTGAAGTAGAGAAATTTAATGTGGTAGCCGGATTTTTAAACATCGTGATTTCGGATGCATATTATGTGAAATTCTTCAGCCAGATTCAATCGGAAACCAACTTTGGTTTTGTAAAAGTGAAGGAAAACGAAAAAGCAGTAATGGTCGAATATTCTTCTCCAAATACTAATAAACCATTGCATCTCGGACACATTCGAAACAATTTATTAGGATTTTCGGTAGCCGAAATCATCAAGGCTTCGGGCAAAAAAGTATATAAAACGCAAATCATCAACGATCGTGGCATTCACATTTGTAAATCGATGTTGGCGTGGCAAAAATTCGGAAACGGACAAACTCCGCAATCTTCTGGATTAAAAGGCGATAAGTTGGTCGGGAATTTTTATGTACAGTTCGACAAATTGTACAAAGCTGAAATCAGTGATTTGATGGCAAATGGTAAAACAGAAGATGAAGCCAAAAAGCTAGCGCCAAGTATTATTGAAGCACAGCAAATGTTACTCGATTGGGAAGCAGGAAAACCTGAAGTCATCGAACTTTGGAAAACCATGAACCAATGGGTGTACGATGGTTTCGCTCAAACGTATACTAATTTAGGAGTTGATTTTGATAAAAATTATTACGAATCCAATACCTATTTATTAGGAAAAGAAGTCGTGCAATTCGGATTAGAAAAAGGCATTTTCGATAAAGATCCCGATGGTTCGGTGTGGATTGACTTAACTCCCGATGGTTTGGACCGTAAAATTGTATTGCGTTCGGATGGAACGGCAGTCTACATGACGCAAGACATCGGAACCGCGATTCAGCGTGTAAAAGATTTCCCCGATGTAGGCGGAATGGTTTACACCGTTGGAAATGAGCAAGATTACCATTTTAAAGTGTTGTTTTTGATTCTGAAAAAACTCGGCTTTGATTGGGCAGAAAGTCTGTATCACTTGTCGTACGGAATGGTGGAGTTGCCTTCCGGAAAAATGAAATCCCGTGAAGGAACGGTTGTAGATGCCGATGATTTGATGGAAGAAATGACTACAACTGCACAAACTATTTCTGAAGAATTAGGAAAATTAGAAGGTTATTCAGCCGATGAAAAAGCCAAATTATTCAAAACCATCGGTTTGGGTGCGTTGAAGTATTATATGTTAAAGGTTGATCCTAAAAAACAAATGATGTTCAACCCTGAAGAATCGGTCGACTTTAACGGAAATACAGGTCCGTTTATTCAATATACCTACGCTCGTATTCAGTCGATTTTGCGAAAAGCTAATTTTGATTTGGTCACATCGAGCATAATCGAGGCGTTACATCCTAAAGAAAAAGAACTTATCAAACAAATTCAGTTATTCCCCGAGGTAATTCAGGATGCGGCCAAAAACCATAGTCCGGCTTTAGTAGCGAATTACACCTATGAATTGGTCAAAGAATTCAACTCGTTCTACCAAAATGTTTCTATTTTAGGAGAAGAACAGCACGATACCAAAGTGTTCCGCGTTCAACTTTCCAAAAAAGTAGCCGATACGATTCAACTGGCATTTGGATTACTCGGCATTGAAGTTCCGGAACGAATGTAAAGTGAAGTGGGAAGTACGATATACGAAGTACGAAGTTTAGAACAAACCTTGGATAAAACTTCGCTAATGCAAGAAAAAAATTAAAAAGTATACCGTACAAATGCATTTGGAGTGAAGTCTAGAGCAAATGTATTTACTTTTTCGATGGTTGAGGTGTTAGGATTAATTCTGAAAAACTGATTGATGGTGTTTTTAGTATTAAAAATATTCTGTACCGATGCACCCATTTGTAGTTTTGATTTTGGCGTGACTTCAATCGTGTAGCCCGCAGAAAAGTTTACCTGAAAATAAGCATCTAGATTGGATGAATTGGGTTCGGCGTAAACAATTTGATTATCAGCAATAGTGTTGTTCAATGGTAAAGTAGTTGGTTTTCCGGTAAACCATCGCGCACCCAAAGCCAATTTTAGTTGCTTGTAATCGTAGATAACACCCGTGTTGACTTGGTGTTTGTTTTCAAAATTATTCGGAAATGTAGAAGGCGAAAAATCATCAAACGTATAATCGTTATCACTATAAGCATAGGTTAGTGTCTTCGTAATCAATTTCAAAGTCTTCTTCCACATCATGCCAAAACACAAATGGAGTTCCATTAATAGTACCACTAATTTCAATAGACTTATTGTACATAGCACTTCCCGTGGTACGATTTTTTGCCATTTTAAACTCCACTTCTTCATAAATTCCATTTGGAATGTTTAAGGAAGTAATTTCGGTAGTTCCATTGAGTAGGTTCAATTCAAACGGACCTCTCAATTCAATGTCGTCGTCATCCCCGTAAAATCCGTCACCCGAAGAAAAATCATCATCCATATCAAACTCAATTTCCTTGATGTTAATTTTAAAAGATGTCAGCACCACTGTAGCATTCGCATTTGATGCGGTAAAGCGATTAGTAGCGTTGTAGTTTGATCGAGCTAAAATAGTAAAGTTATCGCGTGTCGGTGCCTCATCTTTACTACACGATGTGCTTGCCAAAGTCAGGCAAAAAAGTCCTAATAGAATTACTTTGTTTTTCATAATAAATATTTTTTTGAAGTTTTATAATTTGGATATAAAACAAATCACTTTTGTTTTACCCTACCTATTTTTTTTCAATGGAGTATTATTTGAAATTTTTAGAACTTTAAGTTATCTTTGTGGCTCAAAAAAAATCTGAACATGTTTAATAATTTAAGCGATAAATTAGATAAAGCGTTCCACATCTTAAAAGGACACGGAAAAATCACCGAAGTAAACGTAGCGGAAACACTCAAAGAAGTGCGTCGTGCCTTACTCGATGCCGATGTTAACTTTAAAATTGCCAAAGATTTTACGACTAAAGTAAAAGAAAAAGCAATGGGTCAAAATGTTTTGACTACATTAGAACCAGGACAGTTGTTGGTTAAATTGGTTAAAGACGAATTGACCGAATTGATGGGTGGCGATGCAGCCGGAATTAATTTATCAGGAAACCCAACCGTTATTTTAATGTCGGGTTTACAAGGTTCGGGTAAAACGACTTTCTCTGGAAAATTAGCCAATTATCTTAAAACTAAAAAGAACAAAAAACCTTTGTTGGTTGCTTGTGATATCTACCGTCCAGCAGCAATTAATCAGTTGCATGTGGTTGGAGAACAGGTTGGAGTAGAGGTGTATTCTGAACCGGAAAACAAGAATCCAGTTGACATTTCATTAAAGGCAATTGCGTATGCAAAAGCAAACGGATTCAATGTAGTCATTGTCGATACTGCGGGTCGTTTGGCTGTTGATGAAGAAATGATGACCGAAATTGCTAATGTTCACAAAGCGATTCAACCGCAAGAAACTTTATTTGTTGTTGATTCGATGACCGGTCAAGATGCCGTGAATACCGCAAAAGCCTTCAACGACCGTTTAAATTTCGACGGAGTAATTTTAACCAAATTAGACGGTGACACCCGCGGTGGAGCTGCCATTTCGATTAAATCGGTTGTAGATAAACCGATTAAATTCATTGGAACAGGCGAGAAAATGGATGCGATTGACGTCTTCTATCCATCGCGTATGGCCGACCGAATTCTCGGAATGGGAGATGTCGTTTCCTTGGTAGAACGTGCACAAGAACAATACGACGAAGAAGAAGCGCGCAAATTGCAAAAGAAAATTGCTAAAAATGAATTTGGTTTCGACGATTTCCTTGCGCAAATTCAGCAAATCAAAAAAATGGGAAGCATGAAAGACTTAGTCGGAATGATTCCAGGTGCCGGAAAAGCACTGAAAGACGTTGAAATTGAAGATGATGCGTTCAAACACGTGGAAGCCATCATCCATTCAATGACACCAAAAGAACGCAGCAAACCGTCCATCATCGACTTAAAAAGAAAAACCCGAATTGCAAAAGGCGCGGGACGAAAAATAGAAGAAGTAAATCAGTTGATGAAGCAATTCGATCAAATGAGCAAAATGATGAAAATGATGCAAGGTCCAGGAGGAAAGAACATGATGAAAATGATGGGCGGCATGAAAGGAATGAGATAAGTAACAGACGCGATTCATCGCGTCTTTTTTATTCGAAATATTTTTATGAATTTGCTGATTTTTAATTCGTGAACCTGTCTGCTGATAGGCAGGTTCGTTACTAACAAAACAACAACACTACAACAATGACTATTTTAGACGGAAAAAAAGTATCGGAAGACATCAAAAACGAAATCGCCGCCGAAGTTCAGAAAATGCGTGACAACGGTGAAAAAGTACCTCATTTAGCTGCCATTATTGTCGGAAATGACGGCGCGAGTTTGACTTATGTTGGGAGTAAAGTGAAAGCGTGCGAACGCGTAGGTTTTGAATCTACTTTGATTCGGATGCCCAATACCACTTCGGAAACCGAGTTGTTGAAAAAAATCAAAGAGTTGAACCAAAACGATGACATTGATGGCTTTATCGTGCAACTTCCGTTACCCAAACAAATCGATACCCAACACATCATTATGTCAATTGATCCTAGTAAAGACGTAGATGGTTTCCACCCCGAAAACTTCGGAAAAATGGCGCTCGATATGAGTACGTTTATTCCCGCAACACCATTCGGAATACTTGAATTATTAGAACGCTACAACGTCGATACTGAAGGAAAACACACTGTAGTTATTGGTCGCAGCCACATCGTAGGTCGCCCAATGAGTATACTTATGGGACGAAAAGGTTTCCCCGGAAATTCAACCGTAACGCTCACACACAGTCATACCAAAAACATCAACCAAATTACCTCACAAGCCGATATCATCATCACAGCGCTTGGCGTTCCCAATTACCTCAAAGCCGAAATGATTAAAGACGACGCGGTCATTATCGATGTTGGTATCACCCGAGTAGTAGACGAAACTGCAGAAAAAGGCTACCGCATCACAGGCGACGTCGATTTTGAAAATGTGGTCAAAAAAGCATCTTTTATTACTCCGGTTCCAGGCGGTGTTGGTCCTATGACCATTGCCATGCTTTTGAAAAATACACTTTTGGCCCGAGAACAAAAACGCCTCAAAAAATAGCATGAACATTTCGGTGGCAACCCAAGAGCAATTACCAATCATCCGTGACTTGGCGTTCCGAATTTGGCCTGTTACTTACGGACACATATTGTCGAAAGATCAATTCGATTATATGATGGAAATGATGTACAGTTTGTCTTCTTTAGAAAAGCAATTAGTACATCCAAAACCGTTTTTATTGGTTGAAGACGAAGGTCAATACATCGGTTTTGCATCCTATGAAATCAATTGGGAACATACCTCCAAAACCAAAATTCACAAACTCTATGTTTTGCCCAGCATTCAGGGGAAAGGCATCGGAAAAGCACTGATTCAGTACCTTCGTGACATCGCTCAAAAAGCCGAAAATACGATACTAGTTCTAACGGTAAATCGGTTCAATTCCGCCAAAGAATTCTACCTCAAACAAGGATTCCACATCGTAGAAGAAAAGCAATTCCAAATCGGAAACGGCTACATCATGGACGATTATGTGATGGAGTTGCCTATTTAACTCAGCGTCATTGCGAGGCACGAAGCAATCTCCAGCTTTACGTTTCAAGTTTTTCAAGCCTCAATTGGTTCTACTAAGCCCAACTAAGCGCTTCCGTTGGTCGCGTTAGTTCGGCAAGTGCCACGCAATTGTTGCTTCAAAAAGCTTTCCACTTCAATCTGGCCTGCCTGCCGGTAGGCAGGGCTAAGGCAATCTCTTCGTACAAGAAACTAATTGTAAAGAACTTCGCGACCTTTGCGCTTGCTTTGTGTCTTTGCGGTTTAAAAAACTAATTCAAACGATAAGCAATAATATTATTCTTTGCCCAATACTACAAAACTACTAAATCCGTGTTTGCAACACTTTAATCTCATCGCGTAATTTTGCCGCTTGCATAAAATCTAAATCTTTGGCCGCTTTTTCCATGGCTTTTCTAGCATCACGGATTTTCTTTTCTATTTCGGGTTTGGATAAGTATAAGCTCTCAGGTTCAGCAGCTTTTAGTGCTTGGTTTTCGTAGTATTGCGTAGAAACTGAGTTGTTACCTAACGCACTTCCCAAACTTTTATTTAAGGCTTTTGGTTGTAAATTATGTTTCGTATTGTAAGCCATTTGCTTTTCACGACGATACGTCGTTTCATCCATCGTTTTTTGCATGCTGTTGGTGATTTTATCAGCGTATAAAATTGCTTTTCCATTTACATTTCGCGCAGCACGACCTACGGTTTGTGTTAACGATCGATGACTTCTCAAAAATCCTTCTTTATCCGCATCTAAAATGGCAACCAATGAAACTTCGGGTAAATCCAGTCCTTCGCGCAGTAAGTTTACACCAATCAATACATCGAACAATCCTTTTCGCAAATCTTGCATGATTTCAACGCGTTCTAATGTATCGACATCGGAGTGGATGTAACGACATCTTATGGAAACTTTCGTCAAATATTTCGTCAATTCTTCCGCCATACGTTTGGTCAATGTTGTGACTAAAACGCGCTCGTCCACTTCACATCGCAGCTGAATTTCTTCAATTAAATCGTCAATTTGATTCAAACTCGGACGCACTTCTATAATTGGATCTAATAAGCCAGTTGGTCGAATGACTTGCTCCACATAAATTCCTTCACTCTTTTCCAATTCGTAATCCGCCGGTGTAGCCGAAACATAAATGACTTGGTTTTGCATGCCTTCGAATTCCTCAAACTTCAACGGTCGATTGTCCATCGCAGCAGGTAATCGGAATCCGTATTCGACAAGATTTTCCTTCCGACTCCGATCGCCGCCGTACATAGCATGCACTTGCGAAATCGTAACGTGACTTTCATCCACTACCATCAAAAAATCGTCCGGAAAATAATCCAATAAACAAAATGGCCGCGTTCCCGGAAGTCGTCGATCCAAATAGCGGGAATAATTTTCAATTCCGGAGCAATAGCCCAATTCACGTATCATTTCCAAATCGAAGTTAGTACGTTCTTCCAATCGTTTGGCTTCTAAATGCTTGCCAATTTCTTTAAAGTAATCGACTTGTTTCACCAAATCCTGCTGAATATCCCAAATGGCTGCTTGCAACACATCAGGTGATGTTACAAACATATTCGCGGGATAAATCGTCAGTTTTTCATATTTTTCTAACACCTTGGACGAACGAGCGTCAAAAGCTTCAATTTCTTCAATTTCATCACCAAAAAAATGAACACGAAACGGTTCGTCAGCATAACTAGGGAAAATTTCAACCGTATCACCTTTGATTCTAAAAGTTCCAGGAGTAAATTCGGCTTCCGTTCTCGAATACAAACTTTGCACCAATCGGTGTAGTAATTTGGTTCGGGAAATCACTTCGTTTTTTAATATCGAAATGACGTTCTTTTGAAACTCAACCGGGTTTCCAATTCCATACAAACACGAAACAGAAGCCACAACTAACACGTCACGTCGACCTGAAAGGAGAGCTGAGGTCGTGCTCAAGCGCAGTTTTTCTAACTCTTCGTTAATGGACAAATCTTTTTCAATGTAGGTTCCGGTTACCGGAATATACGCTTCAGGTTGGTAGTAGTCGTAGTATGAAACAAAATATTGCACCGAATTATTAGGGAAAAACTGCTTAAATTCAGAGTATAATTGAGCAGCTAGTGTTTTGTTATGCGCTAAAACCAACGTTGGTTTTTCAACCTTTTCAATCACATTGGCCACCGTAAACGTTTTTCCAGAACCTGTAACTCCGAGAAGCGTTTGGTATTTTTCACCATTGCGAATTCCGGCCGCTAATTTTTCAATGGCTTGCGGTTGATCTCCTGTAGGTTGGTATTCGGATACGACTTGGAATTTCATCTTTTGGAGTTGCTGATTGGCTGAATAAGTTGATGTACAAAGTTATAAATTTTAGATAGGAATTCGGTCTATCTTAACTAAAGAAAAGGAATTTTATCGCAATCACTTTATTCAAACTTCCAATCGTGCTGCTGTTGTTTACTCAAAAATGTCCATGCTACCAAACGACTGATTTTTTGTCCTTGATTCATTTCGATGGTTTTGATTTCGATGACACCGATTTTATTCAGCGTTCGATAAATAGTACGAAGGTTGTCTTTTTTAGAAACTAGGGTTGTAAACCAAAAGCAATTCAGTGGAAATTTTACACTTTCGTACATCATTTGAGTGATGAAGCCGATTTCACCGCCAGTACACCACAATTCGGTATTTTGTCCGCCAAAATTTTGTCCGCTTGGATTACCAAGATTTGTGGTTTTTCGTTCGGAAGTTTTACTGGCTTCTTGCTGTGAGGAGTGAAACGGTGGATTGCAAATGGTAAATGCAAATTTGTCTTCGGGTAAAATGATGTTTTTAAAAATAAATCGAGGTTCTATTTGCAGTTGCAAACTAATGGCTTCAATTAATTTAGGGTTTTCACCAATTATTTTTTTGCAATTTTGGATTGCTTTTTCGTCGATATCGGTTCCCACAAAACTCCAATCATAAATTGCATTCCCCATGATTGGATAAATGCAATTTGCTCCAATTCCGATATCTAAACCGACTACATTTTCACCAGTTGGAATAACTCCGTTATTCGACTCGGCGAGAATGTCCGCGATGTAGTGAACGTAATCGGCTCGTCCGGGAATAGGCGGACACAGATAATCACTTGGAATATCCCATGACGTAATTCCGTAATCAGAAATCAAAATGGCTTTGTTCAAGGCTTTTACGGCTTCAGGCTCACTGAAATCGATTGTTTCGGTATTGTGTTCGTTTATAAAAACAAACGACTTTAGCTCTGGTAAGGCAAATGATAGTTTTTCGAAATCGTATCTTGTTCTGTGGAGATTTCGAGGATGTAAATTGATTTTTTCGGTATTCTTTTTTTGTTTCATTTTTAACTAAAGTCTAAGCAAAGATACTGAGAAAAAGACTTACTTTTATTTTTTAAAAAGTGACTCTATATGATTGCTGTTCCCCGATTTAAAAAGCGTTATGCATTTTTTTTTGTATTTGCTTTGTATGTGATTGTTTGCCAATCGTGTATGAAAATGCGGATGAGTTCGGCAAAAACCAAAGCCTATTTTGAAACAGGAAAAGTCAGTTTTTTAGATAAGACAATTCTATTGGACGGACATCAATTGCATTACATTCAAACCGGTGATCCGAATAAACCTACCTTATTTTTCGTGCACGGTTCACCCGGAAGTTGGGATGCGTTCAAAATCTATTTGAACGACAGTTTGTTGCGGACAAAATTCCGATTGATTGCAGTTGATCGACCGGGATTTGGGTACAGCGATTTTGGTTCACCTGAAAATTTAGCGACACAATCCAAATGGATGAATCAATTGGTAAAATTGTTGAATAATAAAAAACCAATTGCATTAATCGGACATTCGCTCGGCGGACCACTGATTTTGAAAATGGCAATCGATGAACCACAGCTATATTCCCATTTGATTATTCTCTCAGGTTCGGTTGATCCGAAAGCAGAAAATCCGGAGTTATGGCGGCCAATATTGAAAAGTAAACCGTTGCGGTATTTGATTCCGGGTGCGTTGCGACCTTCGAACGATGAATTGTGGTGGTTGAAAACCGATTTAGTTGACATGCAACCCAATTTGGATAAAGTTGTGGCGGAAGTAATCATAATCCATGGAACAAAAGATCGATTGGTTCCGTATTCGAATGTGGCGTTTATGCAAAAGGAATTGGTCAATTCGAAAAAAGTAGAAACGATTTCAATTACAGACGCGGATCATTTTATTCCGTGGACGCATTATGAGATTATTCGTAATCGCTTTTTACAATTGAAATTATGATAGTTTTTAATTTTTTTTGACTGCACTTAAACTATTCATTTTTTTTAACACATAGAAACATAGTTTTTGTCAGATGAGAAAAAGCGTTATACTTTTCATAGCAGTCATAGATAAATGAATCAAGAAATGATTTATATTTTTTTCTATGTTTCTATGTGTTTTAATACAAACACTTAACTTCAGTCAAAACACTCCATCAACAACAAATCGCCGTCAGTGTGTTCAATTTTTACGATGCCGTCTTCAATGACATGGTTGCTGCTTCCCGAGCGATAGCCCATGGTTAATTCTTCATTCTGTAGTGGATAAAACAAATTGTGTGTGGTAATTCCGCTTGCTTTTCCCACCGGAATTAACGAAATCGGTGTGTTGGCGGTGTACCATTTTTCATAGATTCGCGGCAATACAAATATTTTCGAATGATCGTCTAAAATCACAATCTTAAGTTGATTGCGGTATTGTACTATAGTGGTAATATTGCTGACGGTATGGTCGGCTCTTTTGCCCGTTGCCCAAACTACGTTTACAGCTTGATGGCCTTTTTCGATTAAATAATCGAACGCTTTTTCTAAATCGGTTTTGTCTTGATTGGGCGAGTATACAATTTCGAGCGGAAACTGTTTTTCTTTGTACAACTCTGGTTGGAAGTCGTCGTCGAAATCGCCCAGAAGCACGTCGATTTTAATATCGAGTTGCAACACACGATCGATGGCGTTGTCTAAAACGATGACAATTGGCGACCATTCGAGCAATTGCCCGAGTAATTCCATACTGCATTCAGCGCCGTTAGCAATGATTAAAGCGGGTTCTTGGTCGTCACGAACAATATGATGAGAAGACATGTTTAAGTACGATGTTAGAAGTTAGAGTTACGAAGAGTTTTTTGTTTGCTTCGCCAGTCGCCCGATGGGCTCGTGTCAGGTTTCAAGTTTCAAGTTGGCTGTAAAAGCATATCTTCTCAGATTTCAAAGAGTATCATTATTACATTCTGCATTCTGCTACTGCGTTCTGAAATTTTTATGTTTTAAGTTTCAAAAATAGTTATTTTATCTCGATTACTACCATTGTCTTACTTCGTACTTCGAACTTCGTATTTCGTACTTTCATAGCCCAGATGGAATGAAAAACAAAAAGCAGCGGTAATTTTAGTTTTTTTGGGATGAAAAAGCGACTACCAGAAGCTCTTTTCATACCGTTAAAAACTGATTACGGCTGCTTTTTTTTGAAAGGACAGCTGGACACGAGCTCCAAAAGAGCGAACTGACGAAGTAAAAGCTACTTATTGAATCGTATATTCTTCGGTATCGACTTCCGACATGTGGAAATAGCCCAAAGGAAAATTATTTGCATCGGTTTGATTGATGATGTTGCCGCGTAAGGTTGCTGGTGGCGTGGCAAAAGGATTACCCGTACTTCCAACAATATTGATCAATTTGTTGATGTAATTGTAGTAGCGGAGTGACATACCTTGAAGTCCAAAAGTGAGTTGATCGCCTGCTTCTAATTCGTCGTCAGAATAGAAACCGAACATCTGATTTCCTTGGAAAAACTCGTCACTAACTGCGCCAAGTTCCGGAATCACTTCGTCTGATTTTTTAACAATGATCAAGTAGTTATTATCTTCCAATCCGTTGTCTTGAAAGAAAAACTTCACTTGCAGCAAGTCGCCGCCAATTCCTTCTACAGTAGTTTGTTCCACAGAATCGATATCGGGCGTTGCCAATAATGTTTGAATCGCGGTATACGTTATTCCGTTCACAATAACTGTAAGCGTATAGTTTTCGTTGACTACCGGAATAAAATTGGTGCAAATGTATTCACCCGTATTCGGAATGATTTCGGTAAAAGTAAAGACAGTCGCGCTTGAATTGGTAATGAAAACGGTTGCACCAGAAACGGTTGGAATTTCGGTACTATAAAATCCAGTCGTCGTTGAAAGCTTGATGCGTTGCTCATTTCCGGAAGTTCCTTTTTTCCATAAAATGTTAGCATCGATGACCAATTTTGGAGCTGCGGTGTCGAGATCGATGTCGACTACATCTTCACAACTTGTCAATAAAATCAGGGCAAATAAAGCGAGTATATTTTTCATAATTAGGTGATTTTAAAATTTAAAATTATAAGAAACGGCCGGAACGATTCCGAATATAGATAAACGAGTCGCTTCGTTTTGCCCAGTTTCTTCGTTTTGTGCAAATCCGATTGACGCTGCATTTCGTCGAGAATAAATATTGTAAATACTAAATACCCATTCGGCTTGCCATTTGCGGTTTAGGTTTTTCTTAGGAATAAGCGTTGCTGAAACATCTAAGTGATGATAGGTCGGAAGGTTGTTTTCATTTCGCAGTCCGTAACTCGGAATGTTAAGACCTTGGTACTGATATTGTCCATTTGGATATGTCACAGGTTGCCCGGTTTGTAAGGTGAAATTGGCTCCAAATGTCCATTTCGGATTCAATTTATAGGAACCAGTTACTGCTAAATTATGCGTTTTATCGTAGGCATTTTTGTACCAATTGCCATTGTTGATTCCGATTTCATTGGCAGATCGGCCAGGTGTTCTTTGTTCGGAACGTGATAGTGTGTAGGCAATCCAACCGTTGAGTTTTCCTGTATTTTTTCTAAATAAAATTTCCAATCCATACGAGCGCATTTCACCATTTAAAATAACTTGTTCGATGGCTTCGTTGGCAATTAAATCGGCTCCGTCAATATAATCGATGCGATTTTGCACTGTTTTGTAGAAAGATTCGATTTCGAGTGAATATTCGTCCTCTTTAAGATTGGTAAAATATCCAACGGCAATTTGATCGGCGATTTGCGGTTGGATGTAGTTGTCGCTTGGCGTCCAAACATCGAGTGGAGTAGGAGAAGCGGTATTAGTAATCAACTGCAAGTATTGTACCATTCGGTTATAGCCGATTTTAACCGATTTGTTATCGCTGATTTCGTAGGCTAACGCAAAACGCGGTTCAAGGTTATCAAAGCTAGCGATGGTTTTATTTTTTCCAAAGAATTCGGTTCGAATGGGAGTTGCTTTTTCATAAATATCCAATTCATCATCATAAAATACGGGTAAATTATTTTCGTAATAGTTGACGGTTGAACTTCCTACACGATAAAATAAGCTGTAACGCAATCCATACTGAATATTTAATTTATCACTAATTTTTTGTTCGGTATCAATATAAAATGCGGGTTCAAAGGCAAATTTTTGTTCTAATTTTCGGTAGTTGATACCAGAGTCTTCTCGTGAAGGCTTAATTTCGCCTGGATTGAACTGATAGTACATGGTGTTCGCTCCGAAGTTTACTTTGAATTTATCGTTCAAGTAGTATTTGAAATCGTATTTGATGTTGTAATTGGTGATTCCGGAATCCCATTCGAATCCGACGAAATCCAATTCCAATCCGTAATAATAATCGCTGTATATAAGTGATAAATTCGAGAAGAGTTTTTCGGAAAACAAATGATTCCATCTCAAATTCAGTGTCGAATTTCCGTAGGTATTGATAAAGGTTTGTGCAATTTCGAACACATCTCTTCCAAAATATCCGGAAAGGTACAAGCTGTTATTTTTATCTATTTTGTAATTGAGTTTAGTATTTAAATCGTAGAAGTAAGCCGAGTTGTCGTTGTCTGCCAACTTAAGGAATAAGTGGGCGTACGAACCGCGACCGCCGATCAGAAACGAACCTTTGTCTTTTACAATCGGACCTTCGGCAAGTAGTCGACTCGATATGAGTCCGATGCCACCGTTCATGCTGAATTTTTTACTGTTTCCGTCTTTCTGATAGATATCTAAAACCGAAGAAGCGCGGCCGCCAAAGCGCGCTGGAATGCCGCCTTTATATAATTTAAGGTCTTTGATGGCGTCGGGATTGAAAACGGAAAAGAATCCGAATAAGTGCGACGAATTGTAAATAGTAGCTTCATCCAAAAGAATTAAATTCTGATCTGCGCCACCGCCACGTACGTTGAATCCCGATTGACCTTCGCCCGCATTGGTTACTCCGGGTAAAAACAAAAGCGATTTGATGACATCAACTTCTCCCAAAACAACGGGCATTTGCTTAATTTGAGCGATCGAAAGTTTGTTGACACTCATTTCGGGTTTTTTGATGTTGATTTTGGTTTTTTCGGTGATGACTACTTCTTGCAATAGTTCGCCCGTTTCAGTGAGAAAGTAATTTTTCTTAATATTTTGGTTGAGTGCTATTTGTTCTTCAATCGTTTCAAAACCCACATAACTGATGATGAGGTCATAGTTGCCTTTGGGTAAGGTGAGTGAATAAAATCCGTATTCATTGGTAATGGTAGAATAGTTGGTTCCTTTTAAATTAATATTGACTCCAATTAGTGTTTCGTTGGTTTTATTGTCTGAAATGGTTCCTGAAAGTGTGAATTTTTCTTGGGAAAAACTTGCGATGGTAAACATTAATAGAAATAAAATGAGAATTGGTATCTTTTTTGATAACATGATATGTAATTTTGCACAAATGTCATTAATAATTGCATAGGTTTTTGCAGTACAAATGTTAATGTATGGTTAAGATTGTTTTGCCAACCGCTGATTTTTAAATACTTTTATCAAAAAATACAATGCGATACTACATAGTACTTCTTTTTTTGTTGGCAACGCAATTGGGTTTCTCACAATTTGAAAATCCGAAGAAGTCCGTTCGGATTGGTGCTGTAAAAGATAAAAAGGCGCCCGAACAAAAAGTGGACATTGATTCGACGGTTGCTCCCATAAAATTTGAAAGCAGTATAGGTAAAAATAAGGACGAAAAATTATTGAGGAACTTCTCAATCTTACCGGATAAAGTAGGTGAAAGCGGACAGCCAAAAAAAGATCCACTTCGCAATCCATCAGAATTCTATACAGAGAAATTTAACAAAAAAGGAAACGACGGTGAGATTTTAGAAAAATACCGTTCGGATAGTTTTTTGGGTGAATTCAGAACGGGTTCGAAAATTGTAAAGATTTCATGTCGCGATCACGAATATCCTGATGGTGATTTGGTGCGGATTTGGTTGAACGGTCAGGTTGCCATCAATGCCATACAATTAGAAGTGGAATTTAGAGAAGTATATTTGGATTTGAATGAAGGAATAAATAAAGTTGAAATTGAGGCTTTGAATCAAGGCGAGTCTGGACCCAACACAGCACAATTTGTTGTTTTAGACGATAACGGAAAAGTAATCACGACCAACAAATGGAATTTGACTACGGGTGTTAAAGCTAAGCTAATTATTACGAAACAAGAAGTTATGGAGAAGTGATTTTGATGAAATAGTCAATTTTACAATAAATTAAAAAAAGTTTATACTAGTTCCTTATATATTTGCGCTTCAGTTGTTCAACTCAAGCGTTTTTTTATGTCCGTATTTCCAAGAAGTTTTTGTAGTTTAGTTTTCTCCCTTTTATTTAGTGTAACGATTTCATTCGCACAGAATGATACTTTAGTTAAACAACCTGATTACCTTTTTGCTGCGGTTGAATATTCAATTGGAAAAACATCTAAGGCGAATGTCGATTTTCCTGAATTACGCCCGCAAAACGGATTGCTATTTAGCATCGGAACAACCAATAATAACCCGCAAATAGAATGGGCGCGACAACTTAATTATCCCGAAACTGGGCTTACATTTTCGTACGTTGACATGGGAAATTCTGCGCAGTTGGGTCAGACGATTTCACTTATTCCCTTCATTGATTTCAAAGTTTTTTCGGGATGGACGAATCGAATGAATTGTAAAATCGGACTCGGAGCTTCTTATTTTAACACAATATACGATGAAGTGGACAATCCAAATAATAAAGCCATTTCTACTTCTTTTACATGGGCGTTTCGTTCAAACCTATATTATTCCATGTTTCAAAACCAAGACTATAATTTTAAATTAGGAATCGGTTATTTTCACAATTCCAACGGACATTTGCGATTGCCAAATCAAGGATTGAATACGTTTTTGCTTAGTGCTTATTCACAATTTAATTGGAAAAAATCAGAACCTTCAATCGAAAGTAGTGAGTCGCAAATTCCAAATTCAAGACAAACTCAACGGTATTTTTCGAGCCGAGTCGGTTTAGGTCAGAAAGTCTTGTCAAAATACAGCACTGAAAAAAAAGAGGTGTATGCGTTTGCGGTTTCTACAGGAAAGGTAATCAACAAAACGTTCAAATATGGATACGGAATGTATTATCGTTTTTACGAGGACTATTATGACTACATCAAAGACGACGAAAAATTAGTGCGAGAATTGTATCCTGAATTTAGAGATAAGCCCGTTTTGTATGCGTCGAATTTCGGACTTTTCGCTAGTGGAGAATTGCTACTAAGTCATGTTGGAATTGAATTTGAACTGGGTTTGAATCTCTATAAGCCAGCCTACAAAATTGATTGGCAGATTAATGAAGAAAAATATGTCGAAGGAGTGTATCAGTTAGGCGAATTAAATTGGTACTACCAATTAAAGAAGACTGTTTCTTCACGATTAGGTGCAAAATGGTACGCGATTAGTACTAACAAATCGCCGAGACATAATATTTTTTTAGGCGCATACATTAACGCCAACTTTGGTCAAGCCGATTTTACCGAACTGACTTTAGGTTACGTGTATGCCTTGAAATAGAAGACTTCTTAGAAGGTTAGAGTTTTAGACTACTTAGATTCTTGTGAATCCTTAAAATCTAACGTGTCTAACTTTTCTAAGAAGTCTAAAAGGTCTAAGAAATTTAAAAAGACTTCTTAGAAGGTTAGAATTTTAGACTACTTAGATTCTTGTGAATCCTTAAAATCTAACGTGTCTAACTTTTCTAAGAAGTCTAAATGGTCTAAAAGGTCTAAGAAGTCTACCTTACGCTAATTTCGTGTCTAAATTTTCTTTTAAAGCCTGCAAGAAACCTTCCGTAGTCAAGTAATCAGCTGATGTCAATCCTTCTGGTTTTACTAGCATAGCTAAATCTTTTGTCATTTTTCCACTTTCAACGGTTTCCACACATACTTGTTCTAGTTTCAAACAGAAATCTATAAGTTCTTGGTTTCCGTCTAATTTACCTCGGTGTTCCAAACCTCTTGTCCAAGCAAAAATGGATGCAATCGGATTAGTAGAAGTTGCTTTTCCTTGCTGGTGTTGACGGTAATGACGTGTTACAGTTCCGTGCGCGGCTTCTGCTTCAACGGTTTTCCCATCAGGAGTAACCAAAACAGAAGTCATTAATCCGAGTGAACCAAATCCTTGTGCCACTGTATCCGATTGAACGTCGCCATCGTAATTTTTACATGCCCATACAAAGCCGCCGCTCCATTTCATTGCCGAAGCAACCATGTCATCGATTAATCGGTGTTCGTATACCATTCCGTTTGCTTCAAAATCGGCTTTGTAATGTTGCTGGAAAACCTCCTCAAAAATATCTTTGAATCGTCCATCATAGGCTTTCAAAATAGTATTTTTAGTAGATAAATAGAGCGGCCATTTTTTAGTCAACGCCATTTGAAACGATGAATGTGCAAATCCGTATATTGATTCGTCGGTGTTGTACATTGCCATCGCTACGCCATCGCCTTTAAAATCATACACTTTCCATTCGGTTGTTTCGCCTGCTTCATTGGTAAACGACATGGTTAACGTTCCTGTTCCTTTGATTACTTTATCCGTCGCTTTGTATTGATCACCAAAAGCATGACGCCCAATTACAATGGGTTTGGTCCAACCTTGAACGTATCTAGGAACATTACTCATAATGATGGGTTCGCGGAAAACCGTTCCGCCGACAATATTTCGTATAGTTCCGTTGGGTGATTTCCACATTTCAGAAAGGTTGAATTCTTTTACGCGTTCTTCATCTGGAGTGATGGTTGCGCATTTGATGCCTACATTGTATTTCTTTATGGCTTCGGCGCAGTCAATTGTAATTTGGTCTTTTGTCGCTTCACGACTTTCAATTCCTAGGTCGTAGTATTTGATATCTATGTCTAAATACGGGAGAATTAATTGTTCTTTGATAAAGCTCCAAATAATTCGTGTCATTTCGTCGCCATCGATTTCCACAACCGGATGAGCTACTTTAATCTTTGCCATATTGCTTTGATTTGTTTTTGTTCGTTAAAATTTTCGCGATAGCAAATATAAATAATATAAGAGGATTTTCCTTTATGTTTTCTGGCGAAATCGATTGATTTGTCAAATTGACATTTAAACCCTAGATAATTATGAATATCATAAATTTCGATTCGGTTTTTTGTATAAAAAAAGCCCTGAAAAAATCAAGGCTTCTTTTATCATGAGAAAGGAAGTATTATCTTCTTCTTTCTTTAATTTTTGCTTTTTTACCAGTAAGTTCTCTGAAGTAGTAGATACGAGCTCTACGAACTTTACCTCTTTGGTTTAATTCCACTTTTTGCAAAGCAGGCATGTTCACCGGGAAGATACGCTCTACACCAACTGCACCCGACATTTTACGAATGGTAAAAGTTTCTGTTGCACCTGAACCTTTTCTTTGGATTACAACTCCTTTAAAAAACTGAGTTCTTGTTTTTTCACCCTCTTTAATTTCGTAGTACACTGTGATGGTATCACCAGCTCCGAAAACAGGGAAATCTTTTCTTGTTGATATTTCGTTATTTACGAAATCTACTAAATTTGCCATTTTTATAACTATTATGGTTTAAATCTGAGCAACATTCACGGTTTTCGCCAGAGGTTGGTCAAATGAGGTGGCAAAGGTAAGAAAAAAGTTTAAAGTTGCAAGTGTTATTTTAAAAAAGAAGAAAGAGAAAAGAACGCTTTGCTGAAAGACCGCTTTGCTGCAAGATTGCTTTGCTGCAAGACCGCTTCGCTGTAAGATATTCGTAAAGTCTTTCTTCTTGCAGCGAAGCGGTCTTGCTTCTTTATTCTTCCAACAAATCCGGTCGTCTATTCTTCGTATGCTCATACGCCATATCTTCGCGCCATTTATCAATTTTAGCAAAATGACCGCTGGTCAATACCTCGGGAACTTTCCAACCTTTGTAATCCGCTGGGCGCGTATAAATAGGAGGTGACAATAAATTATCTTGAAAACTATCCGTCAAGGCAGAAGTTTCGTCACTTAAAACACCCGGAATCAATCGAATCAAAGCATCCGACAAAACTAAAGCACCTAGTTCACCGCCACTCAACACATAATCGCCAATCGAAATTTCTTTAGTAATAAAATGATCGCGAACGCGTTGATCGACACCTTTGTAATGGCCGCATAAAATGATAATGTTTTGGTACATCGACATCGTATTAGCCATCTTTTGGTTTAGGGTTTCGCCATCCGGAGTCATATATATGATTTCGTCGTAGTTGCGCTGACTTTTCAAATGCGTGATGCAATCGTCAATCGGCTGAATATTCATCACCATTCCGGCACCACCGCCAAACGGATAATCGTCTACACTTTTTTGTTTATTGGTAGTATAATCGCGCAAATTGTGAAAATGTACTTCCACCAATCCTTTGTCGATTGCTCGTTTCATAATTGAAGCTTCAAACGGACTGCGCAATAATTCAGGTAAAACGGTAATGATGTCTATTCTCATGTTTGATATTTGAGTGCAAAGGTAAAAAGCTTTCAGCAATTAGCGGTTAGCTTTTAACTGCTTTCTTTTAAGCTAAATGCTGATAGCTTTTTTACTCGCCAAAATTGAATACACCATTGGAATTTTATTACCAAAAGCCTTTATTCGGAATTTTCCAGTTTCAGATTCTTCCATATCGTGTAAACAATTATAGGGCGAATAGTCAAACTCATTGAATTGCTTCAGTTCCAATCCCGATTGCAACAACGAATTTAAAATTTCACTAATCGGATGATTCCAGCCCACGGATTTATCTACTAAATCAGCATTTTTTTCCGCGTACGTTCCCGAAGTATCTTCAATGATGGGTTCTACATTAAAATAATTGTAAAATACTTTTGTAAAATCATCATCGTACATCCAAACCACAGGATGAAAATCGGCCATTATGAATTGTCCGCCGGGTTTGAGAAAATGCGTAATCACGTTCGCCCATTTTGCCAAATCGGGCAACCAACCAATGGTACCATAACTCGTAAAAACGAGGTCAAATTGTTCGTCAAGGTATTTGGGAGTGTCATAAAGATCACAACAGACAAAAGTCGCATCCAACTCGAGCTGTTTTGCAAAAGCGGTAGCTCGTTCGACGGCTTTGTCCGATAGATCGACGCCAACAGTACTTGCACCCATGCGGGCTAACGTCATCGTATCTTGCCCAAAATGACATTGCAGATGCAGTATTTTTTTGCCTTTCACATCACCTAATAATTCCAATTCAATGGTATTCAACGTTGATTTTCCATTCAGGAAACTTTCATTGTCATAAAACTCCGAAGCAATGTGAACGTCGGTTTTATTGTTCCACGTTTGTTTGTTGATGTTAATGTAATTTAAATCTTCTTTCATCGGTATGTTTTCTAAATCTTACTTTTCTGAGCTAACGTCTTTCCCGCGATGGCGGGAATCCAAGGCTTGGAAAAATAGATTCCCGCCTGCGCGGGAAAGACGCAGCGCTAGGTACTACTCCGTGCCCTAATAACGTCCTTCTTTCTGCGTTCTAATGTCTGCCTTCTGCTTTCTACTCAAACTCCAAACTGCTTCAAATGATGATCCAAATGCATCGCATGCAATTTATCCCATTCTTCAAAACTCATTTCGCCAAAAAAAGGATGTTTTTTACTTTTAATCGATTGGTGACCTAATTCAGCAAACTTTGAAAACTTCGCAATCAACTCAGCTTTGGTTGTTTCAAAGTCATACGTGCCCGTCCGGATAAAATCGGGTGCCGTCGGACTGTCCTTTTTAAATTCATTGGAATTCAGGATTTTGTTTTTAAATAATTTCCCGATCAGTTTCATGAACCAATTGGATCGCAAAGGCAACGTTCCAAAAGCAACGTCTATTGGCGCTTGGCAATGGGATAACATTTGGTCGACGGTCATTTTTCCCCAAATCGGGCGACTCTCATTGCTCAACAAATTAATGCGTTTAATAAAGGTGTCGTTGTCGGTTTGATTGTAAATGGATGGCATGTGATTTCGTTTTTTGATGAACTCAAATGTACAATTTTAGAATTTATCTGCAATAATAACTTTGAACTCACCTTGACTTATTCAATGGGTTACAAAATAGTCTTTTTACCCCAAATTTAAATTTTTTCTTACTCCGTAGCTTTTACTATGCAGTGCAAAAAAAAAGCGAAAATTTGGGACATAAATCCATATTTTTCAATTCAATAAAAAAAATCAAGATAAGTTCAGTAAATTTGCACCACAATTAAAAAAATCAATAGAATGGAAAACGGAATATACGCTAAATTCAACACTACAAAAGGTGCGATCTTAGTAAAATTAACACACGATTTGACACCGGGTACGGTTGGGAATTTCGTAGGATTGGCTGAAGGTCAATTAGAAAATACAGCTAAACCAATGGGTAAACCCTATTACGACGGGTTGAAATTTCACCGTGTAATTCCCGATTTTATGATTCAAGGCGGTTGTCCACAGGGAATCGGAACGGGCGGACCAGGGTACAACTTTGAAGATGAGTTTCACCCAACCTTAAAACACGATAAACCCGGAGTATTATCGATGGCAAATTCGGGTCCGGCAAGCAACGGCTCACAGTTTTTTATCACGCATGTTCCGACCAATTGGCTGGATAACAAACATACCGTTTTCGGATTTGTAGTAGAAGGTCAGGACGTTGTCGATGCAGTTGCTCAAGGCGATGTAATCGATTCATTGGAAATTGTTCGAGTAGGAGCAGAAGCAGAACAATGGAATGCTATCGAAGCGTTCAGAACATTTGAAGGTTCACGATTAAAAAGATTAGAAGAAGCTAAAAAACAAGCAGAAGCCGAAATGGAAAAATTGGCCGCTGGATTTGAAAAAACAGAAAGTGGTTTGCGTTACCAAATCATCCAAAAAGGAAGCGGCAAGCAGGCTGAAAATGGAAAAACAGTTTCAGTTCATTACCAAGGTGCCTTAGATAACGGGAAAGTTTTTGATTCGTCGTATGCGCGAAAAAAACCAATCGAATTTCCACTGGGAAAAGGACACGTAATTGAAGGATGGGACGAAGGAATCGCTCTTTTACAGGTTGGCGATAAAGCGCGTTTTGTAATTCCGTCTTACTTGGGTTACGGAGCTAGCGGTGCGGGAGGAGTGATTCCGCCGAACGCAACCTTAGTTTTTGACGTTGAATTAATGGATGTGCGTTAATAGCGAAATCTTAATTAAATTATAAAGTTAAATCCCGAAAGTTAACCTCTCGGGATTTTTTTTATATTTACTTCACCAACCAAAAAAATGAAAGCATGAAATTACGCATTCTAGCATTTGTTGTAATCGGAACAGTGATGTATTCCTGCTCGCCAAAACTTGCTCCAACGCCACCACCAGCTCCGCCAGAGCCAGCGCCCGCAGAACAAATTGCAGCGGTTGCTCCAACACCAACTATTTCAGACGATCTCGCAGAGGGAAAATCGCTGTATGAAAATAATTGCGCGAAGTGTCATGAACTGCATGATCCGAAAAAATTTAATGAAATGCAATGGTTTGAAATTACGTTGAGAATGCAACCCATGGCAGAAATATCTGATGAAGTCCGCCAAAAAATATATAAGTATGTTACAGCGAAATAGCACAAAATCCGTCTGAAATTAAATTCTACGGATTTTTTATTGGAATAGTCTTTGTCGTACTATCTTTATATTCTCAAACCAATTCGATGCGCAGTTTTATATTTTTTTTACTTTTTACTTTTTCAATGAACGCCCAAGATTTAGGTATGGCGCAGCATTGTGGCTATGATTTTACTTCGTATTTAGTACTCAATGTGCACGAAGAGGGCACAAAAGAAAATATAAAAGGTTTACAACTCACGTTGGTTGATTTAGAAGGAAACGAAGTCATAAACACCAACAGTAAATACAGTTGGAACCACGCCGACAAAACTTTGGTGTTTTCGTTTAATTATTTGATTGATCAAGACAATCAGCCGTTGCAACAAGCTATGCCAGGCATAAAAGAGCGTTGGTTTTTTCCTTATGCCAAAGACAATTATTTTTTATCAGTGGTTAATGGTTTAGAAGTGGATAAACTTAAAGTGAAAATAGAGGATGTTGATGGTGCTCAAAATGGAGGTTTCTTTGAGTCGCAAGTTATTGAACTCAACTACTTTGATTTATTTGTGCTTTGTTCCAATCAAGCTAATGACTATGCCGTTCAATTTGGTCGAAAGGCAAATAAACCTTTGGAAGTAATTATAAAAAAAGCCCAACAATAACAGTTTATATCACTGCTTAATAAAAAAACACCGCAGATTCGCAGATTTTTTTATTTCTAAATCTGTGAATCTGCGGTAAAAAAATACTCATAAACTGTACGTAGTCAACTGGAATGAACTATAAATTTCGAATTGTTTAAAACTTCCCTTTCACTGCTGTTAAAAATACCGCAGATTAATTGCTTTTAAATCTGCGAATCTGCGGTAAAAATTAATCCTTAATAGCAGTTTTAGTAAGCCCAATTAGGCTCATTTAATATTTTAAATCGTAAATCCGTCCGGTAAAACTGTGCCCTTTTTGACTACGATAATTCCGTCTTTAATACTATACCACTTAGTGTTTGCGTCTTCCAAATGAGTACCTCCGTTGAGTTTAACATCGTTTCCAATACGACAGTTTTTATCGACTATGGTATGATTGATCGAACAACGATCGCCAATTCCGATGTTGATAATTCCGTTTTCAGAATTATGCCGGATTTCCTCTAAATTTTGATAATAATCATTACCCATCAAATACGAATTGGTAATAACCGAACCCAAGCCAATCCGACTTCTAATTCCCACTACCGAATGTTCAATTTGAGCGCCATTAATAATGCAGCCTTCTGCGACAACCGACTTGTCGACCGTTGTAGAACCCGTAATTTTCGACGGAGGTAAAACCCGTGCACGCGTATAAATTTTACTCGAATTGTCAAATAAATTAAACTTCGGAATATCATCCGTTAATCCCAAATTGGCCTCAAAAAACGAATCGATGTTTCCGATATCCGTCCAATATCCTTCGTATTGATAACTCAGGATTTTTTCTTTTCCAATGGCTTGCGGAATGATTTCTTTTCCAAAATCTTTGGTTTCCGTATTCGACATCAACCGAACTAATAATTCGCGGTTGAAGATGTAAATACCCATCGACGCCAAATAATGCTTGCCTTCGGCTGCCGATTCCTCGCTTACTTCCGAAGTCCAATCAGGCAACAAACTTACATTAGGTTTTTCAATAAATGAGGTTACTAAATGCTCAGAATCGGTTTTTAGAATTCCGAAATCAGTAGCTTCTTTAGCTGTTACAGGCAACGTTGCAATCGAAATCGTCGCCCCACTTTTTTCGTGCGCAGCAATCATTTCATTAAAATTCATATGATACAATTGATCACCAGAAAGGATTAACGCATAATCAAAATCGTGATTCAAAAAATGGTTCATACATTGGCGCACGGCATCGGCTGTACCTTGGAACCAAGTCGGATTGTCAGGCGTTTGTTCTGCCGCCAAAATATCCACAAAAGCCGTACTAAAGTGACTAAAATGATAGGTGTTTTTGATGTGCTGATTCAGCGACGCCGAATTAAATTGCGTCAGTACAAACATCCGCTTGATGTCGGAGTTGATGCAATTCGAAATCGGAATATCAACCAATCGGTATTTTCCAGCAATCGGAACGGCTGGCTTTGATCTACTTTCAGTTAAAGGGTATAAGCGCGATCCTTGTCCGCCGCCCAAAATAATGGCTAATGTGCTTTTTTTCATAGGTTTATCATTACGAGGAACACGATTTTTTCCTCATTATTATTGTCATTACAAGGCATACTATACTTTCCTAATTATTATTGTCATTACGAGGCACGACCTGTTCGCCTGGGCGAAAGTAATCTCGCATTTTCTTATTGTTTTTTCTATTTGGGCACCAATTCCGCCCTCCACTCTCGCTTTTTTTTGTCCCCAAAAAAGGCCAAAAAAAGAGCTCCGTTCAGGTCGGGGTGCGGGCTTCATCTTTCAATCAAATGCTGGTTTTTAATTCATACATTAGAATATTTTTGCGTCTTTGTGACCCTGCCTGCCGTCAGGCAGGTTTGTGGGAACGAATTGATTTTATATTATAATCAATCAACCGCTTTAAGCTTTCTCTTTTTCAAATTTGGAAATCACTTCTTCGTAATACGCATACGTTGTTTTAGCAATCGATTCCCAACTAAAAATATTCAGCACGCGTTGTCTTCCCGCTTTTCCCATTTGATTTGCTAGGTTTTCATCATCTAACAAACGATTGATTTTGGCTGCAAAACTTTTCTGGAATTCAACTGGGTTCTTCGGATTGAAATCGGTTCGTGATACACTTTCCAATTCAATCAAATAACCCGTTTCACCTTCTATTATGATTTCAGGAATTCCGCCCACGGCACTGCCGACAACAGGAGTTTCGCACGACATCGCTTCCAAATTAATAATACCAAACGGTTCGTACAAAGATGGACACGCAAAAACCCGCGCGTGACTATACAATACTTTAATTTTTTCTCTCGGTAGCATTTCAGAAATCAAAATAACTCCGCTTCTTTTCGATTGTAGTTCGGCAATTAATTCTTCTGTTTCTTGAGCAATTTCAGGCGTATCGGGCGCGCCGGCACACAACACAATCTGACAATCTGCATTGAAGTAATGCGCCGCAGCAATCAGTTGTGAAATTCCTTTCTGACGTGTAATTCTTCCCACAAATAGCACAAACGGAATGTCGGGATCAATACCGTATTGGTGTAATAAATCGGTGTCAATCGTAGGTTTATAAAACTCCGGATCGATTCCGTTGTGAATCACAGTGACTTTTTCCGGATTGATTCCGTACGCTTCTACGACATCGGTTTTCATCTGCTGACTCACCGCAATAACGCCGTCTGCCGTGTTGTAGGCATGGTGTTCAATCCAACGTGAAAGAAAATAGCCATTGCCCAATTGCTCTACTTTCCACGGTCGGTGTGTTTCCAAACTGTGCGTCGTTAAAATAAGCGGCACTTGTAGCAACTCGCGCGAAAAGATTCCGGCCAAATGCGTATACCAAGTATGGCAATGAATGACATCGGCTTCTAAAGTATGCTGCGCCATTTCAACATTCCGACTCAAATTATGAAACATTTTGAGATGCGGATTCGAATCGTCTTCCATTTTGTTTAAAGACGACTGAATTCCGAGTACGTGCATCGCATCGGTTTGCTCTGATTGATTCCCGAAGCAACGCACTTCAACCTGACCTAATCGCGCTAACTCCTGACTTAAAAAATCGATATGCACACCAGCGCCGCCGTAAATATTGGGTGGAAATTCATTCGAAAAAAGAGCTATTTTCATAGGATACACTTTGTTTGTTTTATGTATGTCATAAATGTATAAAAATATTTGACTTATTTTGTATTTACTATCCTATATAAAAACTCAACAAACGTTATTTTTTCATTAAGGAACTAGTTAAAAAAATAAATTACCATGGGAGAACTTAATTGGATGGATTTTGAAAAAGTAGAAATGCGCGTGGGAACTGTTTTAGAAGCCAATGATTTCCACGATGCACGCAAACCAGCCTATCAATTGATGATTGATTTTGGCAGTGAAATCGGCATCAAAAAATCATCGGCGCAGATTACCAAACGGTATCAAAAAGAGGATTTAATCGGAAAACAAATTATCGCCGTGGTCAATTTTCCTAAAAAGCAAATTGGAAAATTCATGAGTGAATGCTTGGTTTTGGGTTCGGTGAATGGTGATGAAGTTGTGCTTTTGACTTCAGATTTAAAAGTTGAAAATGGATTGCGAATTGCATAAAAAAATCCGCCTTGATAGACGGATTTGTAATTATTGTTTTTTTGTTTTTCTTTCTTTAAGTGCTTTCGCGATTCCATAGCCGTTTAAAGCAAGCATAAGAATATATAGCAAAGAAAGCATTATTGCAGGTAAATCACCCTGTAGTAATTTTTCAATCTTTTCGGATAGTAACCATAGCCAAAATAAAGAAAGAATTGAGTTGATTAGAATTTTATTGGTGATCAATTTATTTAGCATGCTGATTAAATATCATCAAAATCAACATCCGTAAAACTCTTTTCTGAAGAGGTCGTTTCAGTCGTGTTTTCCGCTGCATATTCTCTTTTAAAATCTTTTTGGTGGCGTTCTGAAATCACTTCTTCTCCTTTGTTATTCAATACAAACGAAGTCATTTCGTTTAATATTTCAGCAAATGCAGCAAAATCTTCTTTGTATAAATATATTTTGTGTTTTTTGAAGTGAAACGAGCCATCTTCTTCGGTAAATTTTTTGCTTTCAGTAATCGTTATGTAGTAATCTTCCGCCTTTGTAGCTCTAACATCAAAAAAATAAGTTCTTCTTCCGGCTCTTAGTACTTTAGAAAAAATTTCGTCTTTTTCTAACATATCGTTTTCTCTCATAGTGGTTGAATCAAATTAAAGTTGTTTGTTTACCATCCAAAAATGGTAAAAAAAAAGTTACAAAACAAGTCTTTATTCGACTTCTTTCTCAGAAAGTTGTTTGAAATAAAGTTCCTTATAATAACCTTCGACGTTTATAAGTTGATTATGAGAACCTTGTTGAATAATTTCACCTTCTTCTAAAATAATAATTTGATCTGCATTTTTTGCAGAAGACACACGATGACTTACAATGATAGTAGTTTTGTTTTTAGAAATATCTAATAAATTGTTTAGAATTTGCTCTTCGGTTTCGGTGTCGACCGCTGATAAACAGTCGTCTAACAAAAGTATGTCTGGATTTTTGATGATGGCTCGAGCAATTGAAACCCGCTGTTTCTGTCCACCCGACAATGTAATGCCACGTTCGCCCAATATGGTTTCGTACTGCTGTGAGAAATCGATGATGTTGTTGTGTACTGCTGCTTTTTTTGCTGCTTCAATTACTTCTTCATCGGTAGCGTTTTCTTTGCCAAATTTGATGTTGTTTTTAATGGAGTCTGAAAATAGAAAAGCATCTTGTGGCACAATGCCGATGCTGTTTCTCAAGTCGTATAAATTGACTTTAGAAAGTGGCGTGCCATCCATCGTAACGCTTCCTTTTTGCACCTCATACAGACGAGTAAGCAAAGAAAGTATAGTTGATTTTCCTGATCCCGTTTTTCCGAGAACTGCTAATGTTTCTCCCTTATTCACTTTAAAAGAAATGTCTTTCAGAGCGGTGATGTTGGTGTCTTCGTAGGTAAATGAAACATTTTTGAATTCGATTTCACCCTGAATAGGCGTGCTCGTTTCGGCGTTGTTTTTGATATCGGGTTCTGTTTTCAAAAATTCGTTAATACGTGTTTGAGATGCTTCGGCCTCTTGTATCAACGATGAAACCCAGCCAATAGAGGTTACTGGCCAGTTAAGCATGTTTACATACAATATAAATTTAGCAATAACTCCAATGTTAGCTACAGCAGGATCGTTATTGATGTACATTGATCCGCCAACATAGATTACAATCAGATTGCTCAATCCGATTAATCCCAAAATCAGCGGAATAAATAAGGTCTGAATTTTTGCCAAACTCATACTTTTATTTTTGCTTTCCTGCGCCAATTGGGCGAGTTTCTGATTCTGATTTTTTTCTAAAGCATAGGCTTTAACGACTCTAATTCCGGAAAAAACTTCTTGCGAAAACGAAGATACGGTCGATAAATTTTCTTGGAAAAGCGTACTTCTTTTGTTGATTTCTTTACTGACTTTGTAAATCAAATAGGATAAGAAAGGCAGTGGAAGTAAGGTGTAAAAGGTAAGTTTGGGCGAGATTGAATACATATAAATAATCACTACTGCAAAACGGATGACGGTATTGATGGTATACATCACCGCTGGACCAACATACATGCGTACTTTTGCCACATCTTCGGTAATCCGACTCATTAAGTCACCTGTACGGTTTCGTTTGTAGAAATTTTGAGTCAGCACTTCGTAGTGCTTGAAGATTTCGTTCTTAAGATTAAATTCGATGTGGCGCGACATCACAATTAATGTTTGACGCATCAAAAAAGTCAAAAATCCTGCAATCAAGGTAGTGCCAATAATGAGTAAAATATTAGAAAGTAATTCGGCTTGTATGACCTCGCGACTTACCTGATTCTTACTGAACTTATCGATGGCTTCAAACGACTTTCCGATCAATTCGGGTGTGAATAGCGAAAAAATTTGTGCAACTATTGTGATGATAATTCCTAGTAGAAAGCGGTATTTGTATTTTACAAAATATTTATTTAAGTACTGAAGTTCTTTCATTTATTTTGATCCTATAGATGCAAATCATCAATTTATATGTTAAAAATATATCAAAACAGCATTTAATATATTCGCAGTAAAAATAAATTTTATTAACAAATTACTAATTTATTATACAAAAAGCGAATTATTTTGAATAATAAGTTAAATTTGCGACGACTTGTTGATAAAGTCGTAACTCAATTCTTTTTTATGACCACAGAAATCACTTCAGTAAGAGAGCTTCAGAAAATGGATCCCGTTTTTGGCCAGTTATCATTTGACAATCACGAGCAAATTGTTTTTTGCAACGACAAAGATACAGGTTTAAAGGCAATTATTGGTATCCATAATACGGTTTTAGGACCAGCTTTGGGCGGTACGCGAATGTGGAATTACGATAACGAATGGGAAGCACTTAACGATGTGTTGCGATTGTCTCGAGGGATGACCTACAAATCGGCGATTTCCGGATTGGATTTAGGTGGAGGAAAAGCAGTTATCATTGGTGATGCCAAAACTCAGAAAACACCTGAATTGATGAAGAAGTTTGGCGAGTTTGTTCATTCGCTATCAGGTAAATACATCACCGCTGAAGATGTGGGTATGGTTACGGCAGATATGGATATTGTTCGAGAAGTAACTCCCTATGTAACTGGAATTTCTGAATCGCTTGGTGGCTCCGGAAATCCTTCTCCTGTTACCGCTTATGGCGTGTTCATGGGCATGAAAGCTGCAGCTAAATTTCAATTTGGCTCCGATAATTTAGAAGGCAAAAAGGTATTAGTTCAAGGAATTGGTCATGTAGGCGAAACCCTAGTACAACATTTAACTAACGAAGGTGCATTGGTACTAATTACCGACATTAATGAATCGCGTCTGGAAGAAGTTAGCAAAAAATATGGTGCTACTATTTTTAGAGATGACTTATATCAGGCTGATGTTGATATTTACGCGCCTTGTGCTTTAGGAGCGACAATTAACGACGAAACGGTATATAAAATAAAAGCGAAAGTCATTGCTGGTGCAGCCAATAATCAATTGGCTGATGAAAATATACATGGCCCGATTTTGTTGGAAAGAGGAATTGTTTATGCACCCGATTTTTTAATTAACGCAGGTGGAATCATTAACGTTTATGGCGAAATTGCGCACTATGATAAAGCCGAAGCATTACGAAGAACTGAAAATATTTACAATACTACACTTGAGATTTTTGACTACGCCATTAAAAATAAGATGACCAATCAAAAGGCTGCCATGGCCATTGCTCAAAATAGAATTGACCAAAGAAAAAAAGAAAACGAGAAACGATAAGACGTTTTAAAAAATAGTATTATTTTTGCGGAGCGAAAGATTCATCTTTCGCTCTTTTAATAAAAAAAAGTTCTTACCCGTGTTAAACAGAAGACATATTCGTATTAAAGTGATGCAGACTATTTATGCAATGCATCAAAAAGGTTCAGACAGTATTGAAAAAGAAGAAAAATTCTTGCTTTCGAGTATTGAAAATTTAATGGATTTGTACCTTATTATTTTGTCTTCATTAATTGAATTGACTCAAAAAGAACTTGAGTACATTGACGCATCTAAAAAGAAGCATTTAGCAACGGCCGCCGAGCGAAATCCCAATTTAAAGTTTACCGAAAATCAAGTGTTGCAGTTGCTGAAATCAAGTAAATCAATTCAGGCAGCGCTAGATACCAGAAAAATTAATAATTGGAGTGCTAATGACGACACCATTTTACTATTGCTTCAAGATGTGAAGCAGAGTAAAGTGTATCTCGATTATATGAACGATAAAGTTTCGTCCTTTGAATTAGATAAGCAATTTGTGGCGGATTTATTTTCGGAAGTTATTGCGCCTAATGAAAAGCTGTATAACTATTTAGAAGACTATAAACTGACTTGGATTGACGATATACCTGTAGTAAATACTCAGATTTTGAAGCAATTAAAACAGTTGACCGACAAATCAGAGTTTAGAGTTTCATCGTTATTTAAAGACGAGGAAGATAAAGAATTTGCGACGCTACTTTTCAAAAATACGGTTTTAAATGAAGTTGAATTGGCCAAAGAATATTTAGATAAGACTCCGAATTGGGATGTAGATCGTATCGCAGAAATCGACACTATTTTACTAAAGATGGCTATTTGTGAATTGTTGAAATTTCCATCCGTGCCGGTAAAAGTGACGATTAACGAATTTTTAGAAATTGCGAAAGAGTATTCAACACCCAAAAGTAGTATTTTTATCAACGGAATTTTAGACAACTTAGTGAAAAGCTACCAATCGACCGGACGATTAAATAAATCGGGGAGAGGTTTATTAGAATAAATAATTTTAAAAATGTATATACGATGAACAAAACGAATTTTTACTTTTTAATGCTAACGGGATTAGTCCTTTTTTCAGGATGTAAAAACACCGATGACGCTTCTTCAAAAATCGATGCGAACGCGCAAGAAATTGCGCCGGCTTCACCCGATGCTGCAGCACCTGTTGCTCAACCGACCACGCCGACAAATAGTCAAGAAACCACGGCTTCTACAACTACCAACATGCCGGTATCGAATGCAAAAACTACAGAAATGGTTTTTAATAAGAAAGAGCATGATTTTGGAACCATTACGCAAGGCGATAAAGTGAATTATACCTACACGTTTAAAAATACGGGAACCAACGATTTGATTATTTCTAGTGCAACGGGTTCATGCGGTTGTACTGTTCCAGAATATCCAAAAGAACCAATTAAACCTGGCAAATCGGGAAAAATGAAGGTTTCGTTCGATTCAACTGGAAAAACTGGACAACAAAGCAAAACCGTTACAGTGCGAGCCAATACGCCAACTGGAGTTGAAACATTGACTGTAAAAGCGAACATAAAAGGTGGAGATGTAACTATTTTACCAACCGCAACAACGGTAACGCCGATGCCATCATCAACCGGAGAAGCACCTAAAAACTAACTAAATAAATATACAAAATGGATCAATTTGGCGGTATTTTACCAATTTTACTAATTTTTGTTGTGATGTTTGTCTTTATGATTTTACCACAACAACGAAAAATAAAGAAAGAGAAAGAGTTCGAAACAGGTTTGAAAGTAGGCGACAAAATCATAACTAAAAGTGGTTTCCACGGAAAAGTAGCTGAATTGTCTGAAACTACAGCTGTCATCGAAACCATGTCGGGGAAAATGAAGATTGAAAAATCGGCTATTTCAATGGAATACAGTGTGGCTTTGAATAAGAAAGCATAAACGGATAAATTCCAAAACAAAAAAAGAAAATCCCAAATTCTGATAAAGAGTTTGGGATTTTTTATTTGACTTTAAGTAAAATAAGGCAGAAGGCAGTAGCAGAAGGCAAAATTGCTATTTTAAGAAACTTGAAACCTAAGCCGAGACGCAAACGAATTGTATCGTGCGTAGCGGAATAAAACAAGATTTATAGTATTCAGTGGTTAGTATTCAGTGTTCATTCTTTTCGCAGAACTATTGATTTTGTGCACGACGATTGCCGATTAGCCCCGACCTGCCTGTCGGCAGACAGGTTGAGCAAGTATCCTTTTTTTATTCAAGCCATTTCGACTGCGCTCGATGTGACAAAAAAGATACTGCGTAAAGCGGGAATAAGGTTTACAAAAAAGCCCAAGCCAATCGCTCCAAAAATTAAAAACCTGCCGTCGCGGTTAATTCACAAATCTTCACAATCACTTCGGTGGCTTTGACCATACTCTCCACGGGAACGTACTCGTATTTTCCGTGGAAATTGTGCCCGCCCGCAAAAATATTTGGGCACGGCAAACCTTTATACGATAATTGTGAACCATCGGTTCCACCGCGAATCGGTTTGATGATGGGTGTGATTCCGAGTTCAAGCATCGCTTTTTCGGCTATGTCAACAATATGAAAAACGGGTTCCACTTTTTCGCGCATGTTGAAGTACTGGTCTTTGATTTCAACCACGCAAATGTCTTCGCCAAATTGAGTTGCATAGTGGTCGTTGATTTTCTTGGCAATGGTGCCAATTTGCTGCTTTCTACCTTCGAAAAGCGATTTGTCGTGGTCGCGAATAATCAATTCCAAGACCGTTTCTTCAATACTACCTTTTAACCCGTGTACGTGGTAAAACCCTTCGTAATCTTCGGTAGTTTCCGGAGTTTCATCAGCAGGTAAAGCGGCGATAAACTGACTCGCCAACAGCATTGAATTAATCATTTTTCCTTTGGCATAACCGGGATGTACGCTTTTTCCTTTTAAGGTAATTTTTGCGCCTGCAGCATTGAAATTTTCGTATTCAAGTTCGCCAATCTGACTTCCGTCCATCGTGTACGCCCATTGGCAACCGAATTTTTCAACGTCAAATTTATGTGCGCCACGACCAATTTCTTCATCAGGTGTAAATCCGATGCGTATTTTGCCGTGTTTGATTTCTGGATGCTGAATGAGGTATTCCATCGCCGACATGATTTCGGTTATTCCAGCCTTATCGTCGGCACCCAAAAGTGTCAAACCATCGGTTGTGATGAGCGTCTGACCTTTGTATAATAATAAATCATCAAAATAATTAGGAGATAAAATGATGTTGTGTTCGGCATTCAATACGATGTCTTTCCCATCGTAATTTTCGATGATTTGCGGATTGACATTCGCTCCCGTAAAATCAGGTGTTGTATCAAAATGCGATACAAACCCGATGGTTGGAACGTCATGGTCAACATTGCTTGGCAAAGTCGCCATGATGTAAGCATTTTCGTCGATGGTCACGTCTTGCATGCCCATAGCCTTAAGTTCTTCGACTAATTTATTCGCCAAATCCCATTGTTTGGCTGTACTTGGAGTGGTATCTGAGTTTGGATCCGATTCGGTATCGATGGTTACGTAGCTGATAAAGCGCTTGATAATTTCTTGCATTTTGATTTATTTTTTACAAATATAAAATAGAATAGTTTTGTTATTGTCTTCTAAAATCTCTTTTTGTTGCTTCAGTTTTTTTAAAATCGGGTTTTGGCAAACTCGCTTCTTCGGTTTTGCTTGAAGGTTCGATGAGTTGATTGAGTTGCGTAATTTCTGAAGAAGTCAGTTCGCGGTAACGACCAACGGCAACATCTAAGGATATATTGATGATTCGAACCCGTTTCAAAGCCGTAACTTCGTACCCTAAATACTCGCACATTCGTCGAATTTGACGGTTTAAACCCTGCGTTAATATGATTTTAAACGTGTCTTTACTGAGTTGTTCCACATAACATTTTCGGGTCACGGTATCCAAAATCGGCACACCATTTCCCATGCGTTGTATGAATCGGTAGGTAATCGTTTTGTTGACTTTTACAACATATTCTTTTTCGTGGTTGTTGCGTGCGCGAAGAATTTTGTTGACAATATCGCCGTCGTTGGTCATAAAAATGAGACCTTCGCTGGCTTTATCCAAACGACCAATAGGGAAAATACGCTCGGGATAATTGATGTAATCAACAATGTTATTTCGAACCGTTAAATTGGTCGTACATTCGATTCCGACTGGTTTATTAAAAGCCAAATAAATGTGGTTGTCTTTTCTTTCTCGTATGAGTTTTCCGTCTACGCGGATTTCATCGTTAATCGAAACTTTTGTGCCCATTTCTGGAACTTTTCCATTAATCGTAACGCGTCCGGCATCGATGAGTTTATCGGCTTCGCGTCGCGAACAAAAGCCAGTTTCCGATAAAAATTTATTGATGCGAATGAGTGGTTCTTCCATACTGCAAAGGTAAATTTATTTATTAATTTTAACTCAATCAAACGAGGTATTCTGTGTGAATCGAAATAATTTGTAAATTGCACAAAATTGTTTGATTTAAAATGTTTTTAAATAAATTGCGATGAAAAAGATACTACTTTTTTTACTAGTGTTTTGTGGTCTTTTTGGGTTTGCTCAAAGTCGAAAAGGTCAGTTGTACCTTTCTTCTATCAATGCACCCCACGATTTGTTCGTGTCGTTTGGTTTGAATGTAAATTTCACCTCAACCGAATGGACTGCTGAACTTAAAAATTATTCACCCGATTTTAAAGTTGTTGCTGATAAATACAACATACTGCTCCAAAAAGAACTACTGATTTCGGAAGAGAAATTACAAGAAATGGAAGTTAACGCATTGAAAATTTCAGGTTCAGCGGCAGCGGTACAAAAGCTTCGCGGGATTTTTAAAGTTCAAGTTTCCGATCCGTCCAATTCAAGACTATTAGAAATTGCAACCGAATTAGAACGTTTGTCAATTGTTGAGTATTGCAGTTTGGTTTCTCTTGAACCGGTTCAACCGCCTATCGATATTCCACCGACAACTCCTAATTACGAAAGTAATCAAACCTATATTCAATCCAATCCAGGTGTAAACATGCAATTTGCGTGGGATTTAGGGCTAAACGGACAAGGAATTCGCTTGCGCGATGTGGAGTACGGGTTCAATAAAAATCATGAAGAACTCGCTGAAATTCCTACGAGTATTGCATCGGGTATGACGGTTTCTTCAAGTGCTTTTGCCGATTATACCGAACACGGAACGGGAGTTTTCGGAATACTATATGCTCATAAAGGAACTTACGGAATATCTGGTTTGGCTTTTGGTGCATCCGAATTAATTTTGTATCCTGAGTGGCAACAAATTGGGTATGATCGAGTGAATGCCATTACACAATCAATTGCCAATTCAACCGCTGGAGACGTTATTGTGTATGAAATGCAATCGGATGGACCTGGACCAACATCAACTGATTATATTTTGGCAGAGTTCGAGCAGGTCGTATGGGATTTAACACAAGCGGCAACGGCTTCTGGAATTACTATTGTCGCGGCAGCAGGAAATGGGAATGTCGATTTAGATGGACCACTTTATCAAAGTTATATGGCCCGCGGTGATAGCGGTGCGATAGTGGTTGGAGCAGGAACTTCGAATCTTGATCACAACCGCTTGAGCTATAGCACCTATGGTTCGAGAGTGGATTTGCAGGCTTGGGGTGAGAATGTTCGTTCAATTGGGAGATTGACAGGATTTAATTTTACTTTAATTGGCAATGATTTCAATCAAAGTTATATAATTTTCACAGGAACCAGTGCTGCGACTCCAATTGTGGCTTCTTGTGCAGCTGTTTTACAATCGTATTATCATTCCTTGACTGGAAACTATCTGACATCCGTTGAACTTAGAACCATTTTACAAACTACTGGAATTGCTCAAGGAACGGGAGTTGCAGGAAATATAGGGCCGATTCCTAATATGCAAGCCGCTGTTGAAGCCGTTTTTAATTTATCATTAGAAAGCAACGAATTTTCATCTGAACAATTCTATGTCTATCCAAATCCTGTAACCGATCAACTTAATTTTGTAGTGAGCAATTTAATTGATTCCAATATGAAATTAACTTTGGTCAATAGTTTAGGGCAAGTGGTGTTTTCGACAGTACTAACTTCAGAAAAAACCATTGATGTTTCGGATTTGCCGAGTGGTTTTTATTTGGTAACACTTACTGACGGAAATCGTTCATTTATGCAAAAAATAGTGAAGAACTAAGGCGTTTTTTCAGTAATAAATGCGACTATTTTTTCGTATAATTCGGCATCATGCATGCTGTGACCTAATCCACTGGTTTCTATAAACCTCGAAGTTTTCCAAGAGTTTGCAATCTTCTTTCCTTCTTCAAACAAAACAACATTGTCTTCTTTGTCGTGAGCAATAATACCTTGGACAGTAGTGTTTTCAAGGTATTTTGCTGCAGAAAAGGCATCTATATCCAAGTTAAAACGCTCCTTGGTGTAACCAGCCAACAATTGGTGAACTTTCGAGTTTAATCCGAGTAGTTTGATATAGTTATTGAGAATCACTTTGAATTCATCAGGCGAACCAATTAGAATCAGTTTTTCAAATGTATGAGGGTAATGTGCTTGAAAATAGGCTAGAGCATTTCCTCCAATCGAATGACCAATCGCAATTTTAGGATTGTATTTCTGTACAATTTGATCGATGTATTTCGCGTATGCCGGAACGTTGAATTCCTTGCCACCTGACAAGCCGTGTGCAGGACCGTCAATTGCAATAATCGTTTTCCCCGTTTTTTTAAGATATGGAATCGACTTTTTCCAACGCGAAGCATTGCTTTCCCAACCGTGAATGAGTAAAATAGTCTCGTCGTTGCCTTTCCATTTGTGCGTGTGGAATTGTGTTTCTTCAAACGCGTGACTTTCTTGTTCGGCTTTGAGAAGTGATTTAGGTAAACGATCGATTTTTAATTTACCTTTTCTGGGTTCGCTGAACAAACGGTACGCCAATCGAAGTGATTTTTTTGGCGCCAGAAAACTAAGTGCGTTAATGTAGAGTCCGACAGACTTTACAGTAATATAGACCAGTGATTTTTTAAACATCAAGTAAAAAAAAAGTTATGAATAAGTAAGCAATTGTAACACTACAAATAGCAACACAATTTACACAAATTTTCGCAGATTAATCAGTTAAACAGTTTTTCTTAGAGAGTTAGGCTATTAATATTCCTTCTAAATGCGATACGCTTCACCTTTTAGGTTTTACTATCAGACAAAAAAAAACCATCCGAGTGGGATGGTCTAGATTTTTACATATTTGAAAACAATTGTTCCATTTTTTCTTTTTCTTCGTCGGCCAAAACGGTATCAACTAAAATTCTTCCAGAATGCTCGTCAGTGATGATTTTCTTTCTCGATGCAATTTCAACTTGTGTTTGCGGTGGAATCGTAAAAAACGAACCTGCAGAAGCACCTCGCTCAATTGAAACCACGGCTAAACCATTACGCACACTAGAACGGATTCTTTTGTAAGCGGCCAATAGACGATCTTCGATTAACGCTTCGTATTCGGCTGATTTTTCAATCAAGAATGCTTCTTCTTTTTGAGTTTCCGCCATAATGTCGCTCAACTCTGACTTCTTATGTTTTAAGTGATTTGTTTTTTCATCTAATTTTTCTTTAGAACTTGCAATCACTTCCTTTTTATGTTCAATTGATGCTTTTAGTTCTTTAATCTGCTTTTCAGCCAATTGAATTTCTAATTCTTGAAACTCAATTTCTTTGGTTAAAGAGTTAAATTCTCTATTGTTACGTACTTCTTTTTGTTGTTCAGTGTAGCGTTTGATGGCGATTTGATGATCATCAACGTTATTTTTTTTAGTTTTGATGCTCTCTTCAATTGTAACTAAATCTTGCTGTAATTTTTCTAATCGGGTAGATAAACCAGCTACTTCATCTTCTAAATCTTCTACTTCTAAAGGCAATTCACCTCTTACATTTCTGATTTCATCAATTCGAGTATCAATTAATTGTAAATCATACAGCGCTCTTAATTTGTCTTCAACGCTTAATTCTTTTGTAGTAGCCATATTCTATAAGTACTTAACTGGGTTTGTATTTTCTTCTGATAAAACAACTTTCCCTACCGGAAAGGAGAGTGCAAAATTAGTAATTTTTTCTTTAAGAAAATCAACAATATAATTTTTTGTATATCTTTCACTTTCAAAGTGACCTATGTCTGCCAAAACTATCTGATTTTCAGATTCATAGAAGTTGTGGTATTTCAAATCAGAGGTGATAAAGACGTCGGCTCCAGCCTTAATAGCATTTTTGATAGCAAAGCTACCTGAACCACCTAAAACCGCTACTTTAGCAATCGACTTTCCTAAAAAAGAACTGTGTCGAATGCCACCACATTGCATTTTGTCTTTTACAAAAGTCAAGAAATCTATTTCGGTCATGGGTGTTTCGAGTTCACCTATCATTCCCAATCCTATATTTTGATGCTCATTTTGCAGATCATAAATTTCGTAAGCTACTTCTTCATAGACATGATTCGATAGTAAAGCTTTTACAACTTTTGACTGTAATTGTTTTTCAAAAGTGACTTCAATTTTGATTTCTTGAGCTTCCACAAATTCAAATCGCTCTCCAATTTCTGGATTGCTGTCCTCGTTTCCCATATAGGTTCCAAGGCCTTTTGAAGTAAAGCTACAATCTTCATAGTTGCCGATTTTTCCCGCTCCAGCATCAAATAAGGCATTACGCACTTTCTCAACGTTTTCCGGAATCGTATAGGTGACCAATTTCTGAATAAAATGTTGTTTCGGAACTAATATTGATGTGTTTTTCAAGCCCAATGCATCACTCAAAATTTTATTCACTCCTTTTTTGTGATTGTCCAAGGCGGTGTGAACTGCATAAATGGCAACGTCATTTTGGATTGCTTTGATAACGGCTCGCTCAACATAGTTTTTACCCGTAATTTTTTTTATGCCGCTGAATACTATCGGATGGAAGCAAACCACCAAGTTGCAGTTTTTTACAATGGCTTCGTCAATTACGTTTTCCAAGGCATCGTGACACACCAGAATTCCTGTGGTTTCATTTTCCTGATTTCCCACCAATAATCCAACATTATCAAAATCCTCGGCATAGGCCAAAGGCGCCAGTTCTTCTAGGATGGGAAAGAATTCTTTTATTTTCATAATGTAATTTACTTATTTTTAAAACCGACAACCAATCAAGTTTCCCATTCGTTCAAAACCTCCTTTACAACCCAAGTATTGTTCACTTTTTCAAACAGAAAATACCTTCCGCTGTTGTGCTCGATGTTACGGTAAAAAGCCACTCGAACCAAGCAATATTTTTTTGCAAAATGAATGGGTTTATTCACAATCATCAAGCGTTGATTGTTGTCGTTGAATCGATTGGAAAGAACTTGAAATTCTTCTAAACTTACGCATTTATTGACTTTACTCTTCAAATATTGATGTTCTTTGGCAAACAGTTGTTCAAATTCTTTCGACCAGTCTTCGTTTAAATGGATATTAATTTGGTTTTTGACCTCTTTCTCATGCGATTTCAACAATTGACTTTTAGTAATGACTTCCAAAACTTCTTCATTATTCGGTGATTTATTGCAATAGAAACGCAAATGTTGCAGGCGATCTTTAACAATTACTTTTTCGTTGGCATAGTATTTTGTCAACAGTATTTTTAATAAATCGGCATCATTATTCTCTTGACTCCGTGCAGTCATATGAAAGAAACACAAGGTCAAAAAGACTCCAAATTTTATTTTCATGTGTACAGTTAATTGCTATAAAATGAGTTATCAATAATCAACTTCAAATATAATTGATAAATTGTTTTTTCCCTTAAAAATAGCAAAATAATTCGTGATTTAAGTCGTAAATAATTACTTTCGTACTATGATTTTTGTACGGTATTTGTTTTTCCCTTTTGCAATTCTCTACGGATGCGTTACTTCAATTAGAAACTTTCTTTTTGATAGAGGAATACTTAAATCCTATTCTTTCGTTCTACCAATTATTGCCGTTGGAAATTTAAGTACGGGTGGGACAGGAAAAACACCTCAAATTGAATATTTGATTCGTTTACTTTCACCAACTTATAAAGTGGCCGTATTGAGTAGAGGTTACAAACGAAAATCGAAAGGTTTTGTTCTTGCTGATGAAAATTCGTCCGTTGCTGTTTTGGGAGATGAACCGTTTCAAATGCACTCGAAATTTCCAAATGTTCAAATTGCAGTAGACTCGAATAGAGTAAACGGAATTCAACAATTACTGCAACAGAAAATCAAACCCGACTTAATTTTGCTCGACGATGCCTTCCAACACCGAAAAGTAAAAGCGGGATTTTATGTTTTGCTTACAGCTTACAATGATCTATTTTGTGACGATTGGATGCTTCCCACCGGAAATTTACGAGAAAGTAGAAATGGAGCCAATCGAGCGGACATGATAATTGTCACCAAATGTCCAAAAGATATTTCTAACCTTGCTCACGAAAGTATAAAGAAAAAAATTAGGCCTTTTTTTCGAGGAAATCAGGATGCTATTTTTTTTAGTTCTATTGAATACGACGATTTTGTCTACAGTCAATTAGAGCGCAAAAGTGTGAAAGAAGTACAAGCAGTTGAAAAGTTGCTTTTGGCTGGTATAGCAAAGCCACAACCATTTTTTAAGTACCTTCAAGGTGAAAATGATGAGGTACTCGTTTTTCCCGATCATCACAATTTTACAGCTAATCAAATCAATGAAATAGAACAAAAAGGCCAGCACAAAATTATTGTTACAACCGAAAAAGACTTTGTTCGTTTGAAGGATTTAAGCAATGCAAGCAACATTTATTATTTGCCTATTAAAAGTGAATTTATAACCGGCGATTCGAAAATTAATTTTGATAATACAATAAAACATTATGTGGGAACAGCTTCAACAAACCGTTGATTTTATTAAAGAGAAAACGGGTTTTTCTCCTGAATATGGAGTGATTTTAGGCTCTGGATTAGGCAGTTTTACAGACGATATTCAAATTGAGCATACCTTACCTTACAACGAAATTCCGAATTTTCCAGTATCAACAGTCCAAGGTCACAAAGGCGCTTTGGTTTTCGGAACCATTGGTGCCAAAAAAGTGGTAGCCATGCAAGGTCGTTTTCACTATTACGAGGGTTACGATATGAAGCAAGTTACGTTTCCAGTGCGTGTGATGAAGTATTTAGGTGTTACTAAATTGATCGTTTCCAATGCTTCGGGCGGCGTGAATCCTAATTACGAAGTAGGTTCGATAGTGTTGATTAAAGATCATGTCAATATGATGCCTGAACATCCTTTAAGAGGAAAAAATGACGAGAGGTTCGGACCTCGATTTGTAAACATGAGCGAACCATACAGTCGTATGATGATAGCTAAAGCCAAAGAAATAGCAAAGAAAAACGCAATTGAAGTGCAAGACGGCGTTTATCTAGGTTTACAAGGTCCGACTTTTGAGACCTTAGCTGAATACCGAATGGTAAAAATTTTAGGAGCTGATTGTGTTGGAATGTCGACTGTTCCTGAAGTAATTGTTGCCCGTCACATGGATATGGAAGTATTTGGCTTATCGGTCATTACCGATATGGGCGACGAAGAGAACATCGAAGAAGTCAATCATGCAGAAGTATTAAAAGCGGCTCAAAAGGCAGAACCACACGTTCGTCTATTGATTAAATCACTGATTGAAAATTATTAATTAAGATAAATAGTTGGCAATCGTTTTATAGAATTTTTTAGGATCGAACGGCTTTGTGATAACATCGGTCATTCCGAATGATAAAAGCATTTCTCTATTTTCGTTGAGTGATATTGCTTTCAAAGCAATAATAGGAGTAGACGAGTTGAATTCTCTAATCAATTTCGTTGCGATGGTTCCATTTATTCCTGGTAAGTGAACATCCATCAACACTAAATCATAAGCGTGTTCGGTTCTCATGGTTTCGATAGCCAGTTCGCCGTTGTCTACAATATCGCAATAGATCCCTTTATTTTCAAGCATTTTTTTTGTAATCATTTGATTGATTTTGTTGTCTTCAACCAAAAGAATGGTTTTTTTGTAGAGTTTTTTCTCGTCGTATTCAATTTTTGCTATGACAATTGGCGTATCATCAGTAAGATGAAAAGGCAGTTCAAAAGTAAATGTAGTTCCTAATCCAACTTTACTGTTCAAATAAATTGATCCATCCATCAGCTCAACTAGTTTTTTAACAATAGCCAATCCGAGTCCGGTTCCACCATACTTGCGATTAATTTCAATAGATCCTTGCGCAAAACTATCAAAAATTGTGTCTTGTTGATCATCCGGAATTCCGATTCCGTTGTCGGCAATTTTGAATGAAATAGTAATCGATTTATCCCGCACTTCACCTAGTTTTGTAGAGAGTTTTACGTAACCATTTCGAGTAAATTTAAGAGAATTGTTGACCAAATTCAGTAGTATCTGTGCTAATTTAGTTGGGTCATAGGTTAGAAATTGTGGAATAGCTTAGTCAATTTCTAAAATAAAGGTATTGTTGTTGTTTTCGGCAATTTCTCTAAACGAATTTTGAATGTTTCCCAATTGCATTCGGATATCAGAATTGATTTTCTCAATAGGAACGTTATCCGAGTCGATTCGGTTGATTTCTAGAATATCGTTAATGAAATTTAGCAAATAATTACCTGAAAACTGCAACGAATTCAAGTAGTTCATTTGATTTTCTTTCGGATTATCTTCAATAAGCAAATGCGTTATTCCGTTAATTGCATTGAGTGGTGTGCGTAACTCATGACTCACGGTTGATAAAAATTCGGAGCGAGCTTTAGATGCTTTTTCCGCTTTTTCTTTAGCAATTTCGAGTTCTTTGTTTTTATCAAGGAGCAATTGGTTGGACTTAATTCGGAATAAATTGTTTTTATACAGTGAAATGCTCAACAACGAAAGAATCGAAACCAAAGCAACGGCGAGAATATTGATTAATTTAGAAGTTGCATTGATACGTCGGTTATTAAGTTCCGATTTTTTAATGGAATTTCGCAGGTAAACATTTTCTTTATAGGTGTCAGTCTTGGATTTATCTAGAATGAACTGTGCTTTTTTAAGATAGGCTAAACTGAGTTCTTGATTGTTTTTTTGGGCTTGAATTTTCGATAAATTCAAATAATAGTTCACACTATCTTGCGACGAGATAGTATCATTTGCAAACGCAATGGATATACTGAAAAAGAAAAAAATGACAACTATTCGCATGCAAGACCTCAATAATTTAGGCCTAAAATAATGAAATTATTTTGGTAATTTCATTATTAAATCGATTATTCTCGATGAATAACCAATTTCATTGTCGTACCAACCTACAACTTTAACCATTTTGTCGATTACAGAAGTTAATTGTGCATCAAAAAGACACGAGTGCTTATTACCAATAATGTCGACCGAAACTATAGGATCGTCGGTATAATCCAAAATCCCCTTTAAATTGGTCTGCGACGCGTGCAAGAAAGCGGCATTAATTTCTTCTATAGTTACGACTCGTTTTACATTTAGAGTAATGTCGGTCAAAGACCCATCGGGAACGGGAACTCGGATGCCACAGCCTCCAATTTTGCCAATCATTTCTGGAAAAATTTTAGTTAAAGCTTTTGCGGCGCCTGTTGTAGTGGGAACGATTGATTGGCTTGCACCACGTGCTCTGCGTAAGTCCTTGTGTGGTTGGTCGTGTAAACTTTGGTCGGTAGTATACGAGTGGATTGTAGTGATGTACGCCTGCTCAATTCCACATAATTCTTCCATTACTTTAATCATGGGCGCGGCATTATTGGTGGTGCAACTGGCATTAGAAATAATGGTTTCAGTACCATCTAAAATGTGTTCATTGACACCCAAAACAACAGTTTTAATTTCAGGAACATCAGATGGAGCAGAAAGAATTACTTTTTGTGCTCCAGAGCTTATATGTTGATTGATTTGGTTGAATGTGTTGAATTTACCTGTGGATTCGATTACGATATCTACGCCATTCCAATTTAGATTTGCAATTTCTTTTTGGTGGTAAAAGGTGTATGATTTTCCATCGATGATGATCGATTGATCATCGTACGAAACTGTGTACGGCAATACACCGTGAATGCTATCGTACTTAATTAAGTGAGCCATGGTTTTGTTGTCGGCAATATCGTTGATTGCCACAACTTCAATCGTAGGATGCTTCAGCAACAATCGAAATACATTTCGTCCAATGCGCCCAAAACCATTAATTGCAATTTTTGTTGTATTCAATTTGGATTAGATTTTAATCTTCATACTTCGCACTTCGCACTTCGTATGTCGTAATTCGTACTTCGTATGTCGTAATTCGCACTTACAAAATATGTTTTTGCGCATGATAGCTCGATCGCACCAACGCGCCACTTTCTACATGTCGGAATCCCATTTCTTTCCCGATTTTTTCGTATTTCTCGAATTGTTCAGGTGTGATAAATTCTTTAACGGGTAGGTGTTTTTTACTCGGTTGCAAGTACTGACCAATCGTAACGATATCTACGTTATTATCGCGAAGATCTTGCATGGTTTGAATCACTTCTTCTTCGGTTTCTCCCAAGCCTAGCATGATACCCGATTTAGTACGCCGAATGCCTTGTTGTTTTAAGTACTTCAAAACGGCTAAACTTCTGTCGTATTTGGCTTGAATTCTAACTTCGCGAGTCAGTCTTCGCACGGTTTCCATATTGTGGGAAACGACCTCTGGGTTGGCTTCTACAATTCGGTCTATAATATGTTCTACGCCTTGAAAATCAGGTATTAAAGTTTCTAATGTCGTTTCCGGATTCATTCTCCGGATAGCTTCTACGGTTTCTAACCAAATTATGGAACCCATATCTTTCAAATCGTCACGATCAACACTCGTTATAACGGCGTGTTTGATGTTCATAATTTTGATGGAACGTGCAACTTTTTCGGGTTCATCCCAATCTACCGTTTCAGGGCGACCTGTTTTTACTCCGCAAAAGCCACACGACCGAGTGCAAATATTGCCTAATATCATAAAGGTAGCTGTTCCTTCTCCCCAACATTCACCCATATTTGGGCAACTTCCCGAAGTACAAATGGTGTTGAGTTTGTATTTGTCCACCAAACCTCTAAGTTCAGTATATTTCTGACCGATTGGCAGTTTGACTTTTAACCATTTAGGCTTGCCTACTGGCGGTTGAACGCTTTGAATATCGCTTTCCATAATCGCAATTTTGAACTGCAAAGATACTACTATTCGAATTAGAATTTTAAATTTAGAATGCAGATTTTTTATAGAAGTATTGTGTCGATTTATTGCTTCTAGTTTTGTTTAATTGTAAATTTCAGAAAAGTATACTTGGAAGAGAATTACTAAATGTGTAATTTTTTTATTACTTTTAAAATGTTTAAAAAAAAATCATGAGAATTGTAATTGCTTCAATTTTAGTTTGTTTTCTCTTTTTTTCGTGTGAAAAAAAGGATAAAGGAAAGGTGAAATTGCTGACCGAAAATCAGAAGCGAATAGGAGATTGGTATAATCAAGTAGACTATTTGTCAAAAGAAACTCCCGATTCCATTGCTTTATTTGCGTCAAAAATGGAGCGAGCGTCTGCGAATGAACCAAACGAATACAAAGCAATGTCCGCTTTCGTGCGAGGAATTTTAACGCACTCAAAGTAGGCGCAACGGGTTATTTGACCAAAACCACGCAGCCTTCCAAATTATTAGATGCCATTGTTGATGTTTACCACGGCGGTTCACCGATGAGTAGTCATATTGCTCGAAAAGTGGTGTCATTTTTTCACGCTGAGAGCAAAGAAAATAAGGAAATGCAAAAATTATCCGAGCGAAAAAAAGAAATTCTGAAATTACTATCCGAAGGATTACGCTATAAAGAAATAGCCGACAAATTATTTTTAAGTACCGAAACGGTTCGAACTCATATTCGCAATATATATGAGAAACTTCAAGTAAATTCTCGTACAGAGGCTTTGAACAAGGCCTTTTTCAAATAAGACTACAAAATAGATTACTACTTTTTGGGTATTGTGGCTCCGACAAAAAGCGATTAATTTTGAATCAGCAAATAAGACAACATGAGTTGCTTATTCCTAATCAAAAAAAATAATCAACCATGAAAACAATTAAAAGTTTTAAAGCAGTATTTATTTTTTCACTACTTATTTTCGGAGTTAGTTCAATCTTTTTTTCCTGTTCCAAAGATGATGCGGCTGAACCGCCTTGCAGTTGTGCAACTTGTTCCAGAACTCCCGATGCTTTAGCCGTCAATGATGCTAGTGCAAAAGGCATTTATAAAGGAATTGTAGTGGGTTCGTCCGGAACACTTTCCATCAACATCCAAAACGGAAGCAACAACATTACAGGCACATTGGTTATCGATGGTGTAAGCATAGCTTTGACGTCTAGTGTTACTTATGTGGATGGTCAACCTTATTTAGCTTTGTTTACGGGTACGTACAATAATCTCCCTGTTGTAATTAATTTTTCGGTTGCTGTAGGCGGCGGAACACCAACAGTTATTTCGTCGGATATTCCCGGCCATCCCAACGCAGTTTTCACCATTGCAAAAGAAACGTCTACATCATTAATCGAAGCTTTTGAAGGCACGTATAGTAAAGCTGGAGAAACTGGAATTTTTAATATTATTCTTTCAAGTGGATTGGGTGCTTGGGGTGGAATTGCAAAAGAAAACGGTTCTTCAGTCGTGGAAGAAATCAACGGAACGTATGTAAACAATGAAGTAATTGATGAAAACGGAACGGTTGTGGGTGTAATTACAGGCGATGTTTTACAAGGTTCGTTTACCGATAGCAGCAATTCAGTAGTTACAACGATAGGGTATCGAACGCTATAAATTCACAAACTAATTTAAACAACAACCTTCCAGCGATGGGAGGTTTTTTTTTGATAGTATAGGAAAGCCAATTTTCAAAATTGGTTTTTTAGAAACGACAGGCTTGCGCATTTTTGTATTCCGTGTTCCTGCTGTCGCTCATAGTTTTCCACTGCGTTCCAAAGCTATCCGCTCCATCAGGGTTAGAGGAGTAAACGTCGTGAACTAAAATAAAGGTTTCAAAAAAAATAGAACACAGATTATAGAAATTAAAGAAATTTGTGAAATTTTAGTTTTCGTACTGCATATCTCGTACTTCGTACTTCGTACTTTCTAACCTATTCTACAAAATCCATTTCTTTATCATGCGTTTCGCTACTGGTAACGGTGGCGTAAATTCCGAGTCCGAAGGCAAAAACACCAATTATCGTGGCTGAAATGATAACCGAATTGCTTTTTTTGAAAAAGTCAAAACCAATCAACATCACAGGCAGTAAACCACGCACCATATTGGGAACAGTAGTCGTGGCAGTGCTTCTCACATTCGTGCCAAACTGCTCGGCTGCCACCGTCACAAACATCGCCCAGTAACCCGTTCCTAATCCGAGCCAAGTACAATAAAAGTAGTACATATTCTCTGATTTTTTACCGCTAAACAGTAATAAAACCACTCCAACTATTGTGAAAAGCATCATGTATAAAATGGCTTTTTTTCGCGAACGCAGCAAGTGTGAAATAAATCCGCTGGCAAAATCACCCACCGAAATTCCGATGTACGCCCACATAATCGCTTTACCTGGAACAATCGATTGAATGCCCATTTCGGGTGCAAACTGATTCGCCATCATTGCCAGAATCCCGATGCAGTACCACGTCGGTAATCCGATAGCAATGCATTTTAAGTACTTAATGAACCGGATTTTATTGGTAAAAAAGGAAAGAAAGTTCCCTTTCTGAATGGACACATCTTTTTTAATCTCTTTATACATCCCGCTTTCGGCTACGCTTATCCGCAGAACCAAAAGCATCAATCCCAATCCGCCACCAATAAAATAGGCTGTCGTCCAACTTCCTGCCATTTCAACAGTCAATTGTGCTACCACCGCACCCAATAAGCCGAATCCTGCTACAATCGAAGTTCCGATGGCGCGTAATTCTTTCGGTAAACTTTCTGACACAAGTGTTATTCCGGCGCCGAGTTCACCTGCTAAACCAACACCTGCTATGAATCGCAATACAGCATAAATAGTAGCTTTATCGCCAAAGTTGAGTTGAGGTAGAAATCCGCATGCAATATTAGCCAACGAATACACGATAATAGAACCAAACAATACGGATAGCCGCCCTTTTTTATCGCCGTAAATTCCCCAAATGATGCCGCCCAAAAGCAAACCTGTCATTTGATAGTTGATGATCATAGTGCCGACCTTATCCACATCCAAACCCAACGTATTCAAACTCGGAATGCGAACAATTCCGAACAACAGCAAATCGTATATATCAACAAAATAGCCTAATGACGCAATAATTACCGGAAAGCTGAATAGAAGTTTGAGTTTTTCTTTGGTGGTAAATGTGCGCATAAAGTTGGTTTTTGGTTGGCTAAAAATACTAAAAATTTAGTCAGTATTCATAAAAAAAACCTGTCCAATAAAGGGACAGGTTTTCAAAATTTAAAGAGTCAGCAACTAATTTATTTTTACGGTAATCGGTAAGGTATATTGAGTACGCACGGGTTCGCCATTTAATATTCCGGGTTTCCATTTGGTTTTTAAAGATTTTAAAACGCGTATTGCTTCTTTGTCTAATTCATAACCTGGATTTCTAAGTACACGAATATCCGTCATTCCGCCATCTCTTTCGATTACAAACGACACCATCACAGTTACTTTATCGACATTCTCAATATCAAATTCTTTGAAGTTTTTCCCAACATAATCATAGAATTTTTTCATTCCACCAGGAAATTCAGGTTGTGCATCCAAAACGGCAGAAATTACTGGAACAACTGGTTTTTCTTCTCCTCTAATGGAAACTCCGGGATTGCCTCCTGCGATGTTAGGATCGGTTCCGGTTCCGCCTCCAGAATTGTTATTTGTAAGTGGTGGATTGGTGTTGGGTTGCTCATCATTTCTTTTAATTTCATCCACAACATCAGGAGTTGTAGTAACTACAGGTGGTTTATTTTCTGGGATTTCTTCTACAGGTTCAGCTTCTTTGTAAGGTTCAGCTTTTTTTTCTTTTTCTTCTTCGGAAGGAGGAATTACGATGTCTACAATAACAAGTGTGTCAAAAGGTTCAGGTGGAATTATAGGATTAGGTTTAGGTCCGAATGAGCTGAACAACATAATAATTCCAGAAATAAAACCGATGGAGAACAAAGTAAAAAAGAAAGCTCTCATGGTAGTTCTCGGACTTTCTTGACGCAATTGGTAGGCGCCATACTCTTGGTTTTTCCCCTCAAATACGAGGTCAATCCACTTTTTTTCAAAGATACTAACGTTTGACATAACTAAATAGTTTTTATGGTTAAGTATCTGTGCTACATATGCGAAGGGTTTTGTTTTTATAACGGAGGTTGGGTGGGCATATTGTGTTTTGTAAGAAAATAGAAAATAGAGAATAGAAAATAGAGAAAAGAGAATAGATTTGGGAAGGCAGAACGCAGGTGCAGAAGGCAGGTGCAGAAGGCAGAAGGCAGAAAGCAGAACGTAGAAGAAGAGAACAGACTACTGGCAACCGACAACTGACAACTTCCTTACCTCTTATTTTGAATAATCTCAGCCAATAATTTCTTCGCGCGCAGCAATTTAATTTTGACATTACTCAGCGGTTCTTGCACTTGTTCGGCGATTTCTTGATAACTCATTTCCTGAAAGTAGCGCAGTTGAATCACTTCTTGGTAATGTGGTTTTAATTCTTTGATGAATTGGAGTAGTTGTGACAGATTTTGTTCAGTGATGAGGTCATCTTCTGCCGAAGGAGAACTATCGGCGACATTATACGCCTGATGATCTTCTTCGTCGGTGATTTCGATGAATAAGGCCGATTTTTTCTTGCGCAGTAAGTCGATGTGGACGTTTTTGGCAATAGCGATAAGCCACGTATTAAATTGATATTCTGGATTATAACTTGCAATTTTATCGAAGGCTTTCGAAAACGTTTCGATGGTAATATCTTCGGCATCGGTCTCGTTTTCTGTACGTTTCAGCATGAATCCGTATACCTCATTCCAATAATGGTCGAGTAAATACGTAAAGGCAATTTGATCGCCTTTTTTAGCTTTTTCGATGTGTGGGCTTATTTCCAATGTACAGGTTTTGAAAACGTGTTGGTGATAAAAATATTCAGTTGCGTGAAGATGAGTACAAGTTCGATTACAGGAAACCAATACATGGTGTCTTTTTCATTTAATTTTCCGGCGGCAAATCCCATACTGATCCAAGCAAACAGGTATCGGAAGCCAATCAAACTTAGTACCACAATCCACTGAAATTGAAAGATTAACAAAACAATGGGTAAAACGATGAAGAGCAGTTGTGTTAGAAAAAATAACGCCAACTGGATCCGGTCGAATGCTTTATAATGTTTGGCGGTAGAAACGTGCCTTCTTTTCTGAGTAAACCAATCAGAAAAAGTGGTTTTAGGTTTGGAAAATGTAAAACTTTCTCTTGAAAAACAAATGGTAGTATTTTTTGAAGTAGACGCTTGGTTGATGAACAAATCATCGTCGCCCGAACGAATTTTCATGTGATCGATGAAACCATTAGTTTTGAAAAACTCTTCGCGTTTGTAGGCCAAATTTCGTCCGACGCCCATGTAGGGTTTACCTATTTTTGCCCAACCAAAATATTGAACGGCTGTGAGTAAGGTTTCAAATCGAATGATTTTATTAAAAAACGAGCCTTTGATTTTTTCGTACGCGCCATACCCCAAAACGATGGTTTTTTGCTGTGTAAAGTTCGAACTCATTTCTTTAATCCAGTCTCTTGATGTCGGATAACAATCGGCGTCGGTGAACAATAGATATTCGTTTTTCGCCGCTTTGATTCCGAGTGTCAACGCAAATTTTTTATTTCCCCAAAAGGCTTCATTATTGGCGACTTTCACCAATTTGATGTTGGAATACTGTTTTTCAAACACTTCGAATAAGTCTAATGTTTCGTCACTTGAAGCATCGTCAATCAATACAATTTCGAAATCGGGATAGTCTTGTTCGGCTAAAATTGGAACGAATTGTTTCACATTTTCCGCTTCGTTTTTCGCGCAAACGATTACGGAAATCGGAATTCGTTTGGGTGTAAGGGTTTGTTTTTTAGCGAAAGAAAATTTGCCAAAGAACACTACATAATACAGGAATTGAATTACTACAACTACAATAAATAAACAGAAAAGGAATAGTAACATGGCTGTTAGACTTTTTTTAAAACGAGTGCAAAAGTACGAAAATCAAATCTGATTTGCGAATTTTAAAACGTTTTATCTCGGACATTTTTTCATCTCGGCGGCTACCGAAAGGGATTGGTAATCACTTCTTTTTTCTAGTTCTGAAATAATGGTGGTATAGTTTTTATCATCTCGGTTTTCCATGTACGGTATTGGTGAGTAAAGCAAATCCGTTTTCGTGAATAAAATTCCGGATTTCGGTTTGGTTTTCGTTTTTGTATTGGTCGGGAATGTACATGGTTTTGTTTTTTTGGAACGGATGACGCGGATTGCAGAGATAGTTAATTGGTTGTCGGTTGTCGGTTGCCTGTTGTCGGTTAATTTTCTCTGACTTCTGCCTTCTGAACACTGACCACTGACCACTGAGTACTTTCTCGTAAATGTCTTATTAACAAAAAAACGTCTAATCTAGCCCCGATTGAAGTAATCCGCCTAGGCGGAGAAGAAAAGCGGGACAAAGCGTCGTTAAAATGATACAATGTGTGTTTCTAAAAACAAAAATCAATGCCATTTTACAAGAAACACTTAGTACAACCGCCACTTCCAACTTCGTACTTCGTATCTCGTACTTCTAAATCACGTTCACTTCCGCTTCAATCGCAATTCCGAATTTCTCCAACACCGTAGCTTGAATGTCTTTCGAAACCGCTAAAATTTCTTGTCCGGTAGCGTTTCCGTAATTGACCAAAACCAAGGCCTGATTTTTATGAATTCCGGCATCGCCAAAGCGTTTTCCTTTAAAACCAGCTTGTTCAATGAGCCAGCCTGCGGGTACTTTTACTTCGGTTTCTGAGATTACATAATGTGGAATTTCAGGATGTACCGCGTTTATTTTTTCAAATTCAGATGTGGAGATAATCGGATTTTTAAAGAAACTTCCGCTATTACCAAGTTCTTTCGGGTCGGGTAATTTACTCTGACGAATGGCAATTACAGCATTGCTCACGTCTTTTAACGTTGGATTTGTTATGTTGTTTTTTTCTAATTCTTTCGTAATGTCGCCATACGACGTATTGATCTTGTGGTTGCGTTTGGTCAATTTGAAAATTACGGATGTAATTACGTATTGATCTTTCGCTTCGTGTTTGAAAATGCTCTCACGGTAGCCAAAACTGCACTCTTCTTTGGTGAATGTTTTGGTTTTTTGTGTTAGAATATGAACCGCATCGCACGAGACAAACGTATCTTTAATTTCGGTTCCGTAGGCGCCGATGTTTTGGACGGGTGTTGTACCGACATTGCCCGGAATGAGAGACATATTTTCCAATCCGCCAAAATTCAGGTCGATAGTCCATAGCACAAATTCGTGCCAATTTTCGCCTGCTTTGCTTTCTACCCAAACGAAATCGTCGTCTTCGCGGACGATTCTTTTTCCTTTTAAATCCACGTGAATGACTAAAGCTTCAATATCTTTTGTTAACAACATATTACTTCCGCCACCTAAGATAAATTTGGGTTCGGTTGCGTGATTTTTAAGTATGGTTTTCAGTTCGTCTTCGGTGTGAACGGCGACGAACTTTCTGGCATTGGCTTCGATTCCAAAGGTGTTATATTTTTTTAGGGAGAAATTTGATTGGATTTCCATGAAAAATTACGAATTATCAATTATGAATTACGATTGCAAACAAAGTGAAATTAAAAACTCGTAATTCGTAATTTTTAATTTTTAATTGATTTACTCTTGCGTTTCAAGTGCGCGTCGCAAAAAGTCGTTCATTGGTTTTAAGGCAATTAATTTCTGTGCTACTTTTTTACTGAAATCGGGTTGCGTGAACCAACTGTCGTCTATTTTTTGGGAAGCGGTATAACTTTTTAGTTTTAAAAATTCGATGGCGGGATGATTTGGATCGAAGTCTTTTGGAGCTTTTTTCAGAACGTTTGCTTCTTCACGCGTTAGTTCTTTATATTCTTTTTTGAAGGTTGCATCGGCAACGATGGCTTCTAAATCATCGTAAAAAAACTCAATTTCTTTGCGGATTGCTTTTAGTTCATTCGGTTCAGGGCACCAAACACCACCTGCCAAAAATGAATTTCCTTTTTCGAAATGAACGTAACAACCAGGGCTATTTTTTCTATTCTTGTTCTGCGTAAACCACGCGCCCATATTGGTTTTGTAAGGCGATTTGTCTTTCGAAAATCGAATGTCACGATTGATGCGGAAGGTACAATTTTTAACTTCCAATGGTTCTAAGGTTGGATCCAATTGCTTCATTTCAGCAAGCAGCGAAGCGATAAAAGTATGGTAGTCTTTTTTGTAATTTTCGTACCGTTTTTTATTCGCGTGCATCCACTCGGTGTTGTTATTTGCAATCAAATCCTCTAAAAAATGCAGTGCTTCTTGGGTGATCATGACTTATAATTTTTTTCTCAAATCTTCTTCCGTAATGAAACCTACGGTTTGCCACGTTACTTTTTTATTTTCGTACAACATCAGCGTCGGTAAAGCTTCTATTTTGAGTTCGTTAGCAAGCGCTTCGTTTTTATCAACATCAATTCGGATGATGATCACGTTGTCTTTTAATTCGGTCGTCATTTTGTCTAAATAAGGCGCCATTTTTTTACAAGGTCCGCACCATTCGGCGTAAAAATCAACCAATACTTTTTTGTCGGTTGACAGCAGTTTATCGTAATCGGCTTTAGTCATTCCGGACACTGAAGATTTTGCATTGTTTAATCCCAACGCATTCCATTTTAACATTCCGCCTTTCATGTTGTAGGCTTCGGTAAAGCCGATTTCCTTCATCTCAGACAAGGCTGATGCACTTCTTCCGCCGCTTAAACAATAGACAAAAGTGGGTTTTGATTTGTCGAGTTTGCTGATTTCAGACGTAAAACTCGGCGAATTGAAGTCGATGTTTACGGCATTGTCGAGGTGTTTCGAATTGAATTCGTCCGGCGTTCGAACGTCAATGATTTGCGGATTTTGTGCTGATTGCAGTTTTTCAGCAAAGACTTTTGCGTCGATGCTTTCATTGATGATGGTCGCATGATCTGTAGTTTCTTTGGTTTGACCTTTACAACTAACTAATAATATGGTTAAGGCTACAAGTGTTAGAATTTTTGATTTCATAAAATATTTTTTTTGAGGTGCAAAGATAAAGTAGTAAAAATAGAACAATATAACAAATGTTACAAACTAAATATCTTATAACTCTGATGGGTTGTTTTTACAATGGCTTCGGTGCGTTCGCGATGAGTGTCGGATATGAACAACTGTCCAAATTCTTCCTGGTTGACCATTTCGACGATTTTACTCACACGCGTTTCGTCGAGTTTGTCGAAGATGTCGTCAAAGAGTAAAATGGGTTTTTCGCCGCTTTGTTTTTTTACAAATTCGAATTGCGCCAATTTTAGCGCGATTAAAAACGACTTTTGCTGACCTTGCGAACCGAATTTTTTAATCGGAAAACCGTCAATTTGAAAAGCCAAATCATCTTTATGTACTCCGACCGACGTGTATTGCAGTGCACGGTCTTTGGCGAGATGTCCTTCCAAAAGCGCCAACATCGTATGTTCAAAAAGATGACTTTCATACACCAATTGCACGGTTTCTTGCGAGCCGGTGATTGATTGATGGTGTTTGTTAAAAATGGGTACAAATGCATCGATAAAAGTCTTCCGTTTTTCAAAGATGCGTTGTCCTAATCCGTCCAATTGTTGGTTGTAAATGGATAAAGTATCGTTATCAAAGGTATGGTTTAAGGCGAAATATTTTAGTAAAGCGTTGCGTTGACTGATAATTTTTTGATAGTGAATGAGGTCTTGAAGGTAAGTTGGTTCTAATTGCGAAATCACGCTGTCAATAAAGCGTCTGCGTGTTTCGCTGCCTTCGATAATTAAATCGTTGTCGGCTGGAGAAATGATTACGAGCGGAATAAAACCGATATGATCGGAAAACTTCTCATACATTTTACCGTTTCGTTTGAGTATTTTTTTTTGCCCTTTTTTGAAACTGCTTACAATTTGTTCGGTGCGATTGCCTTTTTCAAATTCACCATCGATCACAAAAAAGTCCTCGTTGTGTTTGATGTTCTGTACGGCAAGCGGATTAAAATAACTTTTTCCATGAGCCAAATGATAGATTGCATCGAGCACATTGGTCTTTCCAATTCCATTTTTTCCTACAAAACAGTTGATTTTCGCATCAAATTCGAAGCTAATTTCTGAAAAATTTTTATAATTGAATAAAGAAATTTTTTTTAAAAACATTGGTGATGGCTTACGAATACTGATAAGGCAGTATTTTTTTTTAGTCTTTTTTTAAGTGGGTGCAAATTATTGAAAAATATCGACAAAAATGCCTTTTAAATTTGAATAAAAATTTTATTTTTGCGCACACTAAATTAAATTTAAATGGCAACTTATAATAAAAGAGGTTACAAAGCACCAAAAGAACAACAAGAGAAAGGCGACAACAATTACATTGAGAATACTCCAGATGTAGATGCGAAGGATAGTACCACAGCGAAAGCCTTTGATACGTTGGATCAAACGGCTTCTAGAACGGAAGAATTTGTTGCCAAAAATCAAAAATACATTTTAGGATTTTTAGGCGCAGTGGCTTTAATTACAATAGGTTATTTGTTGTACCAAAAATTTGTTGTTGGTCCGAATGAAGATGAAGCAGCCGATGAAATTTTTGTGGCTCAATCGAATTTTCAAAAAGCTATTGATGCGCCAACTTCGAAAGATTCATTGTTCAATTTAGTATTGAAAGGTTCTGAAGGAAAGCAAGGTGTGATTGAAATCGCGAACCAATATTCAGGTACTGATGCTGGAAATTTAGCGAACTACTATGCAGGTATTTCATATTTAAACTTAGGAAAATACAAAGAAGCTATTGAGTATTTAGAAAAATTCTCTTCGGAAGATGTGATGGTTTCTGCCATTGCAAAAGGAGCAATTGGCGATGCTTTCGCACAAAGAAATCAGCCTAAAGAAGCTTTAGAATATTATGTTAAAGCGGCTCAAATGAATGTCAACGATTTGACAACGCCTCGTTATTTAATGAAAGCAGGTCAGACTGCTTATGCATTAGGAAACAAAGCCGATGCATTAAAATATTTTACCGAAATCAAAGAAAAGTATGAGTCTTCACAAGAAGCACAAAATATTGATGCTTTGATTGGAATGGTGCAGTAATAGAAGGCAGAACGCAGTAGGCAGATTTCAGAAACTGACCACTGAACACTAAAAACATGGCAACGGAAAATAAAAATTTATCCAATTACGATAAAAACACAATCCCAAACGCGAACGACTTTCGGTTTGGGATTGTTGTTTCAGAATGGAACGAAGAAATTACGGAAGGATTGTACAACGGTGCTATTGCTGCGTTACTCGATTGTGGTGCGCAACAGAGCAACATTATTCGTTGGAATGTTCCAGGAAGTTTTGAACTTGTATATGGCGCGCAACGCATGATTGTTACCCAAAATGTAGACGTGGTGATTACGATAGGTTGCGTCATCAAAGGTGAAACGATGCATTTTGAATTTGTTTGTGAAGGCGTTACGCAAGGCATAAAGGATTTGAATGTGCAAACCGATGTTCCGGTTATCTTTTGTCTGCTGACCGATAATACGATGCAACAATCCATCGATAGAAGCGGAGGAAAACACGGGAACAAAGGAACGGAAGCTGCGATTGCGGCAATCAAAATGGCCGAATTGCGGAGAACTTCTGAACCCAACTAGTTTTCAATCATTTTTACCTACAACAACCTATTCTTTTTGGAGTAGGTTTTTTGTTTTTTAGTATCTTGTTAACTATGATAAACAATAGAATTTAAGTAAATTTGCTACCTTTGGTCGATTGGCGTATTCTGCCAACACCAAATTTCAAACACAGAACCCTAAACACTAATGTCAAGCATCATTCAATTACTTCCTGATCACGTTGCCAATCAAATAGCCGCAGGCGAAGTGGTGCAACGACCTGCATCAGTAGTAAAAGAATTGCTTGAGAACGCTGTCGATGCTAAAGCCACCGAAATCAAACTCATCGTAAAAGACGCTGGAAAATCGTTGGTTCAAGTGATTGATAACGGAATGGGAATGAATATTACCGATGCTCGTTTGTGTTTTGAACGTCATGCCACTTCTAAAATCCGTCAAGCGGAAGATTTATTCGATTTGCATACCAAAGGTTTTCGTGGCGAGGCATTAGCGTCTATTGCGGCGATTGCTCACGTTGAAATGAAAACCAAGCAAGAGCAAGACGAACTAGGAACACACATCGTTATTGAAGGTAGTAAATTTGTATCGCAAGAACCATCAGTTTTGCCTAATGGAACATCTTTTGCGGTGAAGAATTTATTTTTCAATATTCCGGCGCGACGCAACTTTTTAAAATCGGATACGATAGAATTGCGTCATATTATTGACGAATTTCAACGAGTTGCGTTAGCACATCCGTCGATTTTTTTTACAATGATCCACAACGGTAGCGAAGCGTTTAATTTACCACAATCCAATCACAGACAACGCATTGTGAATGTGTTTTCGGCCAAAACCAACGAAAAATTAGTTCCGGTTCAAGAAGAAACAGAAATTTTAACCATACAAGGATTTGTGGGAAAACCCGAATTCGCTAAGAAAAATAGAGGAGAACAGTTTTTCTTTGTTAACGATCGTTTTATCAAAAGTGGCTATTTGCATCACGCCGTTATAGCGGCTTTCGATGGCTTGCTTCGCGATAATGCACAGCCAAGTTACTTTTTATACTTGAATGTGCCACCAAACACCATCGATATCAATATTCATCCCACCAAAACCGAAATTAAGTTCGATGACGAGCATGCACTGTATGCCATTTTGCGTTCGTCAATTAAACATAGTTTGGGCCAGTTTAATGTGGCTCCCGTTTTAGATTTTGATCGCAATCCCAATTTAGACACACCGTATCAATACCAAAATAAAACCGCAGATTATCCATCGGTTCAGGTCGATAGTTCGTTCAATCCGTTTTCAGGAGATACAGGTGTGAAACCCTACTCGAGCGGCACATCGTACAGAAAGCAAGAAGTGGCGGCGTCGACCTGGGAAAGTTTATATGTTGGTTTGAAGCAAGATACAGAGGAACTCGGTTCGTTTATTTTTGAAAAAGAAGAACTAACCGCTTCACTTTTTGACGATAAAGAAGACGAGCAAGTAGTTAAACGTACCTATCAAATTCAAAAAAAATACATTGTTAGTCCGATTAAATCGGGTATGGTAATTATCGATCAAAACCGAGCGCATCAACGCATTTTGTATGAGCAGTTTCTTACTAATATGACTGTGCGACAAGCTTCGAGTCAGCAGTTGTTGTTTCCTTTGCAATTGCATTTTTCACCCGATGAAATGAAATTAATAGCCGAATTACAATTTTCATTAGAAAACACAGGTTTTGTTTTTGAAACAGTTGATTCGGACGGCATCTATATTTCTGGAATTCCCGTAAATACATCAGAAAGTGAAGTGTCGATTGTTTTGGAACAGTTGATGTCTGATTTACAAGACGGAATTCCTGAGAGTAGTTTCAGTCAGAATGATACCATTGCCAAATCGATGGCCAAAAGTTTAGCCGTGCGCACCGGAACGTATTTAACCGAAAGAGAACAAGAAAATTTGCTCAATAATTTATTTGCGTGCAAAGAACCGAATGTGTCACCTTTTTTAAAACCCACTTTCATCACGATGAGCGTAGATGATTTAGATAAAAAATTTAGTATATGATGAACATCACACCGGTAGTGAAACAACTGCTGATTTTAAACATTATTTTCTATATCGGTTCTCAAATGGTTCCGGTATCGTATGATTTGTTTGCGTTGTATTTTCCTGAAAGCACTAGTTTTAGGCTTTGGCAACCGATAACGCATATGTTTATGCATGCCCAATATCCAAATATTATGCACATTGCCTTCAATATGTTTGCGTTGTTTTCTTTTGGGAGCGCGTTGGAACATTTTTGGGGCGGGAAGAAATTTTTGTTTTTTTACATTTCGTGTGGGTTAGGAGCTGCGTTGTTGCATATTGGGGTGAATTATTTGGAATATTACTCGGTTGTGAATACTTTTTCAAATTTGAATTTAACCGACATTGAACTTCAAACTCTTCTGAATGCGGATTATGAGCGTTTGTATGATGAAAAAGGGCAAATGATACAAGGAAACATTCGGACTATTTTAGAAAATTCTAATTTCAGTCAGGAGCAGTATGTTGATTTATTTAAAGCGGTAAGTATAACTAAATCAACTGCCGTTGGTGCTTCTGGCGCGATATACGGATTATTAACTGCTTTTGCTTTTATGTTTCCGAAAGCCGAATTGATGATGATGTTTATTCCGATTCCCATAAAAGCAAAGTATTTTGTGCCAGGTTTGTTGGTCTTGGATTTAATTTTAGGTTTAAATGGAACTTCTATTTTCGGTGGAGGAAGTACTGGAATTGCTCATTTTGCTCATATCGGTGGAGCAATTACCGGATTTATTATGATGTGGTTTTGGAGAAAAAATCAGTTTAATCACAAACGTTGGAATTAGCATGAGTAAAATATTGGACGATATTAAACTACAATATAAAATTGGCGGAATTGCTAATCGAATCATCTATTGGAATGTAGGTGTTTTTTTGTTGTCGTTGGTTTTTTATCAATTTACAATTGGAAGATTTGACTTTCCTTCTTGGATTGCACTTTCTTCCAATCCGAAAGACGTGCTGTATTTTCCATGGACATTGCTGACGTATTCTTTTTTGCACGCTAGTTTTTGGCATTTGTTCTTCAATATGATTATGTTGAATTTTGCGAGTCGGTTGTTTCTGACCTTTTTTACGCAAAAGCAGTATTTTGGATTGTATGTATTGAGTTCAATTTTTGCCGGAATTGCCTTTGTGATTTCGTATTATTTTTTAGGTATTTATTCTTCTATTGTTGGTGCTTCGGGTGCAGTTTTAGCTATTTTAGTTGCCACAACAACGTATCAACCGTTAATGGAAGTTCGGTTATTTCTTTTCGGAAATGTTAAATTATGGCACATCACAGCTGTTTTTTTAGTATTGGATTTTATGCAAATTATGTTAGATAATACAGGCGGACACATCGCTCATATTGCTGGAGCTGTATTTGGAGTTGTATATGTGAAAATGCTGCAAAATGGTACCGATTTATCCTCCATCGTAACCTCATTCATCAACTTTTTTTCAAATTTGTTTCAGCCAAAAAAAGCAACGCCGTTCAGAAAAGTACACGTCAATCCGAGATCGAACGCAGCTAAACGAGAAAGTAAGATTGTAACTAAAGATAAAACGCAGCAACAAATTGACGAAATTCTAGATAAAATAAGTCAGTCGGGGTACGACAGTTTGACCAAAGACGAAAAGGAATTTTTATTCAATTCAGGAAAATAAACATGAAAAAGCTTTCAAGGTTTAATAAGGTGATGTATTTCTTCAATATAGTGTTGACTATACTGTCGTTTCTTGCCTTTGTTTTGCCTTTTTTAGCGCCTAAATTATTTCCGCTATTGTCAGTTCTGACATTGCTTTTACCTTCGTTTTTAGTGATTAATTTGTTGTTTTTTGGCTACTGGCTGATTCAGTTAAAAAAACAAGTCATCTTATCCGGAATTGTATTATTGCTAGGCATTACATTCATTAACAAATACTACAAATTTTCATCAATTGATTTACCCGAAGAATCGAATGATTTTACGGTGATGAGTTATAATGTAAGGTTATTCAATTTGTTCAAATGGATTGATAAGGAAAATGTTGGCGAAGAAATTTATACATTTGTCAATGAGCAGAGCCCGGATATTTTATGTATCCAAGAGTATTCTTCCTCTGCCGATATTAAATTCCGATTCTACAATTACCAATACTCACACAAGCAAGGAAACAAAATCAAAACCAGTCAGGTTATTTTTTCTAAATTTCCTATTGTAAACGAGGGAATCATTGAATTGCCTGACTCAAATAATAGTGTCATATTTGCCGACATCCGAAAAGGGAAAGACACCATTCGAGTATACAACATACACTTAGAATCAATTAAAATCTCACCCGATGTTACTGAAATAGAAGAAAATGTAGAGTCTATCAACAAGCAAAAATCACAGCTGGTTTTTAACCGTATTAGTGAAGCGTTTAAAAAACAGCAAATTCAGGCTGAACTTATTTCTAAACACAAGATGACTTGCCCGTTTCCCATTATCATCTGTGGTGATATGAATAACAGCGCCTTTTCATATGTATACCGAATGATCAAAGGAAACTTGAATGACTGTTTTGAAGAAGCTGGAAACGGTTTCGGACAAACGTATCATTTTAAGTACTATCCAGCGAGAATCGACTATATTTTCGCGGACAAAGTCATGCAGGTGAAAAGTTTCGAGAATTTTTCTAAATTTAAAAATTCAGATCACTATCCCATCATGACGCGTTTGGCTATGGTTGAACAATAAGAGGTTGTTTTTTAAGATAGTCCAAAGCATATCGTCCTTCATTGAACAGGAGATCCAAAACACTCAAATTGTTCAAATACCCGTGCTTGTCATCAAACACTTGTGTGTACGGTTCGAATTGCGCCGTATCTTTTTTTCCGTTGATTAAATCGCGAAAATCTACTTTATCTGGAACTTCATGGAAAAATTCGGTGGTTTCGTCGTAATCGAATTCCAATCCCAAAAACTTAGAAACAACAGCCATTGATTCCAAGTTCAAATCCATCAGAAAATCGTATTTTTTATTAAAAATAGGAGCGAGGTCGTCTTCAAAATATTCAAAAAAAGGAGACGTTCGATAGGCTGCTTCCAACGATTTAAAGTGCTGCTTTTGCCAATCGAAAGCACTTTCAATTCGCACTTCTTTGGTTTTTTGATGAGCTAACTTAGAGTGTTTAATGGGAATGTTAAGAAGTTGAATACCGTTCGGACTGTATATGTACATCCGGTTACGGTTGGTTTGTTTTTGGTAATTATCTTCCATTTCAAACGTCACGCGATTGGCTTGCGCAATAGCAACGAAGTGTGAGATGGACGGGAAATAGCTCGGATAAAGTAGTGCGTTCATTTTTAATGTGTCAATTCGGAAATGTGTCAATTGGGCAATTAGTATATGTTTCAATTAGTATACTTTTTTTTAATTGGCACATTTACTAATTGACTAATTTACACATTAGACGCTTTCTTTCTCTTTTTCCAAAAATACTCACCCACAAAATACAATGCCAATATTCCTAAGAAATATTTAAAGTACGATTGCGGTTGGCCTTCACCACTTACCGTGGTAAACAAACGTTCCCAACGAATTTTATTCATGATGCCCTTACCATTGCTGTCCCAACTCATCCATAAAAAGACAGGTTTGCCAACTATATGATCTTCTGGAGTGTAACCATAATAACGGGCATCTAACGAATTATGACGGTTGTCTCCCATCATCCAATAGTAATTTTGTTTGAATGTGTATGTCGTTGCTTTTTTATCGTTGATGTAAATATCGTTCCCTACTACTTTTAACGTATTTCCTTCAAATTCAGAAATAATGTTCTTGTAAAAGGGTAGCGATTGGCGATTGATGGCAACTGTTTTTCCTTGTTGCGGAATGTAAATCGGACCAAAGTTATCACAACTCCAATTATTGGTTACCGATGGTTTGCCATCTTTATGATCGGGAAATATACCATCTTCTGGACCATTTTTAATGAATCTTTTAATCACTTTTACTCTTGAATCAGACTTCATCTTTTCTGCTTTTTCAAAAGTTAATGTAACAGATAAATCGTACATCGATAAGTCGATGTTAAGTTCATTAAGAACGTCGTCTGTTGCACCACCTGTAAGCAAAACGGCAGTACTATCTCTTGCAATTTCAGAGAATGCCACTTTATTTTCTTTGGATAATCTATCAAGATGAGTTCTAACGACGTTATTATCCCATATGTCCTTTTTAATTTTGAAGATTCTAGAATACTCAGTAATTTCATAATCCACCAGAAAAGTACTATCTATAGGTGTTTTGTTTTCAATTAAGTAATTAAATTGAGGTTTCGCTCTTTCAGGCAGTATTAATTCTTTACCGTTGATGAATACAATTCCGTCTTTGATTTGCAACGAATCGCCTGGAATTCCTACACAACGTTTTACGTAATTGGTTTTCTTGTCAATCGGTTTGCTGTAGCGTCTATCGGACGGTTTATACATGTGAAACAATGTATCCTGTGGCCAATTGAAAACTACGATATCATTATTTTTTATTTTTTCGTACCCGGGAAAACGGAAATAAGGCAATTGTAATTTATTTTTCCAAGAGGTCGGATTATTGTCATCGAATAGATAGGATTTTACTTTGATAAGGGGCAACGTATCGTGAACCATCGGTGCAGCAACAGCTGTCATTGGTGTTCGCGCACCGTAATTGTATTTGCTTACAAAAAGGAAATCACCTACAAGTAATGATTTTTCTAAGGATGATGTCGGAATCACAAACGGCTGTATGAAATACGTATGCACAAAAGTTGCAACAATGATTGCAAACAAGAGCGAACTCAACGTATCGGCTGCCGTCGACGCAGGTTTTAAATTGCGTTCTGAAATGTATTGCACATATTGCGTGTAGTTGATGTAATAGATGTAAAAACCAAAAGTTACCACTCCTAAAATGGTGTCGAGGGTTGATCTTCTTCCAAAACTACGCAGCGTTTCCACCCAAACAATTGGGAACATCATCAAGTTGATTACTGGGATAAACAATAGAAACGTCCACCAAGTCGGACGGTTGATGATTTTCATCAAAATAATCGAGTTATACACAGGAATAAATGCTTCCCACGATTTTCTTCCTGCTTTTTCATATAATTTCCATGTTCCCAATCCGTGGATGAGTTGAACAATTAGGAAAAAAACAAACCATTGATAGGTGCTCATAATTTTTTATTTTATCTGTTGTCGGTTATCTGTTGTCGGTTGTCAGTTCTAATACGTCTCGCATTGAAAAAACTCCTTTCTTACCCAAAATCCACTCCGCTGCGATGATGGAACCTAGCGCAAATCCTTCGCGGTTGTGTGCTGTATGTTTAATTTCAATCGTATCTACATCAGATGCGTAGGCAATCGAATGCGTCCCTGGAACTGAATCGATTCGTTTCACATCAATAAACAATTCTTCTTGGGTTGGATTTTCTATCGACCACTCGTTATACTGTGTGTGGTTGATGATGGCATTAGCTAATGAAATCGCAGTTCCGCTGGGTTTGTCTAATTTTTGTGTGTGATGAATTTCTTCCACCGAAATACGGTATTGATCAAATTTCGACATCATTCGAGCCAAATAATCATTCAATTCAAAAAACAAATTAACGCCTAAGCTGAAATTCGAACCATAAATGAATGAACCATTTTTTTCGTTGCACAGCGATACCATTTTTGGATAATCGTCCAACCAACCAGTCGTGCCCGAAACAATTGGAATTCCTGTACTAAGACATTGTGTAATATTTGCCAATGCGGCATCCGGAACACTAAAATCAATTGCAACATCGGCATGTTCAAGTCCGGAATAGGTATTGGAACTCGATTTACGTAAGACAATTTCATGTCCGCGCTCCAAAGCAATTCGTTCAATTACCTTACCCATTTTTCCGTAACCAAGTAGCGCTATTTTCATTGTCTATTAGATGTGAAAGGTGGAATTTTGTTACACTTTGCTTAAAAGTTATATGTAAAAGAAATGGCTAAATTCTGTCGGTTGTAGATGTCGTCTTGGAGCATATTGGGACGCATACTTAAGTCGTTGTTGACATTAAACTGCATCAAATGCGCGTCGACATTAGCGTCGACAATGTTTAAAATATATAGAACAACGGTAACAATTGCCGATAAATCTCTGTTTTTCTGGTAAAATTTCTGACCTTGTATCAATCGTTCATCATCCAAAAATTGAAAATCATCTGGAAGTCCAGCGAGGCGATTTTTGTACGCATTTCGGAACTCGTTGTATTTTTGGTTGTTCCAAGTATAGGCATACACGCCAGTTCCAATGGCGGCATATACAATTGGGATTTTCCAGTACTTTTTGTTGTAAGCCTGACCCAATCCAGGCAGTATGGCCGAATAAAAGGCGGCTTTGGAAGGCGCAAGCGGATTGATAGAATTTTTCTTAACCGTATCTTGTACTTTTAGATTGTCAATGCGCAACTCTTCTTGAGCCAATGCGCTGTTCGTTCCTAAAAACAAAAAGAAGAGTGCTATGTAAATACCCCTAATCACTAACCGTTGATTAATTTAATGATGCGGTTAAAATCTTCTTCAGAATGAAATGGAATCGAAATTTTCCCCTTTCCATTGCCTGAAACTTTTACCTCTACTTTAGCTCCGAAAAACGAAGTGATGGCTTTTTTCTGGTCTTCAGCAACCGAAAAAGAGGTTGATTTGCTTACTTTTCCTTTCGATTTTAATCCGTCTTGGTAGTTCTTTACCAATGATTCCGTTTCGCGAACCGAAAGATTCTGACTCACGATTTTTTGGTAAATATCGGCTTGAATGTTTTGATTATCAATGTTGATGATGGCGCGACCGTGACCCATAGAAATGAATCCGTCTCGGATTCCGGTTTGAATGATTGGATCCAATTTCAACAAACGCAAATAATTGGCAATGGTCGAACGTTTTTTTCCCACGCGATCGCTCATTTGCTCTTGTGTCAACTGAATTTCGTCAATCAAACGTTGGTACGACAAGGCAATTTCAATCGGATCTAGATCGTGTCTCTGAATGTTTTCAACTAAAGCCATGACCAGCGATTCGTTGTCGTTGGCAATTCGGATGTAGGCTGGAATCGTAGGTAAACCAACTAATTTCGAAGCGCGCAAGCGTCGTTCTCCTGAGATCAGTTGGTATTTATTGAAATCTAATTTACGAACGGTAATCGGCTGAATGACACCCAATTCTTTGATGGACGACGCCAATTCCTGAAGCGATTCTTCATTAAAATTGGTACGCGGTTGAAACGGATTGATCTCGATGGAATCCAATTCCAATTCGATGATGCTTCCAATCACTTTATCTGCATTTTTATCGTTTACCGATTTGATGTCGTTGGACGGATCTTTTAATAAGGCAGATAATCCTCTTCCTAAAGCTTGTTTCTGTACTGCTTTTGCCATTTCTAATTGCTATTTTTCTTGATGATCTCTTCGGCTAAACTTAAATAATTTGCGGCTCCACGACTTGTAGCGTCAAACCCGATGATGCTTTCACCATAACTCGGCGCTTCACTCAGTTTCACGTTGCGCTGAATGATGGTTTTAAACACCATATCACTGAAATGTTTTTGCACTTCTTCCACCACTTGATTGGACAAACGCAATCTCGAATCGTACATCGTAAGTAATAAACCTTCAATGTCTAGGTCGGGATTGTGGATTTTCTGCACACTTTTAATCGTGTTCAACAACTTTCCTAAACCTTCCAAGGCAAAGTACTCACACTGAATCGGAATCACCACTGAATCGGCAGCTGTCAACGCGTTTAAGGTTAATAAACCCAACGATGGCGCGCAATCAATAAGAATATAGTCGTACTGGTCTTTTATTTTTTCCAAGGCTTGCTTGAGCATGTATTCGCGGTTTTCTTTGTCCACCAATTCAATTTCAATCGCCACAAGGTCAATATGAGCCGGAATTACATCTACATTGGGCGAGCTCGATTTTACAATCGCTTCTTCAGGTAAATTACTGTGCTCCAGTATTTGATACGTGCCAATTTCTACGCCGTCTACATCAATTCCCAAACCCGAACTCGCATTGGCTTGTGGATCGGCGTCGATTAATAACACTTTTTTCTCTAAAACACCCAGCGATGCGGCTAAATTTACCGAAGTAGTCGTTTTTCCTACACCACCTTTCTGATTGGCTATTGCAATGATTTTGCCCATTTATTTGATACAAATTTTGAGGTGTAAAAATACAATTTTTTATGGTTTATGAAAGTGTTATTTGTTAACAATAGTTAATTGTTGTGTGATTTTTTTTAGAAGCAACTCCAGCTGTACGTTACGCGTTTTTGGCTGGTCATGTGTTTTTGTAATGTCCCAAAAGTAGTTTCCGTTGGTCACTCTTTTGGTCCAACAAAAACTACCTACCCAACTCAAAAAGCGCTTTACTTCCATCTGGGCTAGTGTGTTCGGTTGTCAGTTGTCGGTTGTCAGTGTACAGAAGGCAGAAAACAGAAAGTAGAATTTCTTAGAAAGTAACCGACAACCAACAATTGACAACCGACAACCCAAACTTTTAAAACCCCGTCGCCAACAATTTCGAAGCCGCTTTCACACTGCATTTCTGAAATTTAGCATATGCTTTTGCCGCCCGAAGATGAATCTGAGTTGGCGTTTCATTCAGCACATAACCTGATAAAGCATCGTGAATCGTGTAGGCTTCAGGTGCCATAAATTGCGTGGTCCACACCATCGGATTGGATTTCGAGTTTTTGAGGTACGGAGCGAAATAATTTTTGCTTTTGCACGCTAAAATAATGCAATCACGGGTTTTATTATCGGTGTTGGCATAGGTTTCGTTGAGTTTGAAATCCATTAAGCCATTGTGACCAATATAGGCTACGAGGTTGGAATTGCCATAAATTCCGAGTGTTTTGTCGCCAATTTGAAGCGTGTTTTTTAAATCGCCCGAATTGCTTTTAAGGAATTCTTCGGTGCATTGTTGAATTTCTTTTCCATCGTATGCATCGGCCACTAGAAACACATTTTTAGAAACGTGTTTGAAAATAAGTCGTTCCAAAACGACGCCGCTTACCTTTTCAGATTTTAGCAGTTTCCATTCGGCGCTTTTTTTAAAATACGTTTTGATTCCGTATCCACAACCCCAATACAAATTGTTGTTGGGATCTTGACCGTTGCCAATTTTGGAAGGAACAGGAAGAATTCCTTGGTATTTATTATCGCACAACGCGACAAAAATATGGATGACTTTGGCGGTATTTTCAAAAGCTACGGTTGGTGTAGTAGCCGTAATTGTTTGATTTTTTGGAGTTTCGTTTTTAGAAAAACAACTGGTTGTGAGTAGCAGTAGAAGAAAAAAAGTAAGGTTTGTTTTCATGGGAAAGGTTTCTATCTTAGAACGTAAACTTTACTTAAATATTTCAGAAACCTGATTGCTACTTGTACGTCTTTCCCGCGCAGGCGGGAATCCAACGTTTCAAAAATAGATTCCCGCCTGCGCGGGAAAGACGTTGTAGTTGTGTCAGCTGAATACTGCTTTTTGAACACTGAACACTTCAACTATGGTTCTAAATAAACACTTAACATCTAAACTAGCCCCGATTGAAGGAAGCACCGCGTGCGACGAAAAGCGGCACAAGTAGTCAATAAAGCACAAAATTCATGCTCCCAAAAAAAAAGAAATTCTTCTCTAACTTACAATCTGCCTTCTGCTTTCTGCCTTCTGCTACTGCCTTCTGCCTTTTTCGTACTTCGTAAATCGTACTTCGTAAATCGTACTTCGTACTTCTACTTGCTTCCTTTATTCTTAATCATCGCCTCCAACATATCCCACATTTCTTGCGGAATTTTCTCTAAAATATTGAATTGACCCGCGCCTTGCAGCCATTCGCCACCGTCGATGGTTACGACTTCGCCGTTGATGTACGCTGAGAAATCGGAAACCAAATACGCGGCCAGATTGGCTAATTCTTGGTGATTGCCTACGCGACGCAACGGTACTTTTTTGGCCATATCAAATTTTTCGGCTAAATCGCCAGGCAATAGTCGATCCCACGCGCCTTTGGTCGGAAACGGACCGGGTGCGATGGCGTTCATTCGGATTCCGTATTTGGCCCATTCGACTGCTAAACTGCGCGTCATCGCTAACACTCCGGCTTTGGCGGTCGCACTCGGAACTACGTAACCCGAACCCGTCCAGGCATAGGTAGTTACGATATTTAATACGTTGCAATTGGTTTGTTTTTCGGCAATCCAATGTTTTCCGAAGGCAAGTGTACAATTTTTAGATCCTTTTAAAACAATGTCAATTATGGTATCAAAGGCATTTGCCGATAAACGTTCGGTTGGTGAGATAAAATTTCCAGCGGCGTTATTCAGCAAAACATCTACTTTACCAAATTTTTTAATTACTTCGGCGAGTAGGGCTTCGACTTGATCATAATGACGCACGTCGCATTGCACAGGTAAACACGTTCCACCGGTTTCTTTTTCCAATTCGGAAGCTGTAGTTTTTAGTTTTTCGATGTCGCGAGAAGATATCGCCACATTGGCACCGAGTTCCAAAAAATATTTCGTCATGGCTTTGCCTAAACCGCTTCCGCCACCTGTTACGACTATTGTTTTACCTTTTAACGCATCATCGCGAAGCATTTTTGCTGAAAAATCCATAATTTGAAGTTTTAGTTTGCGTAAAGATAGCAAATCTTTTATTATGCGTGCATAGTAAATAAAAAAAATGAGATTTTCTAACTATCAATGCTTTCGAGTTGTTGGATTACCAAGCGGTGATCCAGAGGATAGGGAAGTTGCTCAATGAAAATCTTTGCAATTTTTTGCGAAAATTGAATATTTATTCCAAAAAAAACCCGTTCAAGTTACTGGATTACCTAGCGGTGATCCAGAGGATAGGGAAGTTGCTCAATGAAAATCTTTGCAATTTTTTGCAAAAATTGAATATTTATTCCAAAAAAAATCCGTTCAAGTTACTGGATTACCTAGCGGTGATCCAGAGGATAGGTAAGTTACTCAACAAAAATTCTTCTCAGTTTTTTCAAAACTGAAGATTTTCCACAAAAAAATCCATTCAAGCGAGCTTGATGGATTTTTTTGTGGAAAATCTTTGAATTTTTGTTGGTCGGGATGACTGGATTCGAACCAGCGACCCCTAACACCCCATGCTAGTACGCTACCTGGCTGCGCTACATCCCGAAATTGGTGCGCAAATATATAAAGTAATTTATAATTTTTGTAGTCGTTCGACGGCTTTTTTTAAAGTATCTTCTTCTTTGGCAAAACAAAAGCGGATGCACTGAGTTTGTTTAGCATCGGCATAAAAAGGCGAAAGCGGTATGGCCGCAACGCCAACATCTTTAACCAATCGCTTCGTAAATTGAATGTCATCTTCAGTCGAAATGGAGGCATACGACGCAATTTGAAAATAGGAACCTTCACAAGGCAACAATTCAAACCGTGTTTTGTGCATCAAACCCCTGAAAAAATCTCTTTTTTGTTGGTAAAAGTGTCCGAGTTCATTGACCTGAACTACATCCATATACTCATTGATGGCATATTGCGCCAAACTGTTTACCGAAAACACCAAAAATTGATGCACTTTTTTAATCTCTTGCATTAAATGTTCAGGAGCAATAAGATAACCAATTTTCCAACCCGTAATGTGAAACGATTTACCAAAAGACGAAACAATCACGCTTTTTGCTCTCAGTTGTTCACGATGATGCACCGAAATGTGCTTGTTTTCAAACGTTATGTACTCATACACTTCATCAGAAAGTACGATTACATTCGGATATACATCCAATAGTTTTTCCAGTTGTATAAAATCCGTTTCCGACCAAATTCTACCCGTCGGATTGTGTGGATTATTTATGATGATCATGCGGGTTTTTGCGTTCATCGTGTTGCCAATTCTTTCCCAATCGGGTGTGAAATCAAGTTGTAACGGAATGCGTTTGGGAAAAGCATTACACAACAAAATTGGAGTTTCATAACAGTCGTAACTCGGATCCAAAATGATCACTTCGTCCTTCGGATGAACCAAGGCCTGAATAGTAGCAAAAATTCCTTCTGTTGCACCAGCGGTAATTAGAACTTCAGTTGTAGGATTTACCTTTCTGCCGTAAGAAGTGTAGGTCAAGTGAGAAACTTTTTCTAATAAAGGCGGAAACCCTGACATCGGCAAGTATTGGTGAATTTCTTCTTTTGCCCATTTTGAAGTAATGTTTTTCAATCGTTCATCAATTGGAAAATTCGGAAATCCTTGCGATAAATTGATCGCGCCGAACTCGTTTGCCATTTGCGACATCACTGTAAATATACTGGTTGAAATATGTGGGAGTTTTGACATTTTTAGTTTTTTTTCTGAGCGATAATAATCAAATGAATATCGCTAGCACCATTGGGTTTTGGATAATCAATTCGAAAAAGGGAAACGATTTTAAACTGATTTTCTTCCAACGATTGAATCAGTGAAGCCGAATCGTGGTAATTTACTTCCATCGTGATTTTTCCGTCGCTACTAGTTTGGCTATCGGAATACGATATGTCTTTTTCAATACAACTGAAATATAAAATTCCGTTGTCATTGAGCAATTGAACACTGTCGGCAATGAATTGCTTGGTTTCTTCCGAATTTAAATACGGCACTACAAATCCGGCTAAAATCGCGTCAAAAGTCTGATTTAGATCCACCATATCACGCACATCCAGCAATTGAAATTGAGCTTTGGGTACGTTTATTTTTCCCAACTCAATCATAGTCGGCGCCGTATCGGTAGCCAAAATAGAGTAGTTAGGTTTTTTATTTAAAATGTATTTAGTGACGTTTCCGGGTCCGCAACCGAGTTCTAAAACTCGCGCGGTGTCGTTTTCAATCGCATCACAAAAGTGATCATACGTGGGGTCGTACAAATCCATTTCACTGAATTTATCGTGATACGCCTGTGCGAGTTTATTCCAACTTTGAAGAGTGGTTGCGTTGGGTTTCATAATTCAAATGTAAAAAAAACATTACCTTCTTAGCTAGTGTTTTTTATCTATACCATGATTGTGACACTTGTTGAAATTAAAGTACTACGTTAAGTTTAAAATATTCGAATTATACACCTGAAGTGAAGTATGATTGCTTCACTAATCTTCCAATAAAACCTCCAAAATACTAATCGCCGCTTCACTAATTTTAGTTCCAGGACCAAAAACAGCTACCGCGCCAGCGTCGAAAAGGAATTGATAATCTTGCGCCGGAATTACACCGCCTACAATCACCATGATGTCTTCTCGACCGTATTTTTTAAGTTCTTCGATTACTTGAGGAACGAGCGTTTTGTGTCCGGCTGCTAATGACGAAACGCCTAAAATGTGTACATCATTTTCAACAGCTTGTTTGGCGGCTTCGGCTGGTGTTTGGAAAAGCGGACCAATATCCACGTCAAATCCCACATCGGCATATCCTGTGGCGACTACTTTGGCTCCGCGGTCGTGACCGTCTTGTCCCATTTTGGCAATCATAATTCTTGGACGACGACCTTCTTTTATAGCGAAGGCATCGGCCAATTGTTTTGCTTTTTCAAAGCTTTCGTCGTTCTTTATTTCTTTACTGTACACGCCGCTGAATGATCTAATTTGTGCTTTGTAGCGTCCGAAAACGGCTTCGAGTGCATCACTGATTTCTCCCAATGTGGCTCGGTTTCGCGCTGCTTCTACGGCTAAAGATAACAAATTATTGTCATTTTTCTGCATGTCATTCCCGTGCATACGGGAATCTTTTGTATTTTTATTTGTATCACCTTTTGCAGCAGCGGTTAATTTTGCTAAACATTCGTTAACCTTTGCTGTATTTCGTGTGGCTTTGATTTGATTTAATCGCTCAATTTGCTGTTTGCGCACCATGTCGTTATCCACATCCAAAATCTGAAGCGGATCTTCTTTTTCCAATCGGTATTTATTTACACCTACAATTACATCTTGATTACTGTCAATTCGCGCTTGTTTGCGTGCTGCAGCTTCTTCGATGCGCAATTTCGGAATACCTGATTCGATGGCTTTGGTCATTCCGCCTAACTCTTCCACTTCTTCAATTAGTTTCCAGGCGTTTTGTGCGATTTCGTTGGTTAGACTTTCGACATAATAACTACCAGCCCAAGGGTCAACGGTTTTGCATATTTTGGTTTCTTCTTGTAAAAAGATTTGCGTATTTCGGGCAATTCGCGCGGAAAAATCGGTAGGAAGAGCAATTGCTTCATCCAACGCATTGGTGTGCAACGATTGGGTTCCGCCAAAGGCTGCTGCTGCTGCTTCGATACACGTTCTGGCAACATTATTAAAAGGATCTTGCTCGGTTAAACTCCAACCGGAAGTTTGACAATGCGTTCGCAAGGCTAACGATTTTTCGTCTTTCGGATTGAATTGTTTGAGGAGTTTTGCCCATAACATTCTACCGGCGCGCATTTTGGCAATTTCCATAAAATGGTTCATACCGATTGCCCAGAAAAAAGAAAGGCGTGGAGCGAACTCATCGATTTTCATTCCCGTTGCGAGTCCGGTGCGAATGTATTCTAAACCGTCGGCTAAGGTATATGCCAATTCGATATCGGCGGTTGCTCCAGCTTCTTGCATGTGGTAACCCGAAATCGAAATCGAGTTGAACTTCGGCATTTTTTTACTCGTGAATTCAAAGATATCGGCGATGATTTTCATCGAAGGCGTGGGCGGATAGATATACGTATTGCGCACCATGAACTCCTTTAAAATATCATTTTGGATGGTTCCCGAAAGTTGATCCAGTGAAACACCTTGTTCTTCTGCGGCCACGATATAAAACGCCATGATGGGCAAAACAGCACCGTTCATGGTCATGGAAACCGACATTTCTCCGAGCGGAATTTGGTCGAATAGTATTTTCATGTCTTCCACCGAATCGATGGCGACACCTGCTTTTCCGACATCGCCAAAAACTCGTTCGTGATCCGAATCGTATCCGCGGTGTGTGGCCAAATCGAAGGCTACTGAAAGTCCTTTTTGTCCTGCCGCCAAATTTCTGCGGTAAAACGCATTGCTTTCTTCGGCCGTTGAAAATCCGGCGTATTGACGCACCGTCCACGGGCGCCGGACGTACATGGTCGCGTATGGTCCGCGCAAGTTGGGAGCAAAACCTGCACCAAAATCAAGGTGTTCGAGGTTGTCGATATCTTCTTTGGAGTAGGTTGGTTGTAGGTCAATGTTCTCCGCTGTTTTGAAGGTTTCGGTGCCTGCATTCTGCGTTCTGCGTTCTGCATTCTCTAACTTCATATGTTGTATGTTCTTTCTCATGGTTATGCTTCTAGAGATAAACGTTCTTGTTCTACTTTTTCAGCCAATCGTTTTTCGATGATCGGTGTGATTAAGGTTTTACGCGGATTTTGTTTGACAAACGGATACAATTCTAAATCGTGTTTCATTGCGTCGTTTTTGTTTGGGTATTTGTTGGTTCCGAGTAAGACTTCTTTTCCCGAATCGAAGAGTTCTTGTTCTTTTTGTGCGCTTTCGCTTATTTTTCGTTGGATGTTGCCTTCGATGAGTTGTGTGATGAATCCGCCGTTTGCTTCAATATCTTTGAATAACAGCAAGGCTTTTTCGGCTAATTGTTCGGTTAGACTGTCGATGTAGTATGCGCCGTCGGCTGGATTACTGACTTTGTCAAAATAGCTTTCGTGTTTCAGAATTAGTAGTTGATTGCGTGCAATGCGGTCGCCGAACTCATTGTCTTTATGGTACAAACTGTCGTAAGGCAAATTGGCAATGGCGTTGGCGCCACCTAAAATCGCACTCATGCATTCGGTTGTGGTGCGCAGCATGTTGACGTTGTAATCGTAGAGCGTTTTGTTGCGTTTGGTTGGAGTTACGACTATGTTGCAATCGAAGTTGTGGTTGTATTCTTTAGCTAAAGCATTGAATAAAATTCGCAATGCTCGAAGTTTGGCGATTTCGAAAAAGTAATTCGTTCCGACCGCTACTTCGATGGTTATGGGCGAATTGATGTTTGAAATTCGATTGAAATATTCGTTGATATGAGCCAAAGTATACGCCAATTCTTGCACTTTATTGGAACCAGCGTTTTGGTAGATTCCGGCTGAAATTTTTAGAAACGGAGTTGTTTTGGAAGCGATGGTGTTGAGTTGTGCAAAATCGGAATCTAAGTTGTCAAACCAATTTCCGTCGCTACACAATTGTCCGATTGGATCAATTTGAATCAATAAGTTCGCGTTGTTTTTGGTGCTGAATTCCTGAACTTGATTCACGAAATCGGTGGAAAGAAACGGCAAATTGAAGTAACACGTTGTACTTTCCAAAGGAAGGTTGTGCATTAGTTCTTCAATTAAAGTGGCTTCACTTTCGATAGTAAACCGAATACTTTCGGCTCCGCGTTGCAACGTATCTAACGCGCGTTCGTTTGATTTTTTGACATCGTGAACAAAAATGTTTTGTACAATGCTGAACGCTGTTGCGGGAGCGTAGCCGTCGAAAGTAACCTCGACTTCATCGCTGTGGTAAAAAGGTTTTACTTTGATGCCTTCCGGACTTTCCCATACTAGTGTTTCGTTGTAGTCGGCGCCTTTGAGTTCGTATTGAATCTGTTGCTTCCATTGTTTGGAGGAAACGGGTTCGAAATCTTGGAATAGGTTGTTTTTCATGGTTGTCAGTTGTCGGTTGTCAGTTGTCAGTTGTCGGTTCTTGTTTCTGACGTATTTCTTTATTTGGAACACAGATTAAAGAAATTGTAAAAATCTATATTCTATGTTCTTCTGCCTTCTGCTTCTGCGTTCTGCCTTCTTTCGTTTCGTCGTTTAAAACACTTTTTTTCTAAACTAGCCCCGATAGCAGTGGAAATCCTTTTTGTTGCTTTTAAATAATGCCCTTCGACCGTACTTCGTCTTCGCTCAGTATAAACTTCTCAGGGTGACAAAGCAATAAAAAGATTGCAACGTATAGCGGGACAAAACGTCAAAAAAAACGCAAAACATCAGCTACTGCAAATTCGCAATCGAGTCTTTTTTGCGCAGTTCGTCTTTTTCGTATTCGATGATGTAGATGTCTTCGCTGTCGCGTTTCATATAGTATTTTTCGCGGGCGTATTGTTCGACATGATCGAGGTTTTGCAACTTTTTGATGTTTTTATTGTCTTTTTGTATTTCTTCTTGATAGTATTTTTTGTTGGTTTCGAGTTCGTCAATTTGCTTGTCCAAATCGCGGTGCAACAAGTATGACGTGTTGTCGAGGAAAATCATCCAAATGGAGAAAAAAACCAGCACAATAACGTATCGATTGCCTAAAAACTTTAGGAACGGATATTTCGCGAGGAAGTTATTGAACGGGTTGGCCATGGTTTATGCAATTTTCTGATTGATGACTGCGCGCACGACGTCGATGGCCACGGTATTGTATTTATCGTTGGGAATGATGATGTCGGCGAAGGCTTTGGTCGGTTCGATGAACTGTTGATGCATCGGTTTTAGGGTAGTTTGGTAGCGATTTAGGACTTCTTCCATATCGCGTCCGCGTTCGGCGATATCGCGTTTTAGACGTCGGATGAGACGCTCGTCGGAATCGGCGTGGACAAAAATCTTCACGTCGAACATATCTCGTAATTCGGCGTTGGCTAGGATTAAAATTCCTTCCACGATCATTACTTTTCGTGGATGAGTATGAATGGTATCGTCGGTGCGGTTGTGAGTGACGAACGAATATACGGGTTGATCGATGGATTTTCCTTCTCTAAGATCTTTTAAATGTTGGGCGAGTAGTTCGAAATCGATGGCGCGCGGGTGATCAAAATTGATGTTGCTTCGTTCTTCATAAGACATGCCCGGATTGGCTTTGTAATACGAATCTTGCGAAATGATTCCCACTTCGGCTTCGGGCAATTCGTTCATGATTTGGTGGACTACAGTTGTTTTTCCTGAACCTGTTCCGCCGGCAATTCCAATAATGAGCATAGTGATTGGTTTGTGATTTTGAGTTACAAAAATAGTAATTCTTATCCGAACTTTTTAGCACAAATCAATTATTCTTTAGGTCTTTTGCTAAACTTACACTGAAGTACAAAATTGTGATTCCGCCTACTACAATACACAACCACATGAACCACGGTTGTTGCCAAATCGACTTTTCTGCGACAGGTTTTTTGGTGGTGTTTTGCTGTTTAACATCTGTCATTTTGATTTCTTTCGTTCCGTTTTTCATTTCGTTTTCAAAATAAACTAAATCGTAGGAAGGAGCGTCTAATTTTGCATTTCCGGTCACTACCGTGTATTCTTCGTTTGGATTGAGTTCGGCAAGCAGGAATAATGGTTTTTGGAAGAGTTGAATCGATTTTATTTCGAGTTTCAGATTATCTTCGTTGGCGATTTCGATGTAGAAATCAGTTATTTTTCCGGATTGGATGTCGAATTCGTTTGTAGAATCGGACGATAAAGTAAAGGTCGAAATAACTTCTTTAGTTGACGTTGTTTTGCCGTTAACGGTTGTATTCTGAACGGTATAAAGAGCTACTTGTCGGCTGAATAATTTAGGTTCTTTAACTTTAAAAGCTAATTTCTCAAGGGTTTGTGGTTGCGTTAAAATGATGTGATGTTGCGTCTTTTTTTCTTTGGGTAGCTGAATGATGAATCGGTCTTTGATTTGGATTTCTTCCAGTTTGCCTACCTGAACGCTCGAATTGGTGGTTCCCACTTGCAGCACATTGATGGGAAGTGTTTTGGTATCGTCGACTTCGATTTTTAGGAATTTGTACGAGCACAACGGAAACGAAATAGTGGTTGAAACCTGCGTAGAATTAGTATCGTTTAAATTGGATAATTCCATTTTGTTGGCGATTCCGAACCACTGTTTTTGATCGTTGCTGCCGCTGATGTTTAACTTTTTGACAACATCCGAATTGGCGATGCGTAACGTTAATGCGTTGATTTTGTCTTTAGGATTTTCTACTACGACCGACGAGAATTTTTTGGTCACACTCGTTTTTGAAACCATAGTAAAAGCTTCAAATTGACTCACTTCGGTTTTTTGCGGTGTCGTATGGATGAGATACGGAATTTCATTCTTTTTACTGTCGAAGATGCGCACGTCACCCAAACCAGATTGGGAAGCCGAACGAATTTTGGGAGAAACTCGAATTCGGTAAAAGTTTTGTTCGGTTACTTTTTCGAGTTTTGCAGTCGTTTGTTGCGCCCAAGAAAAGTGAGTAAGAACAAAAAATACTACTAAGCTATAACGTTTCATCGGTATCTTTTTTGTCGGTTGTTTTCGCATCATCCAACACTAGGACTTTGATTTTTTGGTAGACGAACGAAATAATTAAAATCAGTATTCCGAGTAAGATGAACGCGATAATTTTTCCGGTTTCGGAAGCGTTGCGAATGTCGTACAGGAATAATTTGACGATGGTCAATCCGAGTAGCGTCAACGCAATAATTCGGATTTTTTTGTTCTGTTTTTTGATGCCGTAGACTAAAAAGGCGAATGCGATGATTCCCCATAAAATAGGATAGCCTGTTCTAACTACTAAATTCCGTATTGTTTCAGTTCGATTACTGGAGAGAACGTCTTTGGCGTAATCGAGATTTTTACTGGTTTGATACCAACTAGTTGCCATCGCTTCCTTTTGCGTTATCGGTGAAATTGAAGTCACCTGACTGTGTAACATCAATTCGGTGCTCGCCAGATAAATGATGAAAAAGGCAACAATCCACAACATGTATTTGTGGTTGAAAAATTCAAATACTACATTTTTCTTATTGATGGAATAAATCTGATAACCGAAATAAATCACAATGGCCAACGACACATAGTGCAACCAAAACGAAATCCTAAAGGGAACAATCGAATTTAAATATTCATAATTTTCGTGGAATGCGGTGTTTGAAAACCAAAAAGTAAAGAGGAAAATATTAAATAATCCAATGACCGTGGCGATTTTAAGATGGAGGATTTCGTTCGATTTATGCAGGAAATAAAAGAGTACACCACAAAAGGTCAAATGATATAAAATGGTGAGTCCGAAGGGAGAATCATCTCCGAATAAATGAACCGTAGACTGATACGAAACTTCAAATAATCCCACAAAATAACCCATGACAATGGCTGCAATTTTTAGTATTTGATCGTATGTTTTTGGATTGAAAGTCAAACCGATTAATTCGGAATTTTCGGTTTCATTTTTGAGTAAATGTCGAATTCCGAGTAGCGACGCAATCGATACGATTCCGGTAATGCAATACTTGTTGAGTAAAATCATAAATACATAATTGTTGGAATAGCCGTTTCTCCAATCCATCAACAAACTGATGACCATCAAAATTGTTACGACTACTGACGCAAATTTGTAACTATTGAGGTTTGATTTTTGAGATAACCAAAGCAGCAAAATGGCTTCGGCTGCCCAAAACAACGTAATGTAATTGCCTTCGAATTGAACCGGAATGGCCAAGGTGATGAACGTCAGCGTCATTCCGATGAGCAAATACGCTGCAGTTTTGTCGAGGTGGAATTTTTTGTATAAAATAGCCGCATAACCAAAATTTAAAATTCCGAGTACCGTGGTGAATAATCCTTTAAATTCGGGGTGGTAATTCGATAAAATCACCATTCCGGCTGCATAAAAGAAAAAGGTATTACTTGCTAAAATGGAAAGTTCGATTACGCTAAACGTACCTTTGTTCCGCACGTTGTTGATGATGTTGATCGCCACAAAAACCAAGTAGAAAACGAATCCAAACAGCAGCGCTCCGAGGTAATGTGGTTTTACACTGTATAAATCAGTAAACAGCCATGAAGCGTATAAGAGCACCGTAAAAATATACGATAAGATGTTGATGATGTTCCATTTTTTGAAGTAGGCGAGTGCTAAAATTCCCAAATTCAAAATCAAGATATAGGTAAATAAAACGACGTAATTTCCTTCTCCGGTGCTGACCATAAACGGAACGGCAAATCCGCCAATTAAGGATAAAACGGCCAATTCTTTTCGGTTGTACGAAAGCGATATAAAACAACTAAATGCGGTAATCAACACCATGATAATGAAGGCAGTCGTTTGCCCGAATAATTTATAATCGTGGAATGCAATAGCGATAGTAAAGTAAAAGATGGCAATTGCACCGGCGACAAAAACCGAACTGAAAGCGGCGAATTTCTCGCGCAATTTGTGTGCAATTCCCATGACTAATGCGCCCGATAAGATTCCGATTCCCACGCGTGCTGGTTCGTTGATCCAACCTTTGTCTATTGAATATTTTACAAAATAGCTGATTCCCAATACCAAAATCAACACTCCAATTTTATTGATTAAATTCTCACCTATGAATTTCTCCAAATCGGGATTCTTTTCTTTGAACGATTCCCAGAATGATTTTTGCGGAACGTAGGGTTTGAATTCTGGTTTGGGTTTCTGGGTGTTGTCCATTGAGAAAACCACTTTCTCTGATGCTTTTTCTGGAACTGGTTTTGAAACCGGAATTTCAACAACTGGTTTGAATTCTTCTCCTATTTCAATAATGGGAATAATAGGTTGGGTTGGCGCAACTTCTTGCTTTTTCGTGGCTATTTCCGGAGTTGCACTATCTTTTGTTGGAGCATTTTGTAGCGCATTAATCTTTTTATGTAAACTAGAAAGTTGATCTTCAATATTTCTTACTTTGGAAGTTAGATTTGAATTATTGATGACCAAATAAATGAAAAGTGCTACTAGTAAAATGATTTCCATATGTAGTTTTTATGTGTTGAGTTGGTAAATATAGGGTATTTTCTTGAACTAAAATCGCTCGAAAACACCCAAGCCAAACAAGGCAAAATCGTATTTTACCGGATCGTTCGCATCTAATAATCGCAGTTGTGCGTCGAGTTCAGCAAGTGCTTTTCCGTCGTTTTGTTTTCGAGTAAGCAATCCTAATTTACGCGCCACATTTCCCGAATGCACGTCAAGCGGACAAGATAGAATGGTCGTGGGAATGGATTTCCAGATTCCAAAATCAACACCGCGATTGTCGTTGCGAATCATCCAACGGAGAAACATGTTGATGCGTTTGGCAGCCGAATTATTCATCGGATCAGATATGTGCTTTTGAGTGCGATTAAGGTGTTCGGTTTCGAAGAATATTTTCTTGAATTCGGAGATGCTTTTTTGCATGGAATCGGGTTCTTGATTCTGAGCAAAAACCGCTTCTAATCCGCCGTGATTAATGTAAATGTGCTGTAAACTTTTCACGAAGGTCACAAAATCAGTAGCATTAAACGTTCGGTGTACAAAATGTTCCATGCGTTCTAAATCGTGTTCCTGATGACTCATTACGAAATCGTGGGGTGAATTACCCATCAAGTCCATCATTTTTTTAGCGTTGTTGATGATCATTTTTCGGTTTCCCCAGGCTATTGTAGCCGATAGAAATCCGGCAATTTCAACATCTTCTTTGAGTGAAAAGCGATGTGGAATCTGAATCGGGTCGCTTTCAATAAAATTTGGATTATTGTATAAATCGACTTTTTCATCGAGAAACGATTGTAGTTCGGATTTAGTCATTTTCTAACCATTTTTTAGCATAAAATCCGTCGCCAATGTCTTCACTTCTCTGCTGTGGAACAAAGTGAAATCGGGTTCCAAAGTAGTCTAACTGTGCTTCATTCACGCAAGGTAATGCACCGTTGCCATTCGCCCAGAAAAAAGTAGTGGAATCGGGTGAATAATAAGTGAGATTGCCATTAATTACAGTATGAAATGTCGTTTTTAATTTCGAATTTTGATAGGGAAACACTAGGTTTCGTTTCGAGAAATTGCTATTTTTCCAGATGAGTTGATTTTGTGTTAAACGAGAATAATTTAAAGGGAAAAATAGGGTAACGACAACGGGAACGACACTGGCATACAGAAGTAAAGTGATGGTATTTTTTCCTTTTATAATAAGACTGGCGAGCACAAATGCAAAGAACAAAGTAAAATGTATGAAAAATCGGTATTGTGGCGAAGTCGTCAAAAGCAAAACTAGTTGCACTATCATTAAGGTGTACAACCACCAAAAAGCTCTTCGAGTCGCTAATTTTTTGATGAACAAGGGAAGCACTATCGCTAGCAACACACTCAATCCATTAAACAATCCGCTGACGGTATTTATCGAAAACCATTTACCGTATTTTTGAACCAACGAAAGCGATTGATATTCTTCTTGTGTTAAGAAAAATCGGTACATGCGTTTTTCGTTAAAATAAAAATCGACCAATTGGCGCGGCACTTTAAAGTCGTAGGTGTTCCAATCCCCACTAGTTAATGGAAATAAAGGATAACCGGTGAGTAGCGTGTTTTTGGTGATGTACAATCCCAAAATGATTACAGCCATTGTAAAACACCAGAAGAGTTGATGCGACAGAGTTTTGAAGTGGATAACCAACAAACATAGTGGCAACAGCGCCATCAAAAACGTTGTGGGTTTGCAGTACATCATAAGTAAAACCAAAATTACTAGCGTTTTAAAGGCATCACTAGAGCAATCTTTGTAGTTTTCAATGAAGTAAAAGAATACAATAAAGCTGATGGTGTATACCGCAATATCTGGCGATGGCGCGCTTATGAATTGAAACAACAATACATTGGCAATTGGAAGCAATCCGACAATCAAATACGTTTTGTTACTGTTGGAAAAAAAAGCATTCAGTTTTTGAATCGCAAATAGATTTCCGAGAATGAGACAAAATCCGCTCAAATCATTGAAATTGCTGTATAGAAACGAAAAATTGAATGCACTTTGCGCAATGTGCCAACCACTCGTTTGTCCGAAGAAGATATGCAGATTCGCCAATCCTTTTACCAATCCGTATTCGTTGAGCCATTTAATGGTTTGAATGTAATAGGTTTCGTTGTCGATAAGAAACGGAATAGATGCGCACTGTGCACAAATAAGTAAAATGTTGAGGCACAAAAAAAGGGCTAATGGTTTGGATAACGACAGTAAGCTAACATAAAACGATTGATAGATGGCTTTAATCTCAGATCTGTATTTTAGGGTAAAAACTATATTGAATAGCAAAAGAATTGTATGAAATTCCCAGTTAATACGCCCAAAAATAGCCCAGCAACTGGCAATAATGGTTGCTAGAAATAAACCTTTAAACGAATAGGTGACAATATTATCACTTGTGCTTCGTGTAATTTTATCCACGACAACGCCCAAATTCACCACAGTGAAAAGTACATACAGCCACGAAAGACAGATGAGAAGCATAGTTTTGATTTGAGTTCAAAGTTATTAAAAAATTCGAATGTGAGATTTCTCTCATTTCTACGACTAGTGAAAGCGAAATGCACGTACCAATAAATAGTGTCATATATTTTGTTAATAAAATCAATAATGCTTGTATATTTAAGGGATTTGACGTAAATTTAAAATCGGTTAAGGACTTTGCCCCATTAAGACCTTTTGGAGTATGAGTGATATTAATAAGAATTTACTTTATAATCGGGTGCATTTTGATTTACTACTAAAGTTATATCAATCATCGAGTTATGAATTTTCATCGTTGGAGGGTATTTATGAGGTGTTTACGGCGATTGCTTGCGATGGATTGAATATCGATCGCGCAAGCTACTGGAAAATTGAAGATGAACGCTTGGTGTGTATCGATTTGTACGATAGAGGACTGAATACGCATTTTAAAAACGATGTGCTCAATTCGGCCGATTTGCCCATATATTTTAAGGCATTGAAGGAAGGGATTGCCATTGTTGCCGATCACGTATTGACCAATAAATACACGCAAGAATTAAAAGACAATTATTTAATCCCACTTGGCATTACCAATATGCTCGACATTCCCGTTCGTGAAAACGGAACCTTAGTAGGTGTTTTTTGCTGCGAACATCGCGATGATCCAAGAAAATGGTCGGAAACCGATTTGGGTTTTGCACGATCGTTGTGCGATATCTTAGAGATAAAAGTGCACCGTTTTAAGTGCCATCAACTCGAAAAAGTTCTTTTAGAAAACGAGCGCAAACTCAGTTTGATTACCGAACATTCTAATGATGGGTTTATAGTCATTGAAAATAAGTTGATTACGTATATCTCGCCGTCGTATTCCAAATTACTCGGATTTACAGAAGATGAAGTCTATCAAATGAAATTGGAAGATGTTTTTGCTCACATGCACAAAGACGATGTGGAACAGGTATATGCTACTGTGTATTCTAGTTTAGCTAAAAAAGTAAAATACTTTACCTATGAATTTCGGTTCAAAGGCAAAAACGGAAAATACCATTGGCGTGAAGACTCGGCCAGTGTAGTCTATGATGAACAAGGTAATTATACTAACTATATTATAGTTTCTGGAGATATTTCAGCCTTGAAAAAAGCAGATGAAAAAGTAAAACGATTGTATTCATTATCTAAAAGGTTGAATGAAAAATTGCTCGATTTTACGCACATCATTTCTCATAATATTCGTTCCAACACGAGTAATATGTCGATGATTATTGATTTGATAGACGATTGTACCGATGAAAAGGAAAAAGCAGAATACTTCGAATTACTAAAAATCAGTAACAACAAACTTTCGGAGACCATTTTTCATCTGAATGAAACCATTAAAATCCGACTCGAAAACGATAATGATAAAGTAGCCATCAACGTCAAATCGTTTGTCGAAAATGCCTTAATCAGTATGAATGGCATCATCAAAAAAGAAAAAGTGAACATTGAAATTTTGATTGATGATGAATTGGAATTGAATACCATTCCGTCCTATTTCGACAGCAATTTATTGAATTTATTGACCAATGCCATCAAATACAAATCGCCTGAACGGAATCCGAAAATTACCATAAAAGCAGAAAAATCAAGTGGAAAATTAGTTTTGACCTTTGCAGATAATGGACTCGGAATCGACTTAGCCAAAAACAAAAACAAAATTTTCGGAATGTATAAGACTTTTCATAACAATGGGGATGCGACGGGTCTCGGACTTTTCATGACCAAAAATCATATTGAAGTTTTAGGCGGAAGTATTAGTGTGGAAAGCAAAGTTAATGTAGGAACAACTTTTAAAATTCAATTGTGATGAAAAAACAGTACTCTACTTTCATTATTGATGATGATCCTATTTTCGTATTATTATTTAAAAAAATTATCGAAAAATCGGAGCGGTTCGATCGCGTTCAGAATTTTCCAGACGGACAGTATGCTATCGAAGAATTAATTAAAATGGTTGACAACGGAAACGTGTTGCCCGATATTATTTTTCTCGATTTGAACATGCCCAACATCGACGGATGGCAGTTTTTAGACGAAGTGCAAAAGCATTCGTTCATCGAAAAACTAAACATCTACATTGTGAGTTCTTCGATTGACAACCACGAAATAGAACGCGCCAAACGGTACAAATCGGTTAAGAATTTTATTTCGAAACCCATTTCCCTCGATTTTTTTGAGAAATACGAACTACTGAATTAAGGTTGGATCAACCCGTCGACCATCACCAACTTTCGATCGGCCATGTTGGCTAAGTCTTGGTTGTGCGTTACAATCACAAATGTTTGCCCAAATTCATCTCTCAGTTTAAAGAAAAGTTGATGTAAATTTTCGGCCGATGCTGTATCTAAATTCCCCGATGGCTCATCGGCAAAAATTACAGCGGGTTTGTTAATCAACGCACGTGCTACGGCAACGCGTTGCTGTTCTCCGCCTGAAAGTTCTCCAGGTTTGTGTTGAATACGATGCGATAAACCCAAATAATCCAATAATTTCTTTGCTTCAGTTTCGGACGCTTTTTTGTCTTTTTTGGCAATGTAGGCCGGAATACACACGTTTTCCAAAGCCGTAAATTCGGGTAATAAATTGTGAAATTGAAAAATAAAACCCAAGTGAAGATTTCGGAATTCAGAGAGAGTTTTGTCGTTCATCTTCAGAATGTCCTTTCCGTTAATGGTTAAGGAAGTAGAAGATTCTTTTTTCGGAGAATCCAACGTACCTAAAATTTGCAATAGCGTTGTTTTTCCAGCTCCAGACGAACCCACAATCGAAACAATTTCGCCTTTATTGATGTGTAAATCGACTCCTTTGAGTACATGAAGTTGGTCGTAATATTTATGAATATTCTTGGCAGTAATCATTAACGTTCTTTTTACAAAGAAACAAAGTATTTCGGAATTAACATTAGTATCGATTTTTTTTATCGTTGAATAACTTATAAATTAAAGTTAAAGAAAACTTATTGTTTAATTATTTAGTAAATTTGTTGAACAAAATAATCATTTATTCAGTACAGCCATGAACACACTTTTAGAACAAGAAATTCACGAATTGATTGGCGATAATCATCAAATGACATCGGCCGACACACCTTTACGACCCGATGCTTTTGACAAATCAGATGCTGAAAAGATGAAAGTCATCGAAAGACACTTCCACCACATCATGGAAGAAATGGGTTTGGATATGACCGACGACAGTCTGCAAGGAACGCCGCACCGCGTGGCTAAAATGTTCATTCAGGAAATTTTCTCTGGACTCGATCCTAAAAATAAACCAAAAATATCGGTTTTTGACAACAGCTACCACTACGATAAAATGCTAGTCGAAGCGAACATCAGTTTCAACTCAACCTGCGAGCATCACTTTTTGCCTATTATTGGAAAGGCTCACATCGGCTACGTGTCGAGCGGAAAAGTAATCGGATTGTCGAAGTTAAATCGTATTGTCGATTATTTTTCGCGACGTCCGCAAGTACAAGAGCGATTGATCATGCAAATTTTCAACGAACTCAAAACGGTCTTAGAAACCGACAGCGTGATTGTGGTGATGGAAGCGACCCATTTATGTGTTTCCAGCCGTGGTATCAAAGACGAGTCGAGTTATACTTCGACCATTCAGTACGGCGGAATTTTCAACGAAAAAGAAAACCGAAACGACTTTTTTAGTTTAATCAACAAGGAGAAATAGTCGGGCGCGTCCCAGTTGAACACAAAAGTTGCTATGAAAAAGACTATTTTTCTGGTTCAACTGGGTCGGGCTTTCGGCACTCGCTTCCCGATGCATCGGGAGCGCTTAGACAAAGCCTGATGTTTACTCCCGAATGCTTTCGGGACTCGCGCATTCGTTGAAACTTTGGCATCAGTTTTGTATAGTAGGTAACTATTATTTTTAAATTGAATTAGAATGACAAAAGAGGTTCAAATGTCACAATCGAGTGATTTCACTTCCAACAAATCGAGAGATTTACTGTTGAGTATCGTCTTAGACTTGTTTGGTTATGCCACGTACGCGATTCCTTTTTTAGGCGAATTTGCAGACATCATTTGGGCGCCCATTGCGGCGTACATGATGACTCGGATTTACAAAGGTTTTGCGGGTAAACTGGGAGGAGTATTTGCTTTTGTAGAAGAAGCGTTTCCTTTAACTGATTTTATACCTTCCTTTTCAATCATGTGGTTCTACACCTACGTAATCAAAAAGGGAAAATAAAAAGCATAACCGATTTTCGTAGAAATAGAAAAAGTGTATTGTTGATTCAATACACTTTTTTGTTGGGTTTACTTTATCTTTTAATGGTGAGAATGTTCGATTCGTCTCATTTCGATGTTTTCGGGAGCGTGCAATACCAATGGGAATTGTTCTACTTTCACCGAACTGCTGTCCAATCCAAATCCTTTTTCCTCGGATAAACTCAGTTTTTTCATCATGAAATACGTATTCATGACAATTTTCTCAAAGAAGGTCAAATCACCATCATTCGATAAGAATTTTTCAGACAATACAAATTTAAAGTCGCCAATGATGTGGTTCTTGCTCAACGATTCATAACGACTCGTAATGTCAACTTCACCGCGTTGTACCATATCCTTAATTACTTGTTTGAACATTAAATTGATTTTGGTGGGCTCTCTGAACCCAAGGTAAAAGTCAATTCTATAAATATCGTCTTTCACTATTTCCGTTACTCGGTATTCTTTTTTATACGGCTCACTCAAAATATTAACGTGGATGAACCAATACAAATCGGCTCTCTTCGGACGTTTTTGTAGAATAGAATACATTACCTTTTCTTCAATTTCGTCACTGCGATTCGAGTTGGTCATGTATACCAAATGCGTGGCGTATTTCGGTATGGATAAATCTACACTCAAATCAGCCAACACTTTTTTATAGTCGTTAATCTTAACAATCTTGGTATAACTTTTACTAATTTTCTTAGCCAAATACCATGTTGACATGATGCCAATAAGGAACAATGCAATCAGTATCGTTACATATCCGCCTTCTGCAAACTTGGTAATATTGGCGGCAAGAAAGCTAATTTCTATCGTAGCGTACAACGTAATTAATGGCGCAATGAAGTACCATTTTACTCGTTTCATGATCAAATAGAAATTGAGTAAGGTCGTCGTCATCATCATTCCTAAAATGATTGATAAACCATACGCATGCTCCATATACTTTGATTCTTTGAAATATAAAATGATGCCTACACATCCTAAAAATAACAACCAGTTTATAGACGGAATGTACAATTGTCCTTTCACATCGGTTGGGTAATTGATTCTTACTTTTGGCCAGAAATTCAATCGCATGGCTTCATTAATCAAGGTGAATGATCCACTGATTAAAGCTTGAGAAGCAATAATAGCGGCTAAGGTTGCCACAACTATTCCAATAGGTTGAAACCACTCAGCCATAATTAAGTAAAACGGATTCGGATTATTGGCATTTAAATGCGCCAAGGTATCCCCATTATGCATAATCAAATACGCACCTTGTCCAAAATAGTTCAAGAGCAACATCGATTTTACAAAAATCCAACTCACTCGGATGTTCTTTCTACCGCAATGTCCCATATCTGAATACAACGACTCAGCTCCAGTTGTGCACAAGAATACAGCTCCTAATATAAAGAAACCATGTCCGCCCACATCAGAAGTTAATAGCTTATAAGCGTAATACGGATTAATGGCTTTAAGTACTTCAACGTTTTTGAAAATTTGTAAAACGCCTAAAACACCGAGCATGGAGAACCAAACCAACATTACAGGCGAGAAAAATTTAGTGACTATCTTAGCTCCAAATTGTTGTATCGTAAAAAGAATAAAAAGGATAATAATTACAATGGGTATGGTAGGAATATCGGGCTTGAAAATTAATAACCCTTCAACTGCGGATGATACCGAAATAGGCGGGGTGATGATTCCTTCGGCCAACAATAAACTTCCTCCAATAATTGCGGGAACAATCAACCACTGAATTTTGGTTCGTTTCACCAGCGAATACAACGAGAAAATTCCACCTTCACCATGATTATCAGCGTTGAGTGTAATGATCACATATTTTAAGGTTGTTTGTAAAGTTAAGGTCCAAAAAATACAAGACAATCCACCGAGGATTAATTCTGAATTGATGACATTATCACCAATTATTGATTTCATTACATATAAAGGAGATGTACCGATGTCGCCAAAAATAATCCCTAAAGTAATCAGTAACCCAGCACCTGTTAATTTGCTGTGTAGGTTTTGATGGTTGTGTGAACTCATAATACTATAAAAGAATGCAAAGGTATTTAAATTACCATTTCAAATAAAAAAAGCACCCTTTTTTTTTGGGTGCTTTTGTATTTTTATCTGGAACGATTATCTTCTTCCGCCTCGTGCCGATGAATCGTCACCTCGAGAAGAATTTCCACCTGAATTTGAACTTCGTGAAGACGATTCCGAACGAACTCCCACATTTCCTCTGTTTGATGAACTTGAATTGATGTTCGCTCGTGGTCCAGCATTTCCTCTTGTAGATGAATCAGAATTCGTATTTACTCGCGGTCCAGCATTTCCTCTTGTAGATGAATCAGAATTTGTATTTACTCGCGGTCCGGCGTTTCCTCTAACCGGAGAATCAGAATTCGTATTCACTCGCGGTCCAGCATTTCCTCTTACTGAAGAATCTGAATTCGTATTTACTCTCGGTCCAGCGTTTCCTCTAACTGCTGAATTAGTAGTAGTATTTACTCGTGGTCCGGCGTTTCCTCTAACCGAAGAATCAGAATTGGTATTCACTCGCGGTCCAGCATTTCCTCTTACTGAAGAATCTGAATTCGTATTTACTCTCGGTCCAGTATTTCCTCGTGTTGAGGAAGCTATCGCGTCATTACTCGTACTTCCGACAGTTCTAATGTTTCTCGTTTTGTCTAACTCATGACGGTTGGTGTAACCTTCATGTCTTTGAGTGAACGAACGATTCGGATGTTGTCTTTCATACCCATTTCCTCTTCTACCGTAATAGTTGTTATAAGCTACGTGACATCTTCTATAATTTACGTAATTATAATGGTGATTGTAGTTGATGAACAACCCGATGTGGCTTCTGTATCTAAAAATTGGAAAAGGTGACCAAGCATAATAGTAGCTCGGATAATAACCCCAATACCAAGCCGAACAATAGGGTACGTAATTTGGCGCCCAAAAATGGGTGTAAATTACTGGAGTGTGAACAAAAATGGGCTCGTAAATATAGTTCGAACCATACATATATACGTCTCCTACGACCTGAACTTGAACTCGATTGTTCGCATCTCTTTCTACTTCAACGGTTGCTACATCTTGAAATAAATCACGACCTAAAACCGATTGAATTACGATGATGTGTGTTCGACCTTCTGTCGATTCAATCACGCGTAAATAATCCACTTGGTTGTCGTCGTTTAAATCTAAATTGGATATTTGATTTTTTGGATCATTCAAACGGTTTTCAAAATCTTCAAGATTTCGCGAGTCCCCAAAAATAGAAGCAACAGCACGTAAGTCAAGATTGTCGCTGATTTTAGAATTCATTGCGTTGACAGTGGTTCTGTCTTGAGCAAATAGGCTTACCGTGAGTAAGCTGAACAAAGTGGTAAAGAATGTTGCTTTCATACTATTTATGTTTTTGATTTATACTAACTGTTACGTAAGCAAACCAATTACTATGCCATTAGCTTTTGTTTACAAATCGTTAACAAATATTAGTTGTATATTTAGCGCTTCAAACACCCGTGAACAATGAAGAAAACACTCGTCTTTTGGTTATTGATTTTATCAATTATCAGTTGTAAATCGGTTCCAACCGAACCCGTAAGAATTCCTAAAATCATACAACTAGACACACTTGTTTCCGATCAAATTAGCGTTCGTGCCGTATCGATTTCCAACAACAAAGTCTATTATGGTGGCAATCAATCGCGCGTGGGATATAAAAGTTTGCAAGATGCTTCAAAATTTGAGCGCAAAATCCAATACGATTCCTTGGTTTTTGAATTTAGAAGTAGCGCCGTCACTGCGAATCATGCATTCTTCTTAACTGTAGGAAATCCCGCTATTTTGTATCGTTTTTCCAAAGATTTGATTTCCAAAGAAATAGTTTATACCGAAAAAAACGAAAAGGTTTTTTACGACAGCATGCAATTTTGGAATGACCAAGAAGGCATTGCGATGGGCGATCCAACTGAAAATTGTTTATCGGTTATCATTACGCGTGATGGCGGCAAATCATGGACGAAAATTCCATGTAAAAATCTACCACAAATTGTCGAAGGAGAAGCAGCATTTGCAGCGAGTAACACCAATGTTATTGTTAGAGGAAATTTTGCTTGGATTGTTTCAGGAGGAAAAAAATCGAGGGTTTTTTATTCTTCTGATAAAGGTGCAACGTGGAAGGTTTATGAAACACCAATTGTTCAAGGAAAAGCGATGACCGGAATTTTTTCGGCCGATTTTTACGACGAGCAAATCGGAATTGTAGTTGGTGGCGATTATGAAAACCAACAGCAAAATTTCGGAAACAAAGCGATTACAACCGATGGCGGAAAAACATGGAAACTTATAGCAGAGCAAAGCGGATTTGGATATGCTTCTTGTGTTCAATTTGTACCCGGCGGAAAAGGAAATAAAATAGTTTCGGTGGGTGCATCGGGTGTATTTATATCAATCGACAAAGGAACTTCCTGGTCACAATTGAGTGGGGATAGTTCCTTTTATACCTTACGATTTTTAAATTCAACTACGGCAGTTTTAGCAGGTAAAAACAAAATCGTCCGAATGACACTTTCTGAATAACAAATTATCTTCTTTTGTCGCGGTATTGTTGTAACAGTTTTTTACTGAATTCTTCCTCGGCGCCTTTGAGCTTTAAGATCTTTGAAGCCGGAATCACTCCTTTCAGGTTCGCTACAAAATTTTTGCGCAATTGATGCAGTTCTTCTTCAGCCGATTCCATTTGATTAAGCAAATTCTGCGCCTCTTTTTCGCTTATCTTTTCAGCATTTTGCGAACGATCCATATAATTTTTAATTTTACTCTGACGGATGACTTTTTGCTTTTCTTCAAACTCATTGAACAACGGCCAAAATTTTGCTGCTTCGTCGGGCGTTAATTTTAATTCATTGGTGATGAATGCAATTTTCATCGACTTTACTTGTTCCTTTTTCTCTTGCATTTTTTCACGTAACATTCCTTTTTGAGCAAACCCAGAAAGCGAAATAAAAAGTAATAAAACTGTTATTTTTAATATATTTTTCATAATAATTAGTTGATAAGTTGGTATTCAATATCTGTGTTTTCCATCAAAATTGCTTCAATTTCTTCGTTGGTTACATTCGATTCAATGTCGATGTTGTTCAAATCACTTACATCCAAATGCTCAATGATTTGATCATCGGTTAACGTAGATTGATACGTAAGATAATTTTCCAATTCGGCGGTTTGTACTTCGTCAGAAGTTGAATTCCAGACGTTCATCAACGGAATGCTCAACGATACCGTAATGATCGCTGCAGTAGCATACATCCAACTTTTATGTTTCGCCCAAAAGGAAATTACTTTGGGTTCTTCTTTCGGAATTCGTTGCAGTAGCTTTTCGGAAAACTGTTCAAAATAATGCTCTGGAGTTGTAAATCCGGAGGTTATTTTGGGTTCGCTATCGAGATTAAAATGTTTCATATCGATTAGATTGTTTTTTTTGTCAATGGTTTAATCTTGTTTTAAGAATTCTTCAATTTTTTTAACGGCATGATGGTATGATGCTTTTAACGCACCAACTGAAGTTCCGACAATTTCTGATATTTCTTCGTACTTCAGTTCTTCAAAATACTTCATTTTAAAAACCAATTGTTGTTTTTCAGGCAACTGCAGTATTGCTTTATGTAATGTAATTTGAATTTCATTTCCATCAAAATACACATCGCTTGGTAAATTCTCTATTGCCTTACTTTGAAGTGCTTCACTAGTAGTTCCGTTGCGTTTGGCTTTTTGTTGGATAAATGTCAACGATTCATTAGTTGCAATTCGGTACATCCATGAAAAAAGTTTGGAATCGCCTTTAAAATCCTTCAAATAATTAAACACTTTAATGAAGGTGTTTTGCAGAACATCATCGGCATCATCATGGTTCAATACAATGTTGCGAATATGATGGTACAAGGGTTTTTGGTACAATTGCAGTAGCTGTTCAAATGCTTTGCGTTGCGTTTGAGGATCTAATAGTTGCCGGATGAATTCTCTTTCGTCGTGCAAAATTAATATTTAACTATTAGAATAAAGAAACACAAAAAGGTTTAACCGAGATAGCATTTTTTATCCACTACGGTTTGGGTTTTGGGGTAGAACTTGATTTTGGAGAAATGACTTTTGGATAGACTGGATAGTACAATTCAGTCGTCCATTTGGATGGATGTTTGTCCTCATCATAGGTAATCAAATAAATGCGACTCGGCTGAATAGCAAAATTTCGTTTCAACTGATTTTCAAAAATATAATTTAACGCTTTTTGATCGGCTTTTGCAAAATGAGAGTAATCGCCCGTCAAAGTGGTTTTAACAGATGAATGAGCTTCTAATGTACCCGACATTAATTCACTTCCTTCCATAATTGCAATTGAGTCTTTAACAGGAATACAAACCGACAACGTTATGACCTTACTTTTTTCATCCGCGGCATTCATAATAACAAATGGTTTTCCGAGCATTACCATGTTGTTTTTCTTAAAAAAAGAAACCATTTTCGGAATCAGAATTCGGATGTTTTTATTGACTTTTTCAGGATTACTAGTAATGGTTTGGCCGATATAAAACATTTTAGGTCGCGCTACAATTCCGTTTGAATTTATTTTAAACGTGTTGATTTCGTAGTCCAAAGTTCGATCCAGTTGATACAAGCTTTTTTCGTAAACATCTCCAATGATGTTTTCAATTCCGCCATTTAAATACGCCTTTATTTTGGTAAAAACATCCATTTTGCCCCTGGTTTCCCAAGTTACTTTCGTTTTGCCCAGGGTATCTTTAAAAGTCCATTTTCCCAGAGTTTCGGTATCGTTAAAAATAAACTTTTGGTGGATGAATGTGTTGTCTCTGACTTCAGTAGTTATTGATTTTCCAGAAGAAATTCCGTTCCAACTGCAACTTGCTCCTTTGCCTTTAGTTAGGTTTGGAAAGATAAATTTTGTTCTTCCACCATCATTCGACCATGAAGCAAAAGTTTCCCAATTTTTATAATCGTTGACGTAATTGAATACGGTACTACGTGGAATTTTAATGATTTTAGAACGGACAATCGTGTAATCGCCTTTTTGAGTGGCGATGAATACGGTTAATCCGATTAGGAATAGAAAAATTAGCAGTAGGAGGTACTTTAAAATTTTCATGGTTGGCAACTGTGGGCGTTTGGTGTCGTAAAAGTAATAAAATTTATCATTTTAATACTTAAATCCATTTTTTTTGAAAATGTTAGCGTTTGAAAAAGAATTTTATTGCGAATAACATTAAAATGAAAAGAACAAACCCAATCAAGATTTTGTAACTTCCTTTGTAGAATTTTTGATGTAATAATTTGTCGCCTCTGTAAGCATATAGAGTCGCAATGACGAAAGCAATGACAAAAAAACCTGCAAATACTAACTGACCTTTGGTGAACATATTTTTTTCAACAAAAATAGTTAATTGTTTTTGAGTATAGCATTAAAAAGCAAGTATAAAAGATAGTACATTTATTTTTTGGTAGAAAGATAGAGGAAAGAATAAAGAAAATAGAATAAAGAAAATAGAATAAAGAAAATAGAATAAAGAAAATAGAATAAAGAAAATAGAATAAAGAAAATAGAATAAAGAAAATAGACAATCGATACATTATGCAAAAAAACCTTAACTCAGTAAAAGAATTTCACACTGCTTTTGGAATTGGATACAGCGAAACCATGCGAGGAGATTTGGGAGGACAAAAGAACCTTCTTCGCTATAATTTAATGAAAGAAGAAAACGAAGAATACCTAGAGGCAGCTCAAAACGACGACATCATTGAAATCGCGGACGCACTTGGTGATATGTTGTATATTTTATGCGGAACCATTATCGAACACGGATTACAACACAAAATTGAAGAAGTTTTTGATGAAATTCAACGCAGTAATATGAGTAAACTTGGCGAAGACGGAAAACCAATTTACCGTGAAGATGGAAAAGTGCTAAAAGGTCCGAATTATTTTAAACCCAATTTTGAAGAACTTTTAAGATAGAATTCAGAACGCAGAATTAAGACTGCAGAAAAAATGCGATTTAAAACTAAATCGCATTTTTATAGTTATTATTTCTAAAATCGGTAATCTGCCTTCTGCTTTCTGCAGACTTATATCTTAACCGTCCAGCCAAAAGTATCATCTGCTAATTTATACTGAATTTTGGTCAGTTTTTCTTTCAATTGCAACGCAAATGAATGGTCTATTTTGGGTAAGGTGTATTCGGTGTTTTGGTAACTGAAACTCACAATCGGACTCACAACTGCTGCTGTACCTGAACCAAAAATTTCCTTCAAACTACCATCTTTTGCAGCAGTAACTATTTCCTCAACTAAAACCGAACGAACTTCTACCTTGATGCCTTCGTTCTTAGCCAAATCGATGATGCTTTTTCGAGTGATGCCATCCAATATACGTTCACTGGTTGGCGCTGTATATAAAGTGTCGTTGATTCTAAAAAAAACGTTCATTGTTCCTGCTTCCTCCAATTTAGTATGCGTAGCGTCGTCGGTCCAAATGATTTGTTGAAACCCTTTATCATTCGCCAATTTAGTTGGATAAAATTGCGCCGAATAGTTTCCGGCTGCTTTTGCCGCTCCAATGCCGCCATTAGCCGCACGACTATAATGCTCTGCGATAATCACTTTAACTTCACCCGAATAATACGATTTAGCAGGTGAAAGAATGATCATGAATCGGTATTCATTCGATGGTTGAGCAATTACTCCATGACCCGTTGCAATCATAAATGGCCGCAAATACAAGGTGTTTCCTAATCCTTTTTTTACCCAATTGCGCTCTATATCTAAGATGATTTTTAATCCATCCATAAACACTTCTTCGGGAACTTCAGGCATGGCCATACGCACCGCCGATTTGTTAAAACGTTTATAATTTTCATCCGGACGGAACAACCAAACGTCGTCATTTTCATCCTTGTATGCTTTCATTCCTTCAAAAATGGCTTGTCCGTAGTGAAACACTTTCGACGAAGGGTCAATTAAAAAAGGTTCGTAGGGTTTAATGATGGGTTTTTGCCAAGCGCCATCCTTAAAATCACAGATTAGCATATGGTCAGTGAAAATAGTTCCAAAGGTTAAATTTTCAAAATCAACTGCATCAATATGTGAAGAAGAAGCTCTTACTATATCGATTTCGAGAGTATTTTTTAAACTCATTTTTTTACCAATTTTTTCTAACGATTAGGGGTAATTTCTTGATTATCAATAAATTAATACAGGAAGAATATTTTCTAAAAGTTGGTATTATTATTTTGCTAAACTAATAAAAAATTAGGTTCAATTTACAACCTCAATTTGATATTTATTTGATTTAATTGGAGTTTAAGAAATTGCTGAGATTTTCACAATATTGAAGCAAAAATTAAGATAAATCAGTAAGTGATTTCAAATTTATCCGTTACTTTTGCAAAAAATAAATTCTAAGTTTAATGAAAAAAATAGTGTCTACCATTCTTTTCGCAATTGCATTAGTCAGTTGTAAAAAAGTAGAAACCCAACCTGTAAAAGAAATTGCTTACCAATCTTTTGGAGATAGTATTTCAGCCGATGGAGCCATCACTAAAGAAGCTCTTTTTTCCAAGTATAAAGAGTTGAAAGAAGGAGATACCTTGAAAGTTAAGTTTGCTTCTACCATAAAAGAGGTCTGTCAGAAGAAAGGTTGTTGGATGCAACTGGAATTACCAGAAGAAAACAGTGCTTTTGTAAAGTTTAAAGATTATGGTTTTTTCATGCCTTTGAATTCAGCTAAAAGCGAAGTTATAGTAAACGGTAAAGCGTTTGTAAGTGTGGAAAGTGTAGACGAATTAAGACATTACGCTAAAGATGCTGGTAAATCGCAAGCTTCAATTGATAGTATTATTAATCCAGAAACTACCTATTCGTTTTTGGCCGATGGTGTTTTAATCCAAAAATAATTCCTAGAAATCATGAAAAAATGTTCTTATTTACTAATGATGTTGTTTGTTTTTGCAACATTCACCAGTTATTCGCAATCCAAGAAAGCAACTAGCGGTTACAATACCAATGATTATGTGTCGTTTGGTAAAAAATTTCAACCCAATAAAGTCGTTACCGAAAAGCAAATGCTTAAAAAATACAAGTCGTTGAAGAAAGGCGACTCGGTTGTTGTACAATTCAAATCGAACATAAAAGAAGTGTGCAAGAAAAAAGGATGTTGGATGCAAATGGATTTGACAGAAGGTAAAAAAGCCTTTGTAAAATTTAAGGATTATGGTTTTTTTGTTCCGTTGAATGCCGATAATTCGGAAGCAATTTTGAACGGAATTGCTTTTGTGAAAGTAGTGAGTGTAGATGAATTGCGTCATTACGCCAAAGATGCCGGAAAAACTCAAGCTGAAATTAATAAAATTACAAAACCCGAAGTGACCTATTCGTTTATGGCCGATGGCGTTTTGATTAAAAAATAATTTTCGGTATGAAAAAAATATTCCTACTAGTGGTTGTGATTAGCTGTTTTTCGTGCCAGAATGGAGAAAAAAAAGCCAAAAATGAAGGCGAAGCATGTGCTACCGATTCGACAAAATCAAAGAAATTTGAAATGTACGAAATGTCGGAAATGGCCGCTTTGATGGAACAAATGTATGTGGATAACCAACGACTGAAAGAGCGCATTAAGAACGGTGATTCGATTGGTGCTTTTCCGAGTCATTTTCTGAAAATTCACAAAGCAGTCATGACGGATGATACAGAAAACGATGCTTTTTTCAAAGAACAAGCAGCTCTTTTCATCAAGGCACAAGAGCAAATTTATAAAGATCCTGCTAACGCAAAAGAGCATTTTAATAACGGAATCGACGCATGCATTAGTTGCCATCAGAAGAAGTGTGGCGGACCGATACCGAAAATTAAGAAACTATATATTGATTAAAAAAAGAACATCCGCTAAGACGGATGTTTTTTTTTTAGTCTCTTTTTGGCGAATTCTTCTTATCTCGTTTTTCCGCTTTTTTTTCTTTAGCCGTTTTTAGCGGTTCTTTTTTTACGGTTTTTTTTGCGTCTTGACTTTTTGCCATGGTTTTAGTTTTTAGTAAATATACTCTTTTTTTGAATTATAGATAAAAAAAATCCCTAATTACAAATGCAAATAGGGATTCTCAGATTGATTTTAATTACTCATTCAATAAAACCCATTCACCTTTTGCAATCAAGCTTTCAGCTTTTTTGTATTTCATGCTTTCGGTTTTTCCGCTCATAACATGCTTGATGGTAACGGTATCGTTGCGGTTGATTTTTGGCATTTCACGAACGATTGTTTCGGTAACTTGACGTTGTTGTGTCTGACCTGCTTCTTTATTCGCTTCTTCGCTGCTCTTAATTTCGTCGCGCGATTCAGTATAATTTTCTTTTTGACGTATTTGTTTCGCTTCTTGGATGTTGTTGTTTTGTTGCGGTAAATCGCCTTTAAACAAGAACGAAATAACTTCTTTATTTACGCCATCCAACATAGCTCGGAACAAGTTAAACGCTTCAAACTTATAAATCAGCAATGGATCTTTTTGCTCGTGAACGGCTAATTGAACCGATTGTTTCAACTCGTCCATTTTCCGTAAGTGCTTTTTCCACGCTTCATCAACAATGGCTAAAGTGATATTTTTCTCGAAGTCGGCCACTAATTGAGCACCGTGAGAATCATATGCTTTTTTCAAATCCGTTACAACATTCAGCGTTTTAATTCCGTCTGAAAACGGAACGATAATACGTTCAAATTTGTTGCCTTCTTGTTCGTATACATTCGCTATTATAGGAAAAGCCTCGCGACCACTTCGTTCTGTTTTTTCGGTGTAATAGGCCATCGCTTCTTTGTACGCTTTACCCGTAATTTCCATTTCGGATAATTTTTCGAATTCAGCTGCCGTTACCGGTGAAGTGATTGAAAAATAGCGAATCAATTCAAATTCGAAATTTTTGTAATCACTTTTGGCTTTGTTTTCTGCAACAATCACTTCGCAAGTGTCGTACATCATATTGGCAATGTCCAGTTTAAGACGCTCACCATGTAGGGCGTGACGACGACGTTTGTACACCACCTCTCTTTGTGCGTTCATCACATCATCATATTCCAATAATCGTTTACGAGTACCAAAGTTATTTTCTTCCACACGTTTTTGCGCACGTTCGATCGATTTGGTCATCATTGAATGCTGAATTACTTCGCCTTCTTTCAATCCCATTCGATCCATTACTTTGGCTACTCGTTCGGATCCAAACAAACGCATTAAATTATCTTCCAAGGAAACGTAAAATTGTGAACTTCCTGGATCTCCTTGACGACCAGCACGACCACGCAACTGACGATCGACACGACGGGAATCGTGACGCTCCGTTCCGATAATTGCCAATCCACCAGCGGCTTTTACCTCCGGCGACAATTTGATGTCGGTTCCACGACCGGCCATATTTGTTGCAATCGTTACCACGCCAGGATTACCTGCTTCGGCTACAATTTCTGCTTCTTTTTTGTGCATTTTCGCATTCA
>CAIUWH010000035.1 GCA_903902795.1 uncultured Bacteroidota bacterium
TGGTCAATAATGGTCCAAGCTTTCTGTTTCAGTTTAGAAAGAAGAAGGTTCTTTTGGATATGGTTAGGCATACTTTTATGGAATTGGGATGATTTCTCATCCCAATTTGATTTCTCACAATCCATACCCAAAGTAATAATCTTGATTTTACGATTTTTAATTATTCTCAATACGATTGGATATAGTCCATTTTTGTTTTGAGTATCTCGAAGTATAATACTAATTTTTGCCATCTTTCATTTTTTAATTGCTTCATCTGTGAAATTATTTTTAAATCTAGTCGTCAGAATTATTCCAGAACAACTGCTATTGCTTCCATTTATAATTAATCCCTCATCATATTGATAATGTATTCCAATAGTGTTTTTCATTAAATAAAAACTTCTATTAAACAGATAATCAATATTTCTGTTTTGTAATAAATGAATTCCTATTGATAGTTTTTCTATAATGTAGCTATCGAAAAAATTAGCTTCTTTGATTATTTTATCAAGAGAGTTTATTAATGAATTTTTTTCAAAATCATTATCATCTTCATTATAATAAACTTTTAATGAGTCAAACAGGAGACAAGCCTCATTTGACTTATTAATCTTTTCAATTGTTTTTTCAGATTGAATACTATTTTCTTTTTCAATGAACATTTTAATTTTCGTATTATATTTTTTTACCAAAAATTTAATTTTTTCATTGTCTTTGGTTATGACTTTTACTTTGATAAATTCACTCATTTTTAGATTTTTTTAGAAGTTTGACATAAAAAACTTTCAGTATCGGTTTCAAGTTCAGAAGTAGGTGGTATTCTGTTTTTGAGAAGCCAATTTTCCAAATCGGACTTTTTGAAATAGATTTTCTTTCCACTAGGAATGAAGTGTGGAATGAGTTTTTGACTGGTCATTTTGTACATAAATGACTTAGAGGCACAGAGGAACTTTGCTGCCTCGTTTAGAGATAGGATCTCTTCATTGTGTTTTTTCATAGTTAAAAAAATTAGTTGCCAATTCGTTTTGGCTTCTGCAAAGGTTTAAAACTATGAGGGTGACTAGGGGTTACGTATGGGTTACGCTAGAGTAATTTATATTAGAAGTTTATATCAAGTCGTTGATAATATCATCTATAAAATCGTACTGATAAAAGTTATTTTCTAATTTGCTTTTGGAATGTCTTATATTTTCTAGAACAACTCCTTTTGTATTTCGAAAAACATAACAAATTTTGTCATTGTATATTTTCCCACTGCTTTCAATAATGAAATTTTCTTTTTGAAGTCTATTTATAAAGTAAATTAATGAAGTTTTGCAGGTTTCGCCATTATTTGTTAAATGCATCCATTTTAATCCATTTTTGACCTCTCCATTCGAAAAAGCATTGAAAAAATCAGTTTTATTGCATTCTATCAATTTATATTTAACTACAACTAATCTGTATAATTTTATCAAAGAGTTTTTTCTGTATTCGTTATCTTCATTATCCCAGGAAAAAGCTTGATTAGAATATGTATAATCATTAGTCCCAAAACTATCATATTGAGCAACATATCTAGATAATTCAGAAATAGTATCTTTAACAAAAGGATATTCATGAAAATAAATTAAACTACTTAATTCTAAATTTGTTAAAATAGTTCTAGAAATTTCGAGAAATTCATTTATTGGATGGCCTAGATTAATTATATGACTAAGAGCATTTGTGAAGTTGGTTTTAGCATTATATTTTTCTTGAATAATCTTAATCTCAAAATATGACTCAAAATCATATAAAATTTCCCCTATAACATCTGGGTTGCCATAATTATCATGATACTGCCCTAAATAAGTAATTTCCCCTTTTGTCTTGTCTATTTTAGTATAAGACATTCCATGTTCATTAATGCAGTCATTAATAAATTGGTTGATTAAAATTTTTAATTTATCAATTTCAAGTAAATCTTGAAAATAGCCAAAAGGAATTAAATTATGATTAACATCCATCATCAAAAATATAATTGTTTTACAAATGTATGACATGTAAAAACAAAAAAGCCCTCACATTTCTGTGAAGGCTTTCTTTTAGTAGCTCCCCCTCTTGGGCTCGAACCAAGGACCCTCTGATTAACAGTCAGATGCTCTAACCAGCTGAGCTAAGGAGGAAACTGTATGTTTGTATAGAACTTTTATATTCATTTAGCCCTGAACTTATCGGCTAAGCGGTTGCAAATATAGGGCGTTTTTTATTTTGTGCAAATAAAAATTAAACTTTTTTGAAAAAATTATCGACGATGATTTCGTAGATGTCTTTTCCGAAGGTCAGGGCCATCAAGGAGAGCAGAAAGATCATTCCGCCCGTTTGTACATAACCCATCGCTTTTTCGCTTAACGTGCGACCAGTAACCATCTCAGCAATAGTAAATAAGGCGTGTCCACCATCTAAACCCGGAATCGGGAGTAGGTTCATAAATGCCAATCCAATCGAAAACATCGCCGTGAAATTCCACACATATTCCCAATCCCATGAAGTAGGTAATTGACGGGTAATTCCAATCGGACTTTTAACTTGCTTGTATGCTTGTGTTTTTGGTTTTAAAATCAGTTTGAATTGTTTGATGTTGTAGACAAACATCATCCACGATTCTTTTACAGCGGCCGAAACAGCTTCGCTAAACGACATTTTATTCGTAATAAAATATTCGCTGTTCATCTTTTTTTCACCGAATTGAATACCCAATTTGCCCTTAGCATCCACCAAAGCGTCTACGGTCATGGGTTGTTTATTTCGTTCAATCGAAAGAGTCACTTTTTTGCCTTTATTCGCTTCTAGATAATCTTTAAACTCATCGTAGTAGACAATATTTTGACCTTTTATTCCGATGACTGCGTCGTCTTCTAATAAAATTCCTTCATTGCCATCGCTTACTACATCTTTTACATATAAGTTTTCAAATTTAGATTTGATATCTACCGTTGTAATGCTGTCGATTTTTTCAGAGAATTTTTTGCTGACTTTTACAGGAACTTTTACTTCTTGTCCGTTTCTAGACACTAAGATGGTTACCTCTTTGTTCAGATTTTTTTTCAACGAATCATTCAATTGATCATAGAATTCGAGCTTCGAATCATTGATTCCCAAAAGCAGGTCTTTTTCTTGAAACGCGACACCATTTTTAGTGTGTACACTATCAACAAAGAAAAGATTTAGCGGTGCTCTGGTCTTGATGAACCCTTTACCTTCAGTACCTAAAATCTGTTTGATTTGATCATCATTCAAGTTTAATTTTACGGTTTCGCCGTTTCGATCAATTACGATTTCTTCGCTCAATAAAACATCTACGACCAACCAATTGAATTTAGGTTGCAATTTTCCATCCACAGAAACAATTTTGTCGCCGTTTTGAAAACCTGCATTCAATCCGACTGCTCCGAATGAAAGTCCGTTTTCCTGAATTTTTTTAGTCGAAATGTATTTCTGACCTACCGTACTGTACATGATGGTATAGATGAACCACGCCAAAATAATGTTCACGGTAATTCCGCCCAACATAATGATCAATCGTTGCCAAGCTGGTTTGGATCGAAATTCCCAAGATTGTGGCGCTTGTTTCAATTGCTCTTTGTCCATGCTTTCATCAATCATTCCGGCAAGTTTAACGTATCCGCCAATCGGCAACCATCCAATTCCCCATTCGGTATCTTTGATTTTTTTCTTAAAAAGTGAAAATCCAGCATCCATAAAAAGGTAGAATTTTTCGACTTTCACCTTAAATAATCGTGCAGGAATAAAATGCCCAAATTCGTGTAGTATTACCAATACCGATAGAATAAATATGATTTGAGCGATTTGTACAAAAGTATCCATGTTGTGATTTGAGTTATAAACGCACAAAAGTAAGGTTTTCACCTTACTTTTTTGTATTAATAGCGCAGAATGCTATTTTTTTACAATTTTTTTATGATATCGCCCTTCGGATGTGCTTATGGTTAAAAAATGTACGCCACTAGATAAATCAATTATTGAAAAATCGGGACGGTCAGAAGTGCTGACCAACTGACCTAAATTGTTATAGATGTCTATTCGATTCAACTCAATGTTCATAGGCATTTGAACGTGTATTTCGCTAGAAGCAGGATTTGGATATACCGTGATTGCTTCTTCGATGGAGAAATTTTCACTACCCAAAGTAGCCGAATTATTCTTGGATATGATGTTTTTCTTGATATCGAAATCTACATCAGTCACTACAAAAGGAACCGCGATGATGAACTGTTGTCCATTGGATGTATTGTCGACTACCGTATCAAAAGTTTGTCCACCTGAACCATAGAGCCGAATCGGAACGGGCATTTCGAAATAAGTAACACTCGAATGCGATTGCGTCTGATTGACCGTAATTCGCGCCAAGCCAGCGCCCCAATTTTGCGCCGTAATGGTATAAGTTGGATAGCCTTGATTGTAAATCCAATCGTTGAAAAATTCGTCCAAACTCCCACCGTACGTTGCTTCTAAATGATCTTGTAAATCGGTTGTAATGGCATAACCATAGGCCAAATTAGTATCCGCAAGGTAGTTTTTCATTCCTTGAAAAAAAGCGGCGTCACCCATTTTGAAACGCAACATGTTTACCACCATCGATCCTTTATTATAGGTAAGTCTCGAACTGAATATTCTTCCCACGTTTGTAGCTTCGGTATCCGTCAGATACACCGCTCCGCTTGGTTGCGAGGTAATCGAAGTGATTTTTGAAGTTTTCCACGTGGTAAAACTAGCATCGCCATCTAAATTTTCAACTACTAATCCGCTTAAATATTCGGCAAAGCCTTCGTTCAACCAAATGTCGTTCCACGATCCACAGGTAATTTTATCGCCAAACCACTGGTGAGCAAGTTCATGCGCAATCAAACTGCGGTTAAAGCTTCCCATGAATGAAACGGTAGTGTGTTCCATTCCGCCACCCCAACCAAATTGGGCATGACCGTATTTTTCCTCTTTAAACGGATACGGTTCAAACAAGGTTTCAAACAAATTCATAATCGGAAGTGTTTGTGCTAATTGCGTAGTAGCAGTTGCGTAACTTTCCGGATAGATATAATTTACAATTGGAAATTGCGTGTCAATTCCGGCCGTTTGTTCATAAATCTGATAATTGGTTACGGCGAAAGCAACCAAATAGGCAGGTATAGGAAAATTGTGTGTAAAATGGGTGGTTTTAGTTCCGTTTCCATTAACCACGGCACTTTGCTGTAATCCATTGGCAACGCTAACATAGGCAGCTGGAGCGGTAATATACACATCAACGCTGGTCATTTTGTCGTTTAGATCTTGCTTACACGGCCACCAATCGCGCGCTCCAAAAGGCTCAGAAAGCGTCCACATCACTGGAGTACCCGCATGAGTTTGCGTTGCAAAGGCTGAAAATCCGCTTACAGGTGGCTCGCCAGAATACGTGATTTCAATAGTAGTAGAACTTCCCGCACTCAACGGAGTAGGCAAGGTCACTACAATTTCATCGTTTCCATTTTGGTTATACACTAGGTTGGTTCCGTTTACTTTTGCAGATGTTACTACCATTTCGTTGGCCAAATCAAAGGTAATAGTCGCAGTGTTTTCTAGGGCTGTAACCGTATTTTTCACCACACCAGCCACAAAATAGACTGCTGGATCAACGTTGAGTCGCAGTTCAGAATGAGTCACATCGTAATTTAATGTATTCTGATTGACAACAAAAGTCATGATGCCATTCGCGGCTTTCATTTCCGCTTCCGAAATGTTTTCTACATCCGAATCGTGATTTTGAGCGAAACTAAATGGGATAAAAAACAAGAATAATAATAAAGAGTAGGTTTTTTGCATTTTTTTAAATATTTGAACAAATGTACTAATTTTATTTGAAAGCAAATCGCAATAGATTGATAAATAACAACTTTACGGCTACAAATTTATAAACTCAGAAGTGCTAAAAAATAGAAATCATTTCCCTAAATTTGCATCTTCATAAAAACAAAGGACATGTTACAATTAAGTGTGATCAGAGAACATAAAGAGAGTGTGATTCAAGCGTTGGCTAAGAAGCACATCGATGCCAAAACCATCATTGAAGAAGTAATTCAGTTGGACGAACATCGAAGAAGTGCTCAAGTGGAATTAGACAACACCTTATCTGAATCGAATAAACTGTCCAAAGACATCGGTGAGTTAATGAAAAACGGTGAAAAAGCAAAAGCCGAAATTCTCAAGCAAAAAACCCTTCAACTCCGAGAAAAAGGAAAAGAACTTTCTGAAAAAGCAGAAAATTTTGCAGCCGAATTGACGCAAAAAATGTATTTGCTTCCGAATCTTCCCGCTGATCTTGTTCCAGAAGGGAAAACGCCCGAAGAAAATGTAAACGTATTTGAAGAAGGCGACATTCCCGTTTTGCACGAAGGCGCTCAACCACATTGGGAATTAGTAAAAAAATACGACATCATCGATTTTGAATTGGGTGTGAAAATTACCGGTGCGGGTTTTCCGGTGTATAAAGGGAAAGGCGCCAAATTGCAACGCGCGTTGATTGCCTATTTCTTAGATAAAAACACCGATGCAGGCTATTTAGAATACCAAGTGCCGCATTTGGTAAACGAAGCATCCGGATTTGGAACGGGTCAATTGCCCGATAAAGAAGGACAAATGTACCACGTTGGGTTGGATGATTTATATCTTATTCCAACCGCCGAAGTTCCGGTAACGAATATTTTTAGAGACGTGATTCTCAACGAAAGCGAATTGCCTGTTTTGTGTACGGGTTATACGCCGTGTTTCCGCAGAGAAGCAGGTTCGTATGGTGCGCACGTACGTGGATTGAATCGCTTACACCAATTTGATAAAGTGGAAATCGTTCGTATTGAGCATCCAGACAATTCCTATCAAGCCTTAGACGGAATGGTCGAACACGTCAAAGAAATCATGCGCGAATTAAAGTTGCCGTTTCGAATTTTGCGTTTGTGCGGTGGCGATATGAGTTTTGCGTCGGCTTTGACCTACGATTTTGAAGTGTTTTCGACCGCGCAAGATCGTTGGTTGGAAATTTCATCAGTATCGAATTTTGAAACCTTTCAAGCCAATCGTTTGAAATTGCGTTTCAAAGATAAAGATGGAAAAAATCAACTCGCTCATACCTTGAATGGAAGTTCATTGGCTTTGCCGCGAGTGATGGCCGGAATTATTGAAAATTATCAAACGCCAGAAGGAATTGTAATTCCAGAAGTACTGCGCAAGTACACAGGTTTCGATATAATAAATTAAAGTTTAAACTAAAAGTTAATCTTAGACTAAATAATGTACTAAATTAGCACAAAATGTGTTATTTTGGTACATTGTTTTTTAATACAATTGGCATGAAAAAAATTTTCGCACTCGTTTTTCTGTTCCTAACTTTGGCTGTTCACGCGCAAAGCGAACAACTCGCGAACAATTATTTCGACCGAGGTGAGTTTGAAAAAGCACTGCTCAATTACGATGAATTACTCAAAACACAACCGGGAAATTTTAATTATTTCATCCGAACCATCGAGTGTTTTCAGCAATTGCAACAGTACGATAAAGCCGAAAAAGCGCTGCAAGACCGCGTTTCAAAGTACAAACAAGGAAATACCATAGTCGAATTAGGGTACAACTATCAACTTCAAAAAGACCAAAACAAGGCCAATAAATTCTATGAAGACGCCATCGATAAAATTGCTAAAAATCCCACAGAAGTGTACAGCATTGCCTATCAATTTGAAAAAAGAGGATTGATTGATTATGCATTGAAAGCCTACGAAACCGGAATAAAGGTGGAACCAAAGTTCAATTTTAACTACCAAATGGCGTTGTTGTACGGACAAAAAGGCGATTTGGATACGATGATTGATCGGTTTTTAGTCGAATCGTTTGAGAATCCACAAAATTTAGTGATGATTCAAAATCAATTGATGCGATTCATGACTGAAGACACTACCGTTTCATTCAACGACTCGCTCAAAAAAGCACTTTTGCTTCGAGCACAAAAAGACCAGGATGTATTTTGGAACGAATACCTAAGTTGGTACTATACCCAGACCAAGGAATACGGAAAAGCCTTCATTCAAGAAAAGTCCATTTACAAACGAAATCCGGAAACCTTTGCTAACATTGTCAATTTAGCGCAATTGGCCATCGAAGAAAACGAATCGGATATTGCTAAAGAAATTTTAGAATTTGTTTTGGCCAATACCCAAGATTTAGACTTGCAGATTCAGTCGCATTCGTATTTAATGGAGATGAAAATCGCCAAAGCGACCGAAAAAGAATATGCAGCAATTGATGCCGAATTGGATAATTTAATCAAGGAATTTGGTGTGAGTCCGTATTCGCTAGCGCTCATAAAAATCAAAGCCCAATTTGCCACATTCAAACTCAAAAATCCCGAACAAGGAAAGACCATTTTAAAGAATGCTTTGGAAATGCCACTCAACAAATACCAGTTGGCTGAGTTGAAAATGGAGTTGGGAGAAATCTTCTTGTACGAAGAAAAGTTCAATCAAGCCTTGATTTATTATTCGCAGGTTGAAACGGATATGCACAACGATGTACTCGGACAAGAAGCGAGTTTTAAAACTGCCAAAACCAGTTATTTCAAATCCGACTTTGAATGGGCCAATCATCAGTTGAAAGTACTGAAATCGGCTTCCACGCAATTGATTGCCAATGATGCACTCGATTTGTTTTTACTCATTTCTGACAATACAGTGGAAGATTCCACTCAAGTCGCATTAAAGAAATTTGCTCGTGCCGATTTTTTACTGTTTCAAAACAAAACTACCGATGCATTAGCTGCTTTTCAAGCGATTTTGAAAGAACACAAAGGTGAACCGATTGAACCCGTTGCTTTGCTAAAAATAGGCAAAATCTACGAACAACAAAACGATTTCACGGCAGCTTTGAGTCAGTATAAACTCATCCTCGACAACCACAAAGAATGCATTTACATCGACGAAGCCTTGTATTTTTCGGCCGAAATTTACAGCCAACTCAAAGACACCGAAAATGCCAAACCGCTCTACGAAAACATCATCATGAACCATCAAGACAGTATTTTCTTTGTCAATGCGCAGAAGCGATACCGGCAATTGCGTGGAGATAAAGATATTTAGTGTTCAGAGCACAGTGTTCAGTTAAAATTACTACAGAAATGTTCGGTGATTCAACCCTCAAACAATAGAAAATGATTTTATACAACGTAACCATCAATATCCACGAAAGCGTTCACGACCAATGGATGAATTGGATGCAAACCAAACACATTAACGACGTGCTCGCGACGGGTAAATTTACCTCTGCCCGAATGGTCAAAGTTTTGGTGGAAGAAGAAATGGGTGGCATTACCTATGCTATTCAGTACACCACGGATAGCAAAGAAACTTTACAACGGTATTACGACGAAGATGCTACACGTTTGCGCGCCGAAGGAAACCGACTTTTTGGCGACAAAATGCTGGCCTTCCGCACTGAACTCGAAATGATTTCGGAGTTTTTTCAGTCGAATTAAATAGTTTGCGACTTTGTATCTTTGCGAGAAATAATTTCTAAAAAACCTTTGCGTCTTTGCGCCTTTTTAAGAAATAATTTTGTATCAAATACTAACGAAAAAATAAGCGAGATTGCTTCGTGCCTCGCAATGACCATGGAAAAAGTAAAAGCCAAAAAACATCTCGGACAACATTTCTTAAAAGACGAATCAATCGCCAAAGCCATTGCCGATACACTGCAGTTTCAAGGCTACGAAAATGTACTCGAAATTGGTCCCGGAATGGGCGTGTTGACCAAATACTTATTAGAAAAACCCACCACAACGTACGTTATTGAAATCGACACTGAATCGGTGGCGTATCTCGATGAAAAATACCCCAAACTCAAAGATAAAATCATCTCAAAAGATTTCCTCAAGTATAACATCAACGAAATTTTCGACGGAAAACAATTCGCCATCATCGGCAATTTTCCCTATAATATTTCCACTCAAATTGTATTTCGAGCTCTCGAATACCGCAATCAAATCCCGGAGTTTTCAGGTATGTTTCAAAAGGAAGTCGCCGAACGTATTTGCTCCAAAAAAGGAAGCAAAGTATACGGAATCCTATCGGTTTTAGCCCAAGCGTTTTACGATGCCGAATATCTTTTTACCGTAGATGAAACCGTTTTTGATCCGCCACCCAAAGTAAAATCAGGCGTAATGCGTTTGCGCAGAAAAGAAAATTACACCTTGCCTTGCAGCGAAAAATTGTTGTTTACCGTGGTAAAAACGGCTTTTCAACAACGCAGAAAAACCATGCGCAATAGCTTAAAATCACTAAATTTGTCCGATAATTTAAGAGAAGATACTATCTTTGACCTCAGACCAGAGCAATTATCCGTCGAGCAATTTATAGAACTGACACAAAAAATAGAAGCCAATGCAGTTTAAAATCAGCAAAGAGCTCTTAGAGCAAATCGAGCAACTCATTCATCAAAAAAACGACCAAGAACTGGAAGTGTTGTTGAACGATTTGCACCACGCTGATATTGCTGAAATTTTCGACGAGTTAAACATCGACGAAGCAACGTATATTTTTAAAGTACTCGACAGCGAAAAAACGGCCGAAATACTGCTAGAGTTAGAAGACGATGTTCGTGAGAAAATCCTTCACGCTCTTTCTCCCAAAGAAATTGCGGAAGAGTTGGACGAAATGGATACCGACGACGCCGCCGACATCATCGCCGAACTTCCTCAAAGCAAAAAAGAAGAGGTAATTTCAGAACTCGAAGACGTCGAACACGCCAAAGACATTGTCGATTTATTGCGCTACGACGAAGATACCGCAGGAGGTTTAATGGGAAAAGAACTAGTAAAAGTCAATGAAAATTGGAACGTGCTTACCTGCGTAAAAGAAATGCGCATCCAAGCCGAAAACGTAACGCGCGTTCATTCCATCTATGTGGTAGACGACGAAAACCGTTTAAAAGGACGCTTGTCTCTCAAAGATTTATTGACCACTTCGACCAAAACGCCCATTAGCGAAGTATACATCAAAAAAGTAGATTCGGTTCGTGTCAACGCTTCCAATGTTGAGGTGGCGCGCATCATGCAAAAATACGACTTAGAAGCTATTCCCGTAGTAGACGAAATGGGCCGATTAGTAGGCCGGATTACCATCGACGACATTGTAGACGTAATTAAGGATGAAGCCGACAAAGATTACCAATTAGCGGCTGGTATCTCGCAAGACGTTGAAGCCGATGACAGCATCATCGAACTTACCAAAGCGCGTTTACCGTGGTTGGTTTTGGCGCTTTTCGGCGGGTTGATTAGTGTAACTCTTCTGGAAACCTTTCAAGGTGCGATGGAATTTCATAAGGAGTTGTTTTTCTTTACGCCACTGATAGCGGCAATGGCGGGTAACGTAGGTGTTCAATCGTCGGCGATTATTGTTCAAGGATTGGCCAATCACAGCATCAGCGGAACCATTGTTAATCGTTTGCTTAAAGAAATTTCCCTCAGTTTATTAAATGGATTAATTCTCGCCTCACTTCTTTTTTTAGGCAGTCATTTTCTGCTTGGCGTTGAAACAAATATCGGTCTCATCGTAACCATCGCGTTAGTTTCGGTAATCATAATCGCCTCACTCATCGGCACATCCATTCCGCTTTTACTCGACAAATTCGGAATCGACCCCGCACTCGCCACCGGTCCGTTTATCACCACAAGCAACGACATCTTCGGAATTCTAATCTACTTTTCCATCGCTAAACTAATCTTAGGATTTTAGTCATTGCGAGAGCTTGTCCCGATTTTCGGGAAACGAAGCAATCTGTCATTGCGATTCCGATGATAATCGGAAGAAGCACCCGAGCGCAGCGAACAGAGCGTAAGCTAATCTGTCATTGCGAGAGGTTGTCCCGACTTTTCGGGAAACGAAGCAATCTTTTGAATCAATCCTTATTTATTAGAAGCACCAATCTTCCAATTCATCAGGAACACTCGTCCCGCTTTCCATTTCAATCTTTTATCAATTGCCATGGACTAAAGCCCAAGGCAATTGATAAAAGGATTTCCATTTCAATCGGGGCTAGAAAACAAGTATTTTCTTCCTAACAGGTTTCCAATCTCCTAACAGGTTTCCCAAACCTGTTAGGTATAAACATCTAAATTTGTTTTTTAACAACTAAATATGAGCCTATCATAATAATGTTTACCACATCTTTCAAACCTAACAGGTTTTGGAAACCTGTTAGGATTATCAAAAAAATAATTACCTTTAACACTCCAACTTGAAACCGAAGATTGCTTCGTGCCTCGCAATGACAAACATCAAAATCCTCCACATCGATTCCAATCATCCATTACTATTGGAACAATTAGAAAGTGCCGGTTTCCAAAACGATACCGATTTTTCGTCCACCAAAGAAGAAGTGGGAGCAAAGATCCACAACTACCACGGAATCGTAATTCGTAGTCGGTTTAAAATTGATAAAACATTTTTAGACAAAGCCACTAATTTGCAATTTATTGCGCGAGTGGGCGCAGGTTTAGAAAGCATCGATTGCGACTACGCACAACAAAAAGGCGTTCATCTCATAGCCGCACCCGAAGGAAACAGAAACGCTGTGGGCGAACACGCACTCGGAATGTTATTGTCCATCATGAATAAACTCAACCGTGCCGACCGATTGGTGCGCGAAGGAAAATGGATCCGCGAAGGCAACCGCGGCTTTGAACTTGAAGGCAAAACCGTGGGGTTAATCGGGTACGGAAACATGGGTAAATCATTCGCTAAAAAGTTACGCGGATTCGATGTTGAAGTCATTTTTCATGATTTAATAGCTGGAATCGGCGACGAAAATGGGCGACAAGTTTCACTGTCCGAGTTGCAACACAAAGCCGACGTGCTAAGTTTGCATGTACCATGGACACCCGAAACCGATAAAATGGTAAATGCTTCATTTATCAATGCATTTGCTAAACCGTTTTGGTTCATCAATACATCACGAGGCAATAATGTAGTAACCGCCGATTTGGTCGAAAGTTTAAAATCGGAAAAGATTCTCGGTGCTGGTTTAGACGTTTTAGAATACGAAAAGTTGTCGTTTGAAAATCTATTCATTGACACCGAAAAACCGGAACCTTTTGAGTATTTACTACAAGCCGAAAACGTCATTTTAACGCCACACATCGCAGGCTGGACTGTTGAAAGTCACACTAAATTGGCACAAACGATTGTTGATAAAATCACTCAAAAGTATGAGTAAAATAAATTAAAATTGTATTTAAATTTACATCATCGTAAACAAATAAACTAGTACCCTTTGCGAACTTTGCGCTGAACTACTTGGCTTGACTAAGAATTTTGTGTCCCTTCCTGCCGGCAGACAGTTTTGCATTAAAAAACAAGAAACATGAGTAAAGACATTAAAAGAGTAACAGGAATAGGTGGTTTTTTCTTCAAAAGCGAAAACCCAAAACAAATGAGTGAATAGTACAAAACGCACCTCGGAATTCCAGTAGGCGATTACGGCTGGTCGTTTGAATGGAAAGACAAAGAAGGGAACGATGGTATGACACAGTGGACCATTTTTGATGCCCATTCAAAATATTTCAATCCGAGTGAAAAACCATTTATGGTGAACTATCGCGTAGATAATCTAGAAGAATTATTGAAAGTGTTGACAGAAGAAGGCGTTACCATTGTGGGCGAAATGGAATCCTATGATTATGGTAACTTTGGTTGGATTTTAGATCCAGATGGAAATAAAATTGAACTTTCGGAGCCTAAATGATGACCTATTTAAGTAAATTTATTATTTTAGCCATCACTAACCAAAAAATATATCATGGAAGTAATCGAAACCCCACAAGAAGACTGGAATAAGCCTAAAAACATTCCCGAATTTAAAGTAGATCCTATAATTGTATTGCTACTAAGCTTCATCACTTGTGGCTTGTACTTGATTTACTGGAACATCAAAATTGCAGAAGTATTGAACGCAGTAGTAGAAAGAGAAATCATTTCTACACCGGTAGCGGTTTTTGCCGGATGTTGTTTACCCGTAAACTTGTATTTTTACTACATCGCCGGAAAAGAAGGTATGCCAAAAGTATATCAATTGACGGGCGAATTGCAAAAAGACCAATCGACTTTGTTATTGGTTCTTGGTTTATTTTTCCCTTTCGCTGCAGCGATGATTGTGCAAGGTGATATCAATAGATTGTACAAATAGAAAAAAGAACAAAATATAAAACTTACGGTATTATTGGTGCGTTACTCACACTACTAATACCGTTTTTTTTGATGGTTTCGAATGATGATGATCATTTGAAAACCGATCAATCGCTTTGTCCGTTAAAAGCATTAACTGGGATGCCATGTCCATCGTGCGGAATCACTAAATCGATGGTCTATTTTTACGAAGGAAATCTGCTAAAAAGCATCGAATACCATATTTTAGGTCCAGCTGTAATTACCTTTTCGTTTTTTGTAATTGTACTTTTTTTGGTGGAATTACGTACTAAAAAAGACTACTTTCAAAAGTATTTGTACCACCGCAAATTAGCCTATGGGCTGGCTATTTTTCTAGCGAGCTATCACTTAGTCCGATTAGTTTTGTTTGTGAGAAGTCATTCGTTGGACGAAATTCTAAAAGAGTCCATGTGGCGGTAATTACCCCTTTTCTTTGCGTTCCAATTCGGCTTGAAACTCTTCCATAACGGGTTTCATTGTGCTCTCTGGAATGTCGGCAATCCGAATGTACATCAAGCCATCGATCGCATTATTAAACAACGGATCGACATTAAACGCAACCAAACGAGCATTTTGTTTGATGTACTTTTTAATCAAAACCGGCAATCTCAAATTACCAGGTTCCAATTCGTCAATAATTTTATCAAATTTATTCAAATCCGCTTCAGCTTCATCAAAAATAAAATCTTTGTCGGCGTCTTTTAGTTTTACTTTAAACTCTTTTTTCGGATGAACATACTGCGCAATATACGGATCGTAGTAGTTCGACTTCATGAATTCAATCATCAGCGATTTCGAAAAATCAGTAAATTGGTTGCTGATGCTCACGCCACCTAGCAAAAATTTATGCTCTGGATAACGCAAGGTAGTATGAATAATACCGCGCCATAATAAAAATAAAGGCATCGGCTTTTGCTGGTATTCCTTAACAATAAACGCGCGTCCCATTTCAATAGAACTTTTCATCATATCGTGCAATTCGCTTTCAAACCGAAACAAATCATTCAAATAGAAACCTTCCATACCATAAACGGGGAAAATTTCCGAGCCCAATCCCATGCGGTATGCACCTGCAACTTTTTTGGATGTCTCATCCCACAAAAACATATGACGGTAATACGTGTCGTATTTATCTAAGTCAATTGATTCGTTGGTTCCTTCACCAATTTCACGAAATGTAATTTCACGTAATCTACCAATTTCGTGCAATACATTAGGAATGGATTTGGCTTCTGCAAAAAACACTTCGTAATTTTTACTTTGAAAAAAACGGCAGTCGGTTTTTCTTAGATTCGCTACTTCTTCCACCATTTTTTCTTGGTTGGCAGGCGTTACAATTTTCTTCGGGCTCTTCGGACTTTTCAAATTCGGAACCGTCAATAATTTATGGTCTTCGTTAAACGAATTGGCCAACATATAGGTTTTTTTCCGTAAAAATTCGGAGTATTCTTCAATCGTACCATGGTCGTTTTGCTCGGCAACCGAAATGGGTTTTCCCACGCGAACTTTAATCACACGGTGTTTTTGAGTGAATAATTCTGATGGTAGTTTGGCCGTCCTAAGTGTTTCACCAATTTTAGAAAGCAAATAAAATAAGCGACTATTTTTAGCGTGAAAATAAATTGGGACAACTGGAACTTGTGCTTTCCGTATCACTTTAATTGCGCCTTCTTCCCATGCCTTGTCGACCACAAGTTTGCCGTCTTTGTAGGTAGAGACTTCTCCCGCAGGAAACATTCCGAGTGGCTTTCCATCACTCAAATGACGTAACGTTTCTTTAATTCCGATTACACTCGATTTGGCATCTTTATGATTTTCAAACGGATTGACCGGCATGATGTACTGCTTCATGGGTTCAATACGGTGCAACAAAAAGTTCGCAATAATTTTGAAGTTGGGCTCTTTTTCGAGCATTAATTTGAGCAGTAAAATTCCGTCAATTCCACCCAACGGATGGTTCGAAATGGTAATGTACGCGCCGTCTTTGGGTAATCGTTTAAAATCTTCTTCCGGAATCTCGAATTTAATGTGGAGTTCATCCAAAATGGCATTCAAAAACTCAACATCTTTCAAATGTTTGTTTCGGTCGTACAATTTGTTAAGAGTTGAGATTTTTAAAACTTTCATCAGTAACCAACCGGCGAAAGTGCCAAAAACCCCATATTTATCCGCGTTTATTGCTTTTGCAACTTCTTTGGCAGTGACTAAACCCATTGAATGATTTGTTTATTGAGCAAGAAACAAATATAGTAAATCTTATCGAAAGGGTTTTTGAAATAGTAGAACAAATCAAAAAAAGTTAAACAAATCCTATTATTTAACCTTAAGTCAGTTGTTATCTTTTTAAGACATTATTAATCATAAAGTTAAATTTTATTTATTTGGCCACGACTCGAGCGCAGCGAACAGACGAAGTAATGCACGAATTAATCTGTTCGTAAATCAATTATTAGTTCATCTACGATGAACATTTGAATAAAATCATATGCTTATAGTGTAAATTCGTGCATTAGTGGCAGAAAAAGAAATTTTTATATCGAACTCATGTTATTTAATATCGAGTGAAATTATTTTACTCTTTTTCGCTATTTTTGAACATCAATATATCCACACTATGAGAATCATTTCGTACAACGTAAATGGCATTCGAGCCGCCATTTCTAAAGGGTTTTTAGATTGGTTACAACATGCCAATCCCGACGTAATTTGTCTTCAAGAAATCAAAGCGCATGAAGAGCAAATCCCAACCGAAGACATCACCGCAGCGGGTTATCCGTATCAGTATTATTTCCCAGCCGAAAAAAAAGGCTATAGCGGTGTGGCCATTTTATCTAAAACCGAGCCCAACAATGTGGTTTTCGGAACCGGAATTCAGCACATGGATTTTGAAGGCAGAAACCTGCGCGTTGATTTTGATGGCATGTCCATCATGAGTTTGTACTTGCCTTCTGGAACCAATACGGACCGGTTGGAACACAAATTCATGTACATGCGCGAATTTCAAAATTACATCAACCACCTCAAAAAAGAGGTTCCCAACCTAATCATTTGCGGCGATTACAACATTTGTCATCAAGCCATAGACATCCACGATCCGATTCGAAACGCCACCGTTTCAGGATTTTTGCCCTCCGAACGACGTTGGTTGGATGAGTTCATGCAAAGCGGATTTGTAGATAGTTTCCGCCATTTTAACACATCACCACACCAATATTCGTGGTGGAGTTATCGGGCAGGAGCACGAGGAAACAACAAAGGTTGGCGCATCGATTACAATCTAGTTTCTGAAAATCTAAAAGATCGAATGACACGCGCCGTGATTTTACCCGAAGCCAAACACTCCGATCATTGTCCAGTTGTGTTGGAAATTGATTAGAAGCCAATCGCACTGTCCGCTGCACTCTGTCATTGCGAGAGCTAGCCTCGTATTTCGGGGGACGAAGCAATCTAAGAATGCGCTTTTCTAACCCCAAAAAGAGCTTCAGTTGGTCGCTTTTTTGGACCAAGAAAATGCGCCATTTTTAGCGCAAAAGGGGTTTCGCTTCCACCTGCCCGCCGATAAATTGGTCACGGCTAGGGCTGTAAAATGTCAATAACAATGTCAATAACAATATTTTTCATTAGACGAATTACCCTTTTGAAGCTTTAATTTTGAGACAATACAAATTAGTAAACCATTTAGATAGTTAAGTGAAGTAAGACTTCATGCAACTTAATCTCTTAATGGTTTGAAAAAGTATCGCTTTATTGTTAAAATAAAATTTTTAAAATGATTAAAAAAATTTCACTTGGATTACTAGTTTTGGCGCTCTCAACCTCGTGCGTTTCCAAAAAGATTTACAACGACTTAGAGAACAAATTCACCGATTTAAAAAAGGAAAATCGCAAGCTAGCCGACGATAACGCCGATTTACAAAAGGCAAAAACCAAATTAGAAAATGACGGCGTCGCTCTAAAATCGGAATACGACAAATTAAAAGCCGAACGCGATAAATTGGCTGCCGATTACGCGGCGTCTCAAAAAAGCTTGAAAACCATTCAGGATTCGTATAACGCGTTAGAAAAAGACAGCAACGAAGCATTAACAGCCAACATCAACAAAAACCGCGAGTTATTAGCGCAATTAGAAGCCAAAGAAAAAACCTTGGCTGCAGAGCAAGAGCGTTTGAATAAATTGAAAAAAGATTTAGAGTCGAGTTCACAACGTTTGAACGAACTTGAAACCATGATGGCCGAGAAAGAAGCGGGCATGAAGCGACTCAAAGAAACCTTGTCAAAAGCCTTGAACGCCTTTGAAGGAAAAGGACTAACCATCGAACAAAAAAATGGTAAAGTCTACGTTTCTATGGAAAACAAATTGTTGTTCCAAACCGGAAGTTGGGCGGTTGGAGTTGAAGGAAAGAAAGCAGTTGTCGAGTTGGGGAAAGTACTAGCACAGAACCCAGATATTTCGGTGTTGATTGAAGGCCATACTGACGACGACAAAATTTTAGGAAATATAGGTGGTGGAATCGAAAACAATTGGGATTTATCGACCAAAAGAGCGACTGCTATAGTGAATATTTTGTCCGAAAACAAAGGCATCAAAAAAGACAATTTGACGGCTGCTGGTCGTGGAGAATTCGCCCCCTTAATGAGCAACGATACACCCGAAGGAAAAGCAAAAAATAGAAGAATCGAAATTATTTTGACACCAAAATTAGACGAGATTTCTAAAATGTTGAATGAGCTGTAAAAGAGTTCAATAGTTCAACGTTGTTTAATAGTTTAAAAAGTTCAGAGATTTCTTTGAACTTTTTTCTTTTTAATACGCGTGCTACCTTTGTATCTTTGCGCTTTAATTAGTACCATGAACTACACGACACTTCCCAATACCAATCTAAAAATCAGCAAAATTTGCCTCGGAACCATGACGTTTGGCAATCAGAATTCGGAAGCCGAATCGCACGACCAATTGGATTATGCCGTCGAACGAGGAGTCAATTTTATCGACACAGCTGAAATGTATCCAATTGGCGGAAATGCTCAAATTGTCGGCAGTACTGAACGGTATATCGGAAGTTGGTTGCATAAAATTGGTGCTTCTGAACGTGAAAAATTGGTCGTAGCAACGAAAATTGCGGGGCCGAATCGCGGTATGGAGTACATTCGAAAGCCCTTGGATTTCTCTAAAAAAAGCATTCATGAAGCGGTAGAATTGAGTTTGAAAAATCTACAAACCGACTACATCGATTTGTACCAAATGCATTGGCCCGAACGCATCATGAATATGTTTGGAAAACGCGGTGTAACCGAAATCGATTCACAATGGCAAGACAACATTTTCGACGTCTTGACCGTATACGACGGATTAATCCAAGAAGGGAAAATCAAACACATTGGTCTTTCCAACGAAAATCCGTATGGTGTCATGCGTTTTTTACACGAAAGCGAAAAACACAATTTACCAAGAATTGCTACCATTCAGAATCCGTATTCGTTATTGAACCGTTTGTTTGAAGTCGGTTTGTCTGAAATTTGTATGCGCGAAGACGTTGGTTTATTGGCGTATTCACCTTTAGGGTTCGGATTTTTATCAGGCAAATATTTACAGGGTTTTCCAGAGAATTCAAGACTGAAATTGTTTCCTAATTTCACCCGTTATACCAACGAAAATTGTTTTAAAGCGACTCAGTTATACAAAAACTTAGCCGATGCAAACGGACTGACTTTAGTGCAGTTGGCGGAAGCATTTGTACATCAACAATCGTTTGTGACTTCGACGATTATTGGAGCGACTTCGTTAGCACAATTACAAGAAAATATCGATGCGTTTGATGTAGTATTATCAAAAGAAATACTCGTTGAGATTGAAAAGATTCAGGAAACGCATCCGAATCCAGCGCCGTAATTTACAATCGGAAAGTATAAAAAAAAGCACCTGAAAACTCGGGTGCTTTTTAGTTAGTAGATAAATGATGAGTTACTCAACCACCAATTTACTTGTATGGCTTGTTCCATTAGTGGTTTCAACGGTAACCATATAAATTCCTTTAGAAAGCGAAGCAATGGATATGTTATTTTCGGGTGCGTTTTCTAGCGATTGTGTCAAAAGTAATTTCCCAGTCAAATCATGCATTTGAACACTAGTAGCAAAATTTGTTGTGCTACTTTTTATGGTAAACGTGTTTTTTGCAGGGTTAGGTGACATTGAAAAACCTGCATCTGCAAATTCAGAGGTCGAGAAACTTGAATCGATGAGTCGGTACATCGTACTTCCATTAGTAAAGTATAATTCACCATTAATGTCTTCTCCAAACGAACGAATTCCACTTGTTCCCGTTAGGTTTGGCGAATGCGTAATCACTCCAGTGGTTGTGTTTACATAACTGATTCGGTTCAAACAATAATCAGCAAAAAAGTATTTATTTGCAAAATTAGGGTAGGTTGTTCCGGTATACGCATAACCTCCCGTAACTGAGCATCCGCCAGTAGCTGAATGTGTGTATTGAGCAAACGCACTTACCATAGTCGAAGCCGCTGCACAACCTGATGTATTGTATGCAACGTTTCCTTCGTAACAACGCCATCCGAAATTCATACCTGTATTCGGAACTGGAGTAACCACTTTATTGATTTCTTCGACATTATTTTGTCCCACATCGCCGATCCATAAATCGCCCGTCAATCGGTTGAATGAAAATTTCCATGGATTACGCAGTCCTCTAGCCCAAATTTCTTGCTTTCCAGCTTCGGCCACGAATGGATTGGTTGCTGGAAATCCGTAATTTAACGAACCAAAAGTAGTGTCGACGTCGATGCGTAGCATTTTACCTAAATAAATGCGGCTTGGATTGGTGGATACGTTAGGAAAAGTTAAACTCAAATTTTGAGAATATCCTTCTGGATCGCCGCCGCTTCCGCCATCGCCCATTCCGATATATAAAAATCCGTCTGGACCAAATTTTAATGAACCACCATTGTGATTAGAATACGGCTGACTGATGGTCATTAAGATAGTTCCAGCAGTGTTGGCAATATCTGGATTGGCACTCACCGAATAGCGAGCAATAACGGTGCTGCCACTTGTATTGGTGTAATTTACGTAGAATAAACCGTTGGTAGCATAATTGGGATGAAACGCAAGGCCAAGTAATCCGCGCTCACTTCCCGTACTAATTAAAGAAGATAAATTCAGAAACGGAGTTGCATTTACAGTTCCGTTTGCATTCACAATTCGGATTAAACCGCCTTGTTGCACCACAAAAAAGCGCGTGTCATTGGCTGGATGTGTAAGTTCTAAGGCATTTGTAAATCCGGTTGCATAGCTCTGCACTGCAATGGTTTGTGAGAATAGACTTGAAGAAATCAATGTCAGTCCTAAAAGTAATAATTTTTTCATAGCATGAATTTTAAAGTAAGTAGGACGTAAATTTATAAAAAAAAAGTAAACTATTTCAGCGACAATGACATAAAAACAAAACATCCTAAAATCGGCGACCTTAGGATGCTTGAGTTAGGCTACAAATTATCAATAATCTTGTCTTTTGGATATTTGACTTTATAGCTGATTCGTATTTTCTTGGTTTCGTTGGCGGTGAGTTTAAGTTCCCATGTTAAAATTCCAGTTTCGGTATTGACTTTGGCTTTTCCGTCGTCCAACAATTCGATGGTTACTTCTTTATCGGTACTCAACGGATATCGAAGAATTAATTGTGGCGGTGAATAAAGTCCAGCAACACATCATCAACAACGAATTGTTCAATCGAAATAAAATCATTGTAGAGAATTTTCGCGAAACCAAACCCGAAAAGCAGCAAGTTATTTTACCAACCATAGGAGGTTTTGAAGTAGTCAAAATGGAAGAAATTGTCCGTCTTCGTGGCAACGGAAATTTTACGGATATTTATTTGTCGAATGGCACAAAAAAAATGGTCTGTCGGTTTTTAAAACACTTTTCAGAGCTGTTGCCGTTTCCATTTATGCGCGTACATAAATCGCACATCGTCAATTTGAATTTTGTAAAATCGTATAATAAAGGCGGATTCGTAACGCTTCACGATGCCGCCGAAATAGAGGTTTCACCAACCTACAAAGAAGATTTTCTGCAAAAATTTAAGTAACGTGAGTCTGGCGTAATACGATATTTTACAGCCACGAATTAACTAATTAACGATTGAAAACATTTGATTTTATTCGAATTTTCATCGCAGATGAACTAATTTTTGATCAACTAGGATGTTATTCGTGAATTCGTGGCTAAACAAATTAAATTCAACTTAATTATTATTACTAGTTTCTATAAAAAAGACATCGAATTCACGTTATTTAATCTTTTGTGACTTTTGGAGTAAAAATTAGTAAACACAAAAGGAACAAAAGGTATTGAAGAAAGATTTTTAAGAAGCTAACTTAATTATTTTTTATTTTCCAACTCAGCCAAAAGCGCTTCCACTTCCTCTTTTTGCGCTGCATATTTTTGTTGCAGCTCACCACCTTTCTCCATTCGATCATAATAATGTAAACCCTTTTTGCAATTGTGTATGAGTTGAACATCACTCGCATTGGGAATTTGAGGAAAAATTTTATGAAAGAGCATTTCGTAATAGGCTTGCCATTCGCGTTCGTTTTTGTCTAAAACAAAATTCCCCTTACTTTTTTGAATTACATGCACCATTTCATGTGCTAATAAGTTCAACATCAAAATGAACTCATAATCAAAGGCGTTTTCTGGGATTCTTATTATTTGAGGTTCACCAAAAGTTCCTTCAGTTGTTAAAACAATTAAGCTTGATGCTCTTTCACGCAACTCAAATCCTTTTAGGTTTGGATGCTCTAAGCCAAATTCTTTTAAGGTAAACTCGGCTGCTTGAATGGTTTCTCCTAATTCATGAAACGTGTTTACATGTTGCAGTATAGACTCGAGCGACTTCATAATTCTGTTAATTTGTGTTGCTCACATCAAGGCCAATTTGTATGATGTTAGGCAAATAAGCATAATTAAAACTATGTTGGACGATGATTTCGTTGGTGCCTTTAGGTAATTTTATGTTGGATAAAATTGCCTTTTTAAGATCGCAAATATCTCCAGCACATTCGCCTAATTCTTTACCATTTTTATCTTTGATTGCAAGTGAAATCGGGATGATTTCTTGGCTTCCATCGGGTTTAATCCAAGTGAAAGAAAGCGGAATGCTGTCGAATTGGTAATCGAATACATGTCTAAGTAAAAAGGTGACGTCGTAATTTTTGGAGTCGTCGGTTACTTCAAACACAAATGCATTTGTGGTGGATTTGGGCCACTGATTTTTTGTAAAATCCACCTTTTTGTTAAAAATGGATGAGGTTTCGCACGCGGTTAGCAATAGAAGTACACCTAGTATTAAAAGTCCTTTTGTTTTCATAGATTGCTTTTATTAACCGAATAATTCGCTGGCAACATCTTCAATTTTCGCGACCAATTTAATTGCTATTAACGGATTTTTAATGGAAATCTTGTTGTATTTAGATACAAAAATAGTTGAAAATCCTAATTTCTCTGCTTCTTGAATGCGCTGATCTACGCGGTTCACGGGACGAATTTCGCCCGAAAGCCCGACTTCTCCTGCAAAGCAAAATCCTTTATCGATAGCAATATCTTCGTTGGATGATAAGATGGCAGCAACAACAGCTAAATCAATCGCTGGATCATCGACAGAAATTCCGCCTGTTATGTTCAAAAACACATCTTTCGCACCCAATCGAAATCCGGCTCGTTTTTCTAAGACAGCCAAAATCATATTCAATCGTTTGGCATTGTAGCCCGTTGTACTTCGTTGTGGAGTACCGTACACAGCGGTGGAAACCAAAGCTTGAATTTCAATCATCAAGGGACGCATACCTTCTAAAGTAGAGGCAATAGCGGTTCCCGAAAGTTCTTCGTTGTTGTGAGAAATCAAAATTTCGGAAGGATTGGACACTTCGCGCAAACCCGAACCAAGCATTTCATAGATTCCGAGTTCTGCTGTTGAACCAAAACGGTTTTTTAACGAGCGTAAAATGCGATAGACGTGATTGCGATCGCCTTCAAATTGCAAAACAGTGTCGACCATATGTTCCAAAATTTTGGGTCCGGCGATGGTTCCGTCTTTGGTAATGTGTCCGATTAAAATAACAGGAACGTTGGTTTCTTTGGCAAATTTGATGAGTTCAGCAGTGGTTTCTCTAATTTGGGAAATGCTTCCAGCCGACGATTCGATAAAATCGGTATGTAAGGTTTGAATCGAATCGATGATCACAATTTCGGGCTCGATTTCTTGAATTTGTTTGAAGATATTTTGAGTTTTGGTTTCCGTTAAAATATAGCAACGATCGCTATTCGGATTGATGCGTTCGGCGCGCATTTTAATTTGTTTCTGAGATTCTTCGCCCGAAACGTATAATGTTTTGTAGGGTAGTTTTAACGAAATTTGAAGCAGTAAGGTGCTTTTTCCGATGCCCGGTTCGCCACCCAAAAGTGTCAGTGAGCCAGGAACAATGCCGCCGCCCAACACCCGATTCAATTCAGAATCCGTAGTGTCCATGCGCACTTCTTGAGTCGCGTCAATTTCCTTAATTAATAAAGGTTTTGTTGCTTTTTTTACCGAAGATGTTTCTGTTTTCCATGCCGTTTTTTCTTCTTTTTGAATTATTTCTTCTACGATGGTGTTCCATTCTTTGCAGGAATTGCACTGACCTTGCCATCGCGAATATTGGGTGCCACAATTTTGGCAGAAGAACGAAGTTTTAATTTTTGACATGGATTACTGACTATTTCGGTGTGTGGTGCGGATGGTTATTTTTTAAGTTTGCTTCTTAGTTCATCTGCTTTTTCAAGCATCATGTCTTTGGTCAATTCGCCAATTGCTTCTAAAGTAAAGGCATTTTGATACGATTTTGCTGCCCGTTTAAAATCGCCTTCTGCTTCGTAAAATCGTCCCATATAATATTCGCCTAACATGGTTCGCGGATAACTTTTATTAGCCATTTGCGCCAGTAGTTCAAATTCGGAAAAGGCTTTGTTTTTTACAATTGCCGATTCGATAGCTCTGAAATCATTCAGTCGAACAGGTAATTTTATGCCCAGGGTTTTTTCTAAAACTTCGTATTTATTTTTAAGATATTCAACAAAACCGCCGGGTAGTTTTACGATTTTGTCTTGATATTCTGTTGTCGAAATAGGTTGATAAGTAGCGAAGAAATGATAAAGTGCCTTCGGAATCGAATGCAACACTAATGAATAATGTGAGGAATTTGGAATTTCATCATATTTATAATACAGATTATCGCTTTTCACAGTGCTGATGTTTTGGTGGAGCAATTGAGTTGCTTCCTTCATTTTCTTAATATCGCCGTCTGCTAAGCTAAGATAGTAGAAAATGTTTTTTGGCATCGAGTTCAATCGGTCAGGAATGCTCGATTCCATTCCTAAAGACAACTCCGGACTAATAACAATATAACCGTTAAAAATAGGATTGTCTTTGTATAAATAGTAGTTGATAAATCCTGCAGTTAAATCGTGACCGGCAATAATTTTAAAGGTTGATGCGCCATATTTTGATTGTATGTAATTGACGACTTCGCCGCCCACAAACTCATAGAATCGTTCTCCTTTGCCTTCTGGAAGACCTGTTTCATTGTCTGTAGTGCAGTCATCAAAGCGTTCACCATTTTTATTTTGAGTGATACCAACGATAATCATCTCGGGCAAATCATCCCAATAGTTTCCATAACGTAGTGCGCCTTGAAAAGGACTTAACAAATAGTCGCCGTCCAACAAAACCAACATAGGGTAACTTCTTTTAGAACCAGGTTCATAGGATTCGGGCAGTGAAATTAGAATTTCTCGTTTTTCTTTCAAACTAGCGGAAGAAATAGTGTCGGTTATGGTTTGAGATTGCAATGAAAAGCTAATAAAGACCAAAAACAGGAAGATTGATTTTTTCATAATTATATATTTTGAACTAAAAAACAAGTTTAAAACCCAAGCAATATAATAATTTATTTTTTATTTAGGAGTGGTAACAACAAATAGGATAGTAAACCGAGGAAAATAGTAAGTAAAGTCTGCGATGTCCAAACTAAATAACCAAATGCAGTGCCGATGTCATTACTAATTCCGTACAAAGAGAAAATTAATGCGATGGACAAGGGATAAGCGCCCAAACCACCATTGGTAAATCCGACAGCCAAACTTCCAAAGATAAAACCCATGATTACAACATCAAAAGAGATCGATGAAGTTTCAGGCAGCGCAAAAATGGTCACGTAAAACATCATTAAATAGCAGGTCCAAATGGCAAAAGAATGTAGAATATACCACCATTTATCTTTCATTTGGTAGACGCTTTTCATGCCTTCTATCAGTCCGGAAAGCTTCTTTTTTATTTTTGTGATGATGCTCCATTCCGCTCGCACCCATATGAATATAAATGCGATAAAACCAACTAGAGCAATCGATCCGTATAGAAAAATAGTTTGAATTGGAATATTTTGTTTGAGAATAAACTGATACAGCGTGTCAAATTGAAACGCAAATCCAACGATTACAAACAAAAAAAAGATAAGTAAATCAACAATTCGCTCGGCAATGATAGTCCCGAATGCCTTGTCAAATGGCACATCTTCGTATTTTTTTAGTAGTAAGGCCCGAGAGATTTCACCAGAGCGAGGTATGGTCAAATTGACGAGATAGGATACACAAACCGTAAATAAATTATTCGAAAATGATGTTTGATAGCCCAAATGGGTCAACGAAAATTTCCATCTATAGGCTCTGAACCAAAATCCTAAAATAGAAATGAAAAGCGATAGATAAATATAGTTGTAGTTGGCTTTGACGAAACACGCTTTTATTTTTTCTAATTCGGTTTCAGAGAGGGTAGTAAATTGATAATAGATAATCCCAACTCCTATTAATAAAGGAATTACAATAGATAAAAATTTGCTTATCGCAGTTTTCAAAAGATTATTTTAGTTGGTTGTTCGTTTCATCTGGGAACACCAACCAAGGTTTGAATGTTTTTGCCTCTTCAAAGTCTAATGTGGCATACGAAATGATAATGATGATATCGCCTGCTTGGACTTTTCGGGCAGCCGGACCGTTCAATGTAATTTCGCCCGAATTTTTGGCGCCTTTTATTGCATACGTTTCAAAACGCTCACCATTATTGATGTTAACGATGGCAACTTTTTCTCCTTCGATAAGATTTGAGGCATCCATTAAGGCCTCGTCGATAGTGATACTACCGATATAATTTAAATCGGCACCCGTTACTTTAACGCGGTGGATTTTTGATTTTACAACTTGAATTTGCATGGGGCAAAGTTAAATTAATTAAGTGAAAAAGTATCTATTAATCGAATATTGTTAACAAAAACGGCAATAAAAGCACGGTATTTTGTGTTTTTATTTTTTCGAATGCACGATTTTAACGTGGCTTCATCGGCGATTTCAAAATATTCTAATTCGAAAATGGGATGATTTTGAAATGTTTTGGTTACAAATTCCGAAACGGTTCTTGCAGATTTCGTGCCAAAAAGATGTTTGGCAGTTTGAAGAGTTTTGAAAATAAGGGCGGCTTCTTTTCGTTGGTCATCGGTTAAACGCGTATTGCGTGAACTCATGGCTAATCCGTTGGCTTCTCTGTGAATTGGACAACCGATGATGCGTACAGGAAGTTTTTCTTTTTCTACTAATTTTTTTACAATTTGCAGTTGTTGAAAATCTTTTTCCCCAAAGTAGGCGTTCGTTGGTTGAACAATGTCGAATAATCGTTTAACCACTGTTCCGACACCGTCAAAATGTCCGGGTCGAAATTTGCCTTCCATTTGGTGTTCTAGTCCATCAAAGTTATAGTGTTGTGATGCCGTATTTCCTTCATATATATCATCAACTTCGGGAGCATACACAATAATTGAGTCCGAAATGGTTTTAATTTTTTTGACGTCATCATCGAGGGTTCGCGGGTATTTCAGTAAATCTTCGGGGTTGTTGAACTGGGTCGGATTCACAAAAATACTAATTACAGTAATCGAATTGCTGGCCATTGATTGTTTTAAAAGCGATAAATGACCCGCGTGCAAGGCACCCATGGTAGGAACAAAACCGACCGAAGAATTGCTCTTGCGTTTTTGAACTAAGTGTTGGTTTAATTCGGCTTTTTTGCTAAAAATCAGCATGTATTTTTAATTAAAATAGGGTACAAACTTACTACTTTAGTAAATAACTGCATAAATTTTTGTAATTTTGCCTGTTTTTTATTTCCAATTAAACCAAAAACACAATATGGAAGACAAGAGGATATTATATGTATCATCTGAAGTGGTGCCTTATTTAGCGGAGAATGAAGTTTCTTCGATGTCGTATGAAGTACCAAAAATGATCAATGATTTAGGTGGGCAAATACGCATTTTTATGCCTAGATTTGGAAATATTAATGAGAGAAGACATCAATTGCATGAAGTAATTCGGCTGTCGGGAATGAATTTAGTGGTCAATGACGTAGACATGCCGTTAATCATCAAAGTGGCGTCTATTCCGAAAGAGCGGATTCAAGTGTATTTTATTGATAATGACGAGTATTTCAAAAGAAAAGCAACCTTTTCAGATGAGGATGGAACGATGTATCCCGATAACGATGAACGAGCAATTTTCTTTGCCAAAGGCGTAGTTGAAACGGTAAAAAAACTGAATTGGGTTCCCGATATCATTCATGTTCATGGATGGATGGCTTCTTTGCTACCGATTTACATGAAACATTATTATAAAAACGAAGCCTTGTTTTCGGAAACTAAAATTGTCAGTTCTATTTATAGCCAATCATTTGACGGAACTTTAGATGGCGAAATGCTGAATAAGATAAAATTTGACGGGATTCCGCATGAAGCCATTAGTGATTTGGAAACACCTAATTATGAGAACATCATTACAGCTTCAATCATGCATTCAGATGGGGTGATTATTGCCTCAGAAAGCCTGTCTTCAAGTTTAACAAAATTTATAGAATCTTCAGGAAAACCTTTTTTACCTTTCGTGCCTCAAGACGAGTTCGCTCAGGCCTACACTTCGTTCTATAAAAACATAGTATAACAACAGTACATTCAGTATGAAATTCAACGCATTTTTCAACGCATTTTTCTTAATTGTAGTAATGAGTCTTATCGTTTCCTGCGATAAAGATTTTAACGAAATTGGAGCCGACCTCATTGATGATATTCATTATGACTTTGAATCGGAGTTCAAATCAGTTTTGGCTTATAACGCGGCGACGGGCGTGGTTCAAACCAACAATTTACCAATCAATTCGTTAGGTTTTTACAACAATCCAGTATTTGGTTCAAATACAGCAAGTTTTGTTACCCAAGTAGAGTTAGGAACTGCAGATCCTAAGTTTTATGGGGTGGATAATGTATCGAGAATTGATTCCGTTTATTTATATGTTCCCTATTTTTCAAGAGTTAAAACTACCGATGGCACTACTGGTGATAGTACCTTTGAATTGGATTCGATTTATGGCCAAAACAACAAGCTGAAGTTGGAAGTATTTCGTTCGGATTATTTTTTGCGAAATTTAGATCCAGCAACAGGATTGCAAGAACAGCAACGCTATTACAACGATGAAATAAACAACATCAATTCAAATTTAGTTGGAAGTCGTCTCAACGACGCTAATGTAGCTCAAAATGACGAGTTTACATTTAAAAGTGATCAGATTAAATTCTACAAGGCAGATGGTGTGACGGTGCGAGAGCGATTAACACCGGGTATTTACATGGATTTAAACAAAAGTACTTTCTTTAATAGTATTTTCAACGCTCCAGCCGGAAAATTAGCGAACAATAATGTGTTTAAAGATTACTTCAGAGGATTGTTCTTCAAGGCGGAAGCAGTTAATGGCGCCAATGCCATGGCTCGTTTGAATTTTGCGCAAGGTCGAATCGTCATCGTTTACAAAGGGAAAGATTCTGAAACCGCAACCGAATACAAGAGAAAAACACTGCAATTGAATTTAGTTGGAAATACGGTAAACTTCTTTGAAAATGTTATCAACGCCAACTATACAAATGCATTAACGAGTGCTAATTCAACTGTTGGAGATGAAAAGCTGTATGTGAAAGGCGGACAAGGATCGATGGCGGTAATCAAACTATTTTCGGGTAATGAAATTCAAGAAATTAAAAACAGTGGTTGGTTAATAAACGAAGCCAATTTAGTGTTTAACATCGATAGTAACACGATGAATTCAGTTTATGTTCCGGATGCAGATGATAACGTAGAATTTGAACCGCATCGAATTTATTTGTTCGATTTGAATAACAGACGGCCGATAATTGATTATAGTTTTGATATAACGACGGATCAAAATAGACCAAAAAACAATAAATTTGTTCATGGTGGAATTATATCAAAAACCAATGAAAGAGGAACTGAGTACAAAATTAGATTAACGAATCACGTTAGAAATATTATAAAAAGAGATTCTACTAATGTAAACTTAGGACTTGTGATTACTGAATCGATTAACAATGTGAATACGGTCAAATTGAAGTCGAGTTTTATTGCATTTCCATCCACTACCTACAGCAAAGAGGTTAAGTTTTTACCTTCGATGTCTGTAGCAAGTCCGCTAGGAACGGTTCTTTGGGGAAGTAACATCCCTGTGACTAGCCCAAATTATGATAAAAGATTGCGATTAGAGATATTTTATACAAAACCTAATTAATAGCTAAAATATGTGTGGAATTGTTGGATATATTGGTTTTAGAGAAGCTTACCCGATTGTAATAAAAGGATTAAAGCGATTAGAATATAGAGGTTATGACAGTGCTGGTTTAATGCTTTTTGACGGAACCGACTTAAAGGTTTCTAAAACAAAAGGTAAAGTATCCGATTTAGAAGAAAAGTCTGCAAAGGAAATTTCAACTAATGGAACGATAGGAATAGGACATACGCGTTGGGCAACACATGGAGTTCCAAATGATGTTAATTCACATCCTCACTTGTCTAATTCAGGAAATCTAGCAATTGTTCACAACGGAATTATTGAAAATTACGAACCTTTAAAAAAGGAGCTCACCAAAAGAGGCTATGTTTTTCATTCGGATACCGACACAGAGGTTTTGGTTAACTTAATAGAAGATGTTCAGAAAAAAGACAACCTTAAATTAGGGAAAGCAGTTCAGGTTGCCCTCAATCAAGTGGTTGGTGCTTATGCAATTTGTGTATTTGATAAACAAAAACCAGATGAAATTGTAGTGGCGCGATTGGGAAGTCCGTTAGCCATTGGCGTTGGTGAAAACGAATTTTTTATTGCTTCTGATGCTTCGCCATTTATTGAATATACTTCTAATGCGATTTATTTAGATGATGAAGAAATGGCTATTGTTCGATTGAATAAGCCTTTAAAAATTAGAAAAATAAAAGACAATTCATTAGTTGATCCTTATGTACAAGAATTGCAAATGAATTTGGAGCAAATTGAAAAAGGTGGTTACGACCATTTCATGCTCAAAGAGATTTATGAACAGCCAAGTGTAATAAGAGACACTTATAGAGGGCGACTTCACGCTAATAGCGGACTCATTCAAATGTCGGGTGTAGAAGACAATTTAGAGAAATTTCTTCATGCTGAACGAATATTAATTATTGCTTGCGGAACTTCGTGGCATGCTGGTTTAGTAGCAGAATATATCATAGAAGAGTTTGCTCGAATTCCGGTTGAAGTTGAATACGCCTCTGAATTCCGATACAGAAATCCAATCATAACGTCGAAAGATGTTGTTATTGCTATTTCCCAATCGGGCGAAACAGCCGATACTTTGGCCGCAATTAAGTTGGCCAAAGAACGAGGTGCGTTTGTTTTCGGAGTATGTAATGTGGTAGGTTCTTCGATATCGCGCGAAACTCATGCGGGTGCTTATACGCACGCTGGCCCAGAAATTGGGGTGGCTTCAACTAAAGCATTTACTACTCAGATTACCGTGTTGACGATGATTGCGTTGCGTTTGGCAAAAGCAAAAGGGACGTTATCCAATTCAGACTTTTTCAGGTATTTACAAGAGTTAGAGTTGATTCCAGAAAAAGTATCCGAAGCATTAAATACCAATGAAATGGCAAAAACTATTGCCGCTATTTATAAAGATGCTCAAAATTGTTTGTATCTGGGAAGAGGTTATAATTTTCCAGTAGCCTTGGAAGGCGCTTTAAAATTGAAAGAGATATCATACATCCACGCCGAAGGTTATCCTGCGGCTGAAATGAAACATGGACCAATTGCTTTAATCGATGATAAAATGCCAGTAATTGTTATTGCGCCTAAACAAGGTCATTATGATAAAGTCGTAAGTAACATCCAAGAAATTAAATCAAGAAGCGGTAAAATAATTGCTATCGTAACTAAAGGAGATACTCAAGTAAAAGAATTAGCCGATCACGTAATAGAGATTCCAGAAACTTCTGATGCGTTATCGCCATTAATTACGACGATTCCTTTGCAATTGTTGTCGTATCACATTGCCGTTTTGCGCGGATGCAATGTGGATCAGCCAAGAAATTTGGCAAAATCAGTTACAGTAGAGTAAAATTTCATACAATTTCAAGCAACAAAGGCGGGTTTTTTAACTCGCCTTTGTTGTTTTTGTTTGAAAAATCATCAAGAAAACACTCTGTGAGCATATAATAGTATAAAAAGAACACCTATTTTTCGCAATCATTAATTATTTTATAATTATTGAATATTTAGTATCTCAAATGTTAACTGTTTATTTGGAAAAAATTATTCAACTTTATTATGAATATTAAAAAATAATTGTATTTTGGCTACTTAAACCAACAAAATTATAACCTAATGAAGATGTATCATTTTATTTTGACATTGTTTTTTTGTAGCATTTCTTTTGCTCAAACTACAATTTCAGGTTCGGTCAACGATGACAAAGGACTGCCAATCCCTGGAGTTAACATCAAAGTGATTGGAGAAGGAACTGGCACAGTCACAGATGGTGACGGAAAGTTCACTTTAAAATCAACCAAAAAACCTCCTTTTAAAGTTGAAGTATCCAGTATTGGATTTGCTTCACAGACGGTCGATGTGACTTCTAACGGTCAGTCTTTAAGTGTAGTTTTAGCTGAAGAAAACACACAATTAGACGAAATTGTAATTTCTGCTTCTCGAACGCCAGAGCGTGTAAGAGAATCACCAGTTACGATTGAACGGATGACGATAAAGGACATAAAGAAATCGGCTTCACCAACTTTTTATGATGGTTTAGAAAACCTCAAAGAAGTGCATATGAATACCAGTAGTATGTCATTTAAGTCCATCAATACGCGTGGTTTTGCCACTGTGGCCAACACCCGATTTATGCAATTAGTTGATGGTATGGACAATTCCTCTCCATTGTTGAACTTCGTTTTAGGGAATTTAATTGGAGTTTCTGAAGTAGACGTTCAAAGCGTAGAGTTACTTCCCGGAGCTTCTTCTGCATTATATGGGGCCAATGCTTTCAACGGAATTTTATTTATGAATAGTCAAAGTCCGTTTACTGAACAAGGAATTACAGCTTATGTAAAATATGGTCAAACGCAACAAAGAGCAGCAGGTAATCGTGATTATGCAGATTACGGAGTGCGCATGGCTAAAGCATTTTCCCCTTATATTGCTGCAAAAGGAAACTTTACGTACATGAGAGGAACCGATTGGTATGCTACTGATTATCAAGACTTGGCTAATCCTGGTGCGGATCGTTCATTTCACAATTATAATGGATTAAACGTATATGGAGATGAGGTTTCAACTAACTTGCGAGGAGTAGCTTCAGGTCTTTTAGCTGCTGGTGCCATTACGCCAGCTCAATTCACCGTATTCAATGCGATTTTACCTAATTACAATGTAAGTCGTACCGGATATAACGAAGTAGATTTGACTGATAATAAAGTGTCCAACACCAAATTAGATTTTTCGGTGCATGCTAAACCATGGGCAACATCTTCTTCAGCTTGGGCAAAAGAAGTAGAGTTCATATGGCAAAGTAAATTCGGGTTTGGAAATACCGTATATCAAGGAGCAAACCGCTATTATTTGAACAACTTCTTTATGCAACAACATAAATTTGAAGTGAAAGGCGATAACTTCTTTTTACGAGGTTACACCACTTCTGAAAATGGAGGTAACTCCTATGATATGTTGTTTACGGGTATTAACATCAACAGACAATGGAAACCAGATTCAACTTGGTTCGGTCAGTATGCTGGTGCGTATGTAACTTCAACTTTGGGAGGACAAACTCCCGAGCAAGCACATATTACAGCTCGTAACGTTGCCGATACAGGTAGATTGCTTCCGGGAAGTGAAGGTTTTCAACAAGCTTTTAATACGGTAACATCCAATGCTGATGTACGTTTTGGTTCCCGTTTAGAGGATGAATCCAGAATTTATCATTCAGATGGTAATTATAATTTTAAAAACGAAATTAAATTTGCTGAAATTCAAGTAGGTGGTTCATATCGTTTATACGATTTGAATTCATTTGGAAGAATTTATACGGATAAATTTAGTCCAATCAGTTACGACGAATATGGAGCGTATACTCAAGTTCAAAAGAAATTAATGGAAGACCGATTGAAATTAACAGGGTCGATTCGTTACGATAAGGCGCAAAACTTCGAAGGAAATTATTCTCCAAGAATTTCTGCAGTATATTCTGCAGGTGCTAAAAAAGAACATAATTTTAGAGGTTCATTCCAAACGGGTTTCCGTAACCCAACAACTCAAGATCAATACATCGGATTCAATGTTGGAACAGCAGTACTTTTAGGTTCAGCTCCAGACAACTTAATTCGTTATTCTGAAGTTCGTGGTGGTGGTGGAATTGATGGTACCATTTCTCCAACGGGAGTTGCTATATTGACCGCTCTAAATGGAACGCCAACTAATACAGTAACTATTAATGGTAACAACGCCTATTTTAACTCGTATACTTTAGCATCTGTGCAGGCTTTTGCCGCGTTTGCTGCTGCTAACCCAGGAAATACTCCAGGTGCGGCCGCATTGCTTAGAAGAACAGATGTAGAATTCGTAAAACCAGAAACAGTACGAGCGATTGAACTTGGTTACAGAGGTCAGTTCAAAGGGTTTTCGTTTGATATTAATGGATACTATAACACCTATAATGATTTTATCGGAAACCTTACAGTAGTTGCTCCACTTTATGGTACAACAAGTCAGTCATTTGACTTTGCACAAGGTGCTCCATCCTACATTACTAATCCAGCGGTTCAGTCTGTAATTGCTTTAGCAAATAATGACACTCGAGCATTCCAATTGTACACCAATACCGATGTCGAAATTAATTCTCTAGGTTTTGGATTTGGAATAAATAGAAAAATTTATAAAGATTTCGAGTTTGGAGCTAATTATAACTTTGCTGAATTTGATTTCGATCAAGCACAAGATCCAAGTTTTGAGGCTGGTTTCAATACACCAAAACATAGAGTTAAAGCCTCGATTGGAAACGAAAAATTATTTAAGAATTTCGGTTTCAACGTAAACGCTAGATGGAATAGTGAGTATCTATACCAATCAAGTTTTGCAGATGGTATGATAGAAGAAGCAACAGTGATTGATGCACAAATAAATTACACCATCCCATCTTTAAAATCAGTACTTAAAATTGGAGCAGCTAATTTAGGTGGTCCTGAATACCGACAAATTTTAGGAGCTGGAGCAATTGGTTCACAATACTTTGCTTCTATAACTATCAACCCATAATAACGTAAAAATATACATCATGATTAAAAATATTAAATGGCTATTATTGGTTTCGCTAACCTTTGTAGCGTGTAGTGAAGATGAGGAAGTTGTTAAATACGACTCCACAGATGGTTTACCTTTAACATCAGGTACAGCCGATTTTTCTAAATATGTTGCCTTAGGTGATTCTTTTGCAGCCGGATTTAGTGATAACGCATTGTTTATTGAAGGTCAAAAAGGAGCGTATCCCAATATTTTAGCGCAACGGTTTGCCTTAGTGGGTGGTGGTGCGTTTACTACTCCTTTTATGGCCGATAATGTTGGGGGTTTTGCCGGAAGTACGACCTTTACTCCAAGATTATATTTTAATGGTTCTGCACCTGCTTCTGTAGCATCACCACCATTCAATCAAGTTTCTACAACCACTTTAGCTCCGTTGGGCGGTTCGTTCAATAACATGGGAATCCCAGGCGCCAAAAGTTTTCATTTGGTAGCACCAGGATACGGAAGCGCAGCTGGAAACCCTTATTTTCTTCGCTTTGCTTCTAGTGCATCAACAACTGCTCTTGCTGATGCAATTGCTCAAGACCCAAGTTTCTTCTCTTTATGGATTGGAGGAAACGACGTTTTGGGATATGCAACAACGGGTGGAGATGGAAGTAATCCAATTACCCCAACCGCTACTTTTGATGGGGCATATGGTGCTTTGATTTCGCAATTAGTGACAGGAGGAAGAAAAGGAGTGGTAGCTAATTTACCCTATGTAAATACCTTGCCTTTCTTTACTGCAATTCCGACAAACCCAATTCCTGGGGTTTCGCCAGCTCAAGCTACACAATTAAATCAATTGTTCGGTGGGATTAACGCAGCTTTGGCAGCTAATAGTTTGCCATCACGATTTTCAACTATAGTTGCTGACGATGGCAATCCATCTACTGTTGAAGCGAACCCTCTACTGATTGTAGATGAGTCTCTAATAAATATTTCAACACAAATTACCGCTGCTTTAACACCATTATATGGTCCAGCAGGAGCAGCTTTCATCGGTAGTTTATATGGTCAAGCAAGACATTCTAGAAATACGGTTGATGATCGTGATTTCATATTACTCACTACAAGAGCTCTTATTACTCCACCTAACAATATTCAGCCTGGATTACCTCCTGGTTTAGAAACGTTTAGTGCAAGAGGAGTAACTTATCCGCTTCAAGATAGTGCTGTTTTGACCGCAGCAGAAGCGCTAGAAATAAAAGTCGCTACAGATGCCTACAATGTAACAATCCAAGCAGCCGCAACAGCCAATGGATTGGCCTTTGTAGATGCCAAAGCAATCATGACGCAATTAAGTTCAGCTAGCGGAATTTCTGGAAATGGATTCACCTTAACTTCAGCTTTTGTAACGGGTGGCGCTTTTTCTCTTGATGGAGTACATCCAAGTCCAAGAGGATACGCCTTGATTGCGAATAAATTTTTAGAAGCTATCAATTTCAAATACGGTTCGAATTTAAAAGGAGTAAGCTATAACGACTATAGAATATTGTTTCCTCCGATTTTATAAAATCTTCGAAAAATTTTTAAAAAGCCATCCAGTAACTCGGGTGGTTTTTTTGTTAATACAATAACTATTTCTCACAAAAATCGATTCCAATAACAAAAATTCAAAAAAAGTTAAAAAAACTGCTTTTTTAGTATTGATTTTCAAATTAGAAAAATTATCTTTGCACACGAAAAAATCGCCTAGATTTTAATTACAAAACGCTATTTAATAAATACATAAGCATGTCAAAAGTAATAGGTAAAGTTGCTCAAATCATTGGTCCAGTTGTAGACGTAGTATTCGATACTAAAGAGGCTGAGCTGCCAAAAATTTATGATTCATTAGAAATCACAAAAAAAGACGGTACTTTATTAGTACTAGAAGTTCAATCTCACATTGGTGAAAATACAGTGCGTACCATCTCTATGGACTCAACAGACGGTTTGTCTAGAGGAACCGAAGTGATCGGAACTGGAGCACCCATCCAAATGCCAATCGGAGCTGACGTTTACGGTCGTTTATTCAACGTGATCGGTGATGCTATCGATGGATTGGGAGATTTACCAAAAGATGGAGCAAACGGAATGCCTATCCACAGACAAGCACCAAAATTCGAAGACTTATCAACTTCTTCTGAAGTTTTATATACCGGAATCAAAGTAATCGACCTTATCGAACCTTATGCAAAAGGTGGTAAAATTGGGTTGTTCGGTGGTGCCGGTGTAGGTAAAACCGTATTGATTCAGGAGTTGATCAACAATATTGCAAAAGGTCACGGTGGACTATCCGTATTCGCAGGAGTAGGTGAAAGAACACGTGAAGGAAACGACTTACTTCGCGAGATGTTAGAGTCTGGAATTATCAAATACGGTGAAGAATTTATGCACTCTATGGAAAATGGAGGTTGGGATTTAACCAAAGTGGATAAACCAGGAATGAGAGAATCGAAAGCGACGTTCGTATTCGGTCAAATGAACGAACCACCAGGAGCACGTGCTCGTGTGGCGTTGTCTGGATTATCAATCGCTGAGTACTTCCGTGATGGTGCAGGTTCTGATCAAGGAAAAGACGTACTTTTCTTCGTAGACAATATCTTCCGTTTTACACAAGCAGGTTCTGAGGTTTCGGCTCTTTTAGGTCGTATGCCTTCTGCGGTAGGTTACCAACCAACTTTAGCAACCGAAATGGGAGCGATGCAAGAGCGTATCACATCAACTAAAAAAGGTTCGATTACATCAGTACAAGCAGTGTATGTACCTGCGGATGACTTAACCGATCCAGCTCCAGCAACAACCTTTGCTCACTTAGATGCAACAACCGTATTGTCTCGTAAAATTGCTGAGTTAGGAATTTATCCAGCGGTAGATCCACTCGATTCTACTTCTCGTATCTTGACGCCACTTATTTTAGGTAATGAGCATTACGATTGTGCTCAACGCGTAAAAGAAATCCTTCAAAAATACAAACAATTACAAGACATCATCGCCATCCTTGGTATGGAAGAATTGTCTGAAGAAGATAAATTATCGGTATCACGTGCACGTCGTGTACAACGTTTCTTGTCACAACCGTTCCACGTTGCTGAGCAATTTACAGGTATCCCTGGAGTTTTAGTAGACATCAAAGACACCATCAAAGGATTCAACATGATCATCGACGGTGAACTTGACCACTTGCCAGAAGCAGCCTTCAACCTTAAAGGAACCATTGAAGACGTAATCGAAGCAGGTCAAAAAATGTTAGCTGAGGCATAATCTATTTTAAATTATAAATTAATTTAAAATCTAAAATTTAAA
>CAIUWH010000036.1 GCA_903902795.1 uncultured Bacteroidota bacterium
ATTGCAAATAGTGAGTGTGCTTCCAAAGGCAAAAGCTGGAGTTTGTAGCGGATTTACCGTTACATTCAAAGTAAATGGATTAGCACATTGACCCGAATTTGGTGTGAACAAATAACTACCCGAAGATGTAGCACTCACAACTGCTGGCGACCAAGTTCCTGAAATAGCATTATCAGAAAAGGTTGGCAAACTTGGAACGGCTTCTCCTTGACAAATAGTGAGTGTGTTTCCAAAGGCAAAAGTTGGAGTTTGTAGCGGATTTAAGGTTACATTCAAAGTAAATGGATTAGCACATTGACCCGAATTTGGTGTGAACAAATAACTACCCGAAGAAGTAGCGCTGACAACCGTTGGCGACCATGTTCCTGAAATGGCATTATCGGATATTGTTGGCAAACTTGGAACGGCTTCTCCATTGCAAATAGTGAGTGCGTTTCCAAAGGCAAAAGTTGGAGTTTGTAGCGAATTTACGGTTACATTCAACGTAAATGGATTAGCGCATTGCCCCGAATTTGGCGTGAACAAATAACTGCCCGAAGATGTAGCGCTCACAACCGATGGCGACCATGTTCCTGAAATAGCATTATCAGATAAGGTTGGCAAACTTGGAACGGCTTCTCCTTGACAAATAGTGAGTGCGTTTCCAAAGGCAAAAGTTGGAGTTTGCAGCGGATTTACGGTTACATTCAAAGTAAATGGATTAGCACATTGACCCGAATTTGGCGTGAACAAATAACTACCCGAAGATGTAGCACTCACAACTGCTGGCGACCATGTTCCTGAAATAGCATTATCAGATAAGGTTGGCAAACTTGGAACGGCTTCTCCTTGACAAATAGTGAGTGCGTTATTGAACGGAAAAACTGGATCAACAATTGGAATGTCATCAATTACAGTAACGCAAACTTGTGTAGTACAATTTGTATCTAAATTTGTTATGGAAACACAATAATTTCCAGCACATAAATTAATTGCTGTAGCCGCAGTTTGACTAGCCGAATCATTCCATAAATAAGAATAATTACCTTGCGTTTGAATATTCACTGTCGCAGTTCCATTACATGTTGAAGGTAGCAAAGTATCACAAATTCCGTTGTTGCAATTAACAATATCAATTGAAGGATTTATTTGACTTTGCCAAGTAGAACCATCCGGAATTCTACTAAATGTTAATCCGGTTGGAGCTATTGGATTTGGAGTTGAAATTCCAAGATAGTTTATTAAAGATGTATTTAATTCGTAAATACCTTTTGCTGATAATAATGAAATTCCAGAAGTAGAACAACCGGCAACTGAATTTGGAGTACATGGTACATCGTCTAATTCGTCATCACTAGAGATTTTGTTTGCTTGATTGGCCCCAACTGTCCAATAAACCGCGTCAATAGGACTTCCAGAAGCATTATATAATGCAACCCAACCATCTCCATTAGGTAAAACAAAATTACCAGTAGCGCAATAATTAAATAGATTTAAATCAGTTTTGAAATCAACAGAGGTTGAGTTTGCAGAGGAAGCACTAGTTCCTATTACAAAATGAGACTTTGGATTAATTATCGTGCCTTGTGGTAAAATAATACTTCCTCCAGTGGCCAAGGTACTTCCAGGATTTGCATTTGGTCTTGAAGCTGACCCTAAAATAAAGCAAGAAGCATCTATTGGATTACATGTAGGATTGTATAACTCAATATATTCTGTTCCACTGCCAATCATTCCTTGAGCTGTAGTTGGATAGTGTCTTATTTCATTAAGCAAAAGATTGGTTCCTGTTGGCACGCATCCACTTGATGCGCCATTACAAATAGTGTTGGGCTGTGAAGTTGTAGTAGTTTGTATTTCGGGCAATACTGAAATTGTTAATGTTGTAGCTATAGCGCATTGATTAGCATTTGGTGTAAATGTATATGTAGTTGTAGTAGTAGAATTTATTGAAGGAGTCCAAACACCAGTAATATTATTTAAAGATGTAGTGGGTAGAGCAGGAATATTTTCTCCAAAACAAATTGGATTAACATCATCAAACAAAGGAGTAAAAATGGGATTACTCACAATAATAGTTGAATTTATCAATGAGTTACAACCGTTTATAGCAAAATTGAAGTTTGAATAATTTCCGACAGATAAATTATTTAAAACAATGCTTCCTGAATTATTGGTGGTATAATTAGTAGCTGCAATTGTAGATGTATTAAACTGGTAGGAAATAGAATACGTTGTATTGGCAACAAGATTTGAAATAACGATAGAACCATCGTTTCCATTACAAGTAGTAGGACTTTGCGCAACAAATTGAGGATTTGCTTGAATCGTAAAATTTGCAGAATAATTCGTTCCACCATTATTTAGCAATAAAACATCATCACATTGTGAATTCGATGAAAAATCACCAGTGATATCATAATATACTTCCAACACATAGTTCCCTGGCAAAAGATTTGTCAAATTTACAGGTGAAAAAGGCACCGAAACACCATCTGCTATAACCCGTTGCCACTTTTGATCATTTAATTGACAAGGTCCACCGCCAACAAAAAACTCATTAATAGATGTATTGCAATCACTATAGAAAGGTAATGTAATAATTGAAAAAGTCCCAGGAACATCTCCTTGCAAATAAACTCTATAATTAAGTCTAGCACTACAAACATTAGTTACATTACTCTTAAATGTTTTTATCTCTGCTCCTCGTAATACTAGTGTATTCGAATTTTGAAGATGAACTCCGTAATTATTACCTGTAAATAAGCTTCCGTCTTGATTAATTAAATCAGTTCCTGAACCAGAAGTGTTAAAAAACTTACCATCGTTGGGCGTCAAGCAATCATGCATCCAAACAGCTGAAGCATAAACGCCAAAAGTGCAATTATTTACAGTTATTGTCAAAGTTGTAGATAAGGCACATTCACCGATATTTGGAGTAAAAGTGTAGGTTGTTGTAGTTGTATTATTTAGTGCAGGAGACCATGTTCCCGAAACACCATTATTTGAAACAAGAGGTAACGGACTTAAAGATTCACCATTACAAATTGGATTTGGAGTATTAAATATTGGTGTTATTAATGAATTAACAATTACTTCTGTTGTTCTTGTTTCTGAGCAACCATTGGAATCTGTAATTACAACAGTATAAATTCCTGCATTACTAACACTTGCATTGGCTATTGTAGGGTTCTGCAAATTACTAGTAAATCCATCGGGACCAGTCCATGACCATGTTACTCCTTCCGAACAAGTCAAATTGATTGTTTGATTGCTACAAATAGGACTATTACTAGTCACTATTGGATTTAAATTACAGTTACTACAATCGGGTGATGTACCTTCTACTTCAATGTAAAAAGGTGACACAGAGCCACCTGTTCCATCAACTATAAAATAATAAAATTCACCTGGAGTCAAACCGCTCAAATTCAATTGATTATTCTTCGTAGAGCCATTTACATACTGTGGTGACAAATAAGTGTCATTAATTAATTCGGTAGGGCATCCTCCATCGAGAACAGTTATCGACGAAGTATTACACGGATTGGAATTGGAAGAACCAACACCCAAAATTTGTAAATTCCCAGTAACACCCGAAATTGAAATTTTTACATTTGGATTCAACGCTCTAAACTTAAACCATGCTGAATTGTTTTGTGCTGCATTCCATGAACATCCTACAGTGTTTGGGTTATATAAATCGGTAGGTTGGGCAGTAAAACCATTATTTGAAGCAACAATGATTTGGGATGTTCCAAGGCAATAAGGTGACGCACAACTGTCATAGCTGGTGAGAGTAGTATAATCTGTAACTGTAAATGGACTTCTAAATACCAAATCAACACTATTAAAACGAGCACCTGTATCAACTGAATTTTCATTTAAGGTAATGGTCCATGTCCCATTTGGATTAATTCCATTAAAAACTGAAAAAGGTTGAAAACTTCTGTAATATCCAACATGGAATGGTTCTGTAGAAGTTCCGTGATCTGATTGTAATCGCAAAAAAGAATTATCTCTAAATTTAGTATTAATTTCCTTGACTAAAGCATTCGGAAAAGTAGATGGATTGTTTACTAAATTTATGATTTGTCCCGTTGGTGAGGTTATAGTAATTGAATATCTAGAAAAATTTCGGCTACTATCTAATTGTCTTCCTAAATTCAAATTAACTTGAACTAATTCAAAAGTTCCTACTGACAGAACTGACAGACCGCTAACATTAATCGTTTTTGTTAAGGAGTTATTCCAAGAACCTTGAAGAGAAACAGAACTATTTGAAAATGTTTGTGATTTTACAAGATTAAAAATCAACATCAATCCGATGCAATATAAAATTCTCATCTTTTTCATTTTTACTTTTTTTTAAAGAAATCAAATCTATCTAAAAAATAAAAAAAAACGAGAACTATGCTTCGAAAGTTAATTACAAAAAGAAAAAGTCATTCAATTTAATCTTTAAGTACTTGATTTACAATAAAAAAAGCAGACCTATAAGCCGGATTCTGTCACTTTCAAAAGAAAATGCCTTATCATTTATCTAGTTCCGAAATTACTCCCGGAATCCATCTTTCTACCCTTCGGCAACGGACGAGTAATCCTTAAATGCCGATATACTTGAAATTTCACCGCATAGAGTTTACCTGGTTTCACTACAGCTTAACCTGTACATACTTTCTGTTGCACTTGTCCTTTTCCGATGAATCGAAACGACGGGTGTTACCCGCTATGCTACTCTCTGGTGTCCGGACTTTCCTCCCCGCCTAGGCGGGACGATAAGGCGGTCTGCGGCGCAAAGGTAATTGTTAATTATGAATTATAAATTACGAATTAGGAAATTGTTATTTGGGATTTGCTATTTGGAATTTCAACACCTATATTTGTAATCAAGTAATTTTTATGGAACAATTTGTAGTATCAGCTCGGAAATACCGTCCGCAAACGTTTAAAGATGTTGTGGGTCAGCAAGCTATTACCAATACATTATTGAATGCCATAGAAACGAATCACTTGGCATCGGCGCTGTTATTTACCGGTCCGCGTGGCGTTGGAAAAACAACCTGCGCCCGAATTTTAGCACGAAAAATCAACCAACCGGGTTACGATGATCCGAACGAAGATTTTGCTTTCAATGTATTCGAATTGGATGCGGCGTCAAACAACTCGGTGGACGACATCAGAAGTTTGATTGACCAAGTTCGTATTCCGCCACAAACCGGACAATACAAAGTGTATATTATTGATGAGGTGCACATGCTTTCATCTCAAGCTTTCAACGCTTTTTTGAAAACATTGGAAGAACCACCCAAACACGCCATTTTTATTTTGGCTACGACGGAAAAGCATAAAATCATCCCAACTATATTATCGCGGTGTCAGATTTTCGACTTTAAGCGCATTACGGTAAAAGATGCAAAAGAGCATTTGGCAGAGGTTGCTCAAAGTCAGGGAATCCAATTTGAAGACGATGCGTTACACATTATTGCACAAAAGGCTGATGGTGCGATGCGTGACGCGTTATCCATTTTTGACCGTGTGGTTTCATTTTGCGGCACCAATTTAACACGTCAAGCCGTAACCGAAAACTTAAATGTCTTAGATTACGAAACCTACATTACGGTAACTGATTTGATTTTGGAAAACAATATTCCTCAGATTTTAGTTAGTTACAATGACATTCTGTCGAAAGGATTTGACGGACATCATTTTATTGCTGGTTTAGCGAGTCATTTCAGGGATTTATTGGTGTGTAAAAATCCGGCTACTTTATCCTTATTAGAAGTTGGCGAACAAGCACAACAATTATACGGATTACAAGCTCAGAAATGTGAGCAAGTTTTTTTATTGAAAGCCATTGAAATTGCAAACGAATGTGATTTGAAATATAAAGTTTCACAAAATCAGCGGTTATTAGTAGAACTAACTCTAATGCAATTGTGCTCTATCAACTTTGATGGAGAAAAAAAAAAGCTGACTTTATAATTCCACCTACTCACTTCAGAACTTCCAATTATTCAATAGTCGAGAAAGTTGTTAGAGAAGTTGTTTCGACTATCGAACCTACAAATACTGAAAAAACAGCAGAAGTTTCAATTGTGGTTAAAGAACAACCGATTGAAACCGCAGAAAAAGTTCCGCCACAAGAAGCTCCAAAAACCACTAGTACTCCATCTTCAAACTCAAACCCATCGGTTTCGGCTTTATCTTTAGCGAGTATTCGTGCCAAAAAAGAACTGTTAGAATCCCAAAAGGGAATTGTTAAAGTAGAAGAAAAATTACCAACGAAAGAATTTACTGAAACTGAAATGTTGACGTTTTGGTTTAAATATGCACAACGTCTGAACGACAAAGGCCATATGATAATGGAATCGTTATTGCGAATCAGCGACCCAAAACTGGAAGGAACTCGAGTTTTATACGAACTCCCCAATGAGGGTTCTAAAATTGATTTTGAAAAAGAAAAAGCAGAACTTTTAGGCTATTTAAGAGGACATTTACACAATCATGATATCACAATTGATGTACAAGTCAATGAAAGTGTAAAAAGTAAAATTGCATTTACCGCACAAGATAAATTTAATCGTTTAAACGAAATCAATCCGAATTTAGAATTGTTGAAAAAGACTTTTGATTTAGATGTATAAAAAAAGACCTCACAAAATGAGGTCTTTCTATTTACAAAATAATGGTTCTTATTGCTTCGCTTTTAACTCTTTGTACTTAGCGGTCATTTCCAAAGCCTGGTATACGCCTAGTAAAGTTGTTTTGGCTGCTTCATTATCTGATTTCAATTCCATAGCTTTTTCTAACAAAGGCAATACCTCTCTATAATTTGCTTTTTGTTTTTCTCGAATTTCATCAAATTTTTTGTTATCGCTATCCGATGTACCCAACTTATTCATTTGCTCAACAAAACCTTTATCGGCTCTTAATTTTAATTCAGCCAAATTGATATAAGCATCAACATAGTTCGGATCTATTTCAATAGCACGGCTGTAGTACTTTTCACCATCCTCAATTTTACCAGATTCTGCGCTGATTACTCCTAAATTGAAAACTAATTGAACATTATTGGGTTCTTTCAAAAGTGCTTCATTTACAATTCTAGTGTAGTTAGCATAATCTTTATCTTTTAAAGAAAATTCAGCTTCCGTTATCATCAAAGACGTATCATCTGGATTCGCTTTTCTAGCATCGGAAATTGCCGTTTTTGCTTCCTCAACTTTTCCTTGCTGAACTAAAATAAGAGCTATATTTTTAAAAATTTCTCCTTTTCTTGACTGCAATTTTTCTTCTCTAGGATTAATAAATTGTCCAGATTGTACTAATAAATCACGTTGTACTCTCGTTGTTCCAAAACTCTCCTCTTGTTTACTACTTTTATTGGTGGCATAAAAAATAATACCTTCTCCCGAATAATTTAATTGCTTTAATTCAGTGTAGTATTTCAACGCATTGTCATAGTCGAGCGCATTAACAGCGTAACTGGCCGCGTAATACAACTTCTCTTGATCTTTTTTATCTAAAAGATATATTCCATATAATACATCTGCCGCATCTTTATATTTTTTAACATTACCAAGTTCTATAGCAGTAATTAACAAAACAGGCTTCAAAGTGTTAAGATCCTCATTTATGTTATCAGTTAAAACTTTTTTTCCTGACTTTTTTTCATACTCTAAAGTACTTGTATAACCTGAAACAAGATCTGAAATCTTATTCGAACCAAATACTTTTTGAATTTGAACTTGCGGCGGATTCTGCCCCAAAGCCTTATATTCTATATTTGGCACAATACTTTTGTAGAAATTCAAATACACTTTATCTGCTTCTTCAGTGGCCAGAGACTCTAATTTGGTTAAATTACTTTTATAGTCAGCTACATCATTTGTAGTTGGAACGTCTTTAGTATAGATTTTTTTGAGTGCTTTTAGTTCATCTTTTTGGGAGAAAGAAGCAACCGAAACTAAAAATGTTCCCGCAATTAGCATTTGCTTAATTTTCATAATAGTCGTATTAATATTAATATTTATTAAAGCCATGTTTTTTTTATAATTGACATTTGGCTTTTCATTGTACTTTATTCTTCTGAATCGTCTGATTCATCGGTAACATCGTCATCATTTTCAACTGCATCGTCGTCATCCGAGTCATCCTCTAAAACCGCATTTGGATCGATTTCTAGTTCTTCTCCATCCGCTGCAATTGCCTCTTCTTCGTCGTCTTTCATTACTTTGGTTACGGCCGCAATCGAATCGCCACCTTTCAAATTAATCAGGCGCACTCCTTGAGTAGCACGGCCCATTACGCGTAGAGTAGAAACGTCCATTCTGATGGTCAATCCCGATTTATTAATAATCATCAAATCATCGGCATCTGTTACTCCATTAATAGAAACTAATTTACCTGTTTTTTCAGTTATATTAAGTGTTTTAACACCTTTCCCACCTCGATTGGTAATTCTATAATCATCTAATGAAGAACGTTTTCCATAGCCATTTTCTGAAACTACTAAAATTTCACTTTCCATATCGTTTACAGAAACCATGCCAATCACTTCGTCCGTATCGTCTTGTAAGGTAATTCCACGAACTCCTGAAGCTGTTCTTCCCATTGGACGTGTCTTTCCTTCCTCAAAACGAACCAGTTTACCTGACTTCACGGCAATCAAAACCTGACTTTCGCCATTGGTTAGTTTTGCTTCTAACAATTCATCGTCATCTTTGATAGTGATTGCAGCTACTCCGTTTACACGTGGTCGTGAATATTTCTCCAACGATGTCTTTTTCACCTGACCTTGCTTAGTGGCCATGATTACATAATGACTTTTGATGTATGCTTCGTCTTTCAAATCTTGTGTACAAATAAAAGCTTTCACTTTGTCGTCGCTTTCAATGTTAATTAGATTTTGTAGCGCTCTTCCTTTACTTGCTTTCGTTCCTTCTGGAATCTCATATACACGCATCCAGAAACATTTTCCTTTTTGGGTAAAAATCAATAAATAATTATGATTGGTCGCTACAAATAAATGCTCTAAGAAATCTTGATCTCTTGTTGCTGCACTTTTCTGACCAACTCCGCCTCTATTTTGCGTTTTGTATTCGGTTAACGAAGTTCGTTTGATATAACCTGCATGAGAAATCGTAATTACTACATTTTCATCTGCGATTAAATCCTCGATGCTTACATCGCCACCCGAATATTCAATGGTTGAACGACGCGCATCACCGTATTTATCTCTGATTTCAACTAATTCATCTTTAATTACCTGCATTCTCATTTCTTTACTGGCTAGTAAATCTTTCAAATACTGAATCAATTTCATTATTTCTTCATACTCAGCTCGCAATTTGTCTTGCTCAAGACCTGTCAATTGTCTTAAACGCATTTCAACAATGGCACGTGCTTGAATTTCAGATAAATTAAATCGTTCGATTAATTTTGAACGTGCTTCATCTCCATCTTTCGAAGCACGAATCAATTTAATCACTTCGTCAATATTGTCTGAAGCAATAATCAATCCTTCTAAGATGTGTGCTCGTTCCTCTGCCTTACGCAAATCGAACTGAGCTCTTCGTACCACTACTTCATGACGGTGTTCTACAAAATAGTGAATCAAATCTTTAAGATTCAGCATCTGAGGTCTACCTTTCACTAATGCAATGTTATTCACACTAAAAGACGATTGCAATTGTGTGTACTTATATAATGTATTTAATACTACATTGGCAACAGCATCACGTTTTAAAATATATACGATACGCATACCATTTCGATCCGATTCATCCCGAATATTGGCAATTCCTTCAATTTTTTTATCGTTGACTAAGTCAGCTGTTTTTTTAATCATTTCAGCTTTATTGACTTGATACGGAATTTCAGTCACAATGATCGATTCTCTTCCTTCCACTTCTTCAAAACCAACTTTGGCGCGCATCACAATTCTACCTCTACCGGTTTTGAATGCCTCACGAACACCCTCATAACCATAAATTACTCCGCCTGTAGGGAAATCGGGCGCTTTGATATGGTTCATCAATTCGTCTATTTCAATCTCTTCATTATCGATATAGGCTAGCGTGCCGTCGATTACTTCGGTAATATTGTGAGGAGCCATATTAGTAGCCATTCCCACTGCAATTCCAGACGCACCGTTAATTAATAAATTAGGAACACGAGTTGGCATAACCGTCGGCTCGTACAAAGTATCATCAAAATTCAATTTAAAATCTACGGTCTCTTTGTCGATATCTGCCATTATGTCTTCTGACATTTTCTTCATTCTGGCTTCGGTATAACGCATCGCCGCTGGACTATCACCATCAACCGAACCAAAATTACCTTGTCCGTCAATTAATAAATAACGTAAACTCCATTCTTGAGCCATACGAACCATCGCATCGTAAACTGAAGTATCACCATGCGGATGGTACTTTCCTAAAACTTCTCCAACAATTCTTGCGGATTTTTTGTGTGCTTTGTTTGAAAAAACTCCTAAATCATACATTCCATACAATACTCTTCTGTGCACAGGCTTCAAACCATCACGCACATCTGGTAGTGCTCTAGATACAATAACCGACATCGAATAATCGATGTAAGCTGATTTCATTTCGTCCTCTATGTTAATAGGAATTAACTTTTCTCCGTCAGACATATACTTATTTTATTAATAATATTAGTTTAAAATTCAAACGTGCAATATACGTTATTTTAGAATTTTTAAAAGCGATTCTACTATCAAATTTAGTCGATTTATTAACAATTTTATCTTCAAATTTGGTTAATAAATTAAGTGTCGATCAGTTTTTACTTACTTCTTTTTTTTGTCTATTTACTGACAGGACTTGGACACGGAATGATTTTTGCATTTCTTCTTATTATTCATTAATTTTACATTATAAAAAAATCCAAATGGACGATAATTTTTCCCCCAGAGTAAAAGACGTTATCACCTACAGTAAAGAAGAAGCTTTACGTTTAGGCCATGATTTTATTGGAACTGAACATCTTATGTTAGGTATTCTAAGAGATGGGAACGGAAAGGCCATTACGATACTCAACAATTTAGCGATTGATTTAGATCATCTTCGTAAAAAAGTTGAGATACTGAGTCCGCCAAATCCGAATGCCGATATAAGTATAGAAAAGAAAAATTTACACTTAACACGCCAGGCCGAAAGAGCATTGAAAACTACTTTTTTAGAAGCAAAAGTATTTCAAAGCACTTCTATCAGTACGGCACATTTGTTATTGTGTATTTTACGAAACGAAAATGACCCAACAACCAAGTTACTCAACAAACTCAAAATTGATTATGAAGTAGCTAAAGAACAATATTTAAATATGACACCACAAGAAGATGATTTTTTAGATAACTTACCCAAAAATGAATCATTTAATGATGATTCGGGACAAGATGATAGTTTAAAAGAAGGCAACTTTAACAACCCAGCGAACAAATCCAACAAAAAATCTAAAACACCTGTTTTGGATAATTTTGGTCGTGATTTAACGGAAATGGCTGAAGAAGGAAAATTAGATCCTGTTGTAGGTCGTGAAAAAGAAATCGAGCGCGTTTCTCAAATTCTAAGCCGTAGAAAGAAAAACAATCCGCTGCTCATCGGCGAACCTGGCGTGGGTAAATCGGCCATAGCCGAAGGATTAGCGCTGCGCATCATTCAGAAAAAAGTATCCCGAATCCTTTTCGGAAAGCGTGTTGTTACTTTAGACTTAGCAAGTCTTGTTGCAGGAACTAAGTACCGTGGACAATTTGAAGAGCGTATGAAAGCCGTGATGAATGAATTGGAAAAAAACGACGACATCATTCTTTTTATAGATGAAATCCACACCATCGTCGGTGCGGGCGGAGCAACTGGTTCACTCGACGCGTCAAACATGTTCAAACCTGCTTTAGCACGTGGTGAAATTCAATGTATTGGTGCAACAACTTTGGATGAATACCGTCAGTATATTGAAAAAGACGGAGCCTTGGAACGTCGTTTTCAAAAAGTGATTGTCGAGCCAACTTCGGTTCCTGAAACGATTATCATTTTGAATAATATCAAAAACAAATACGAAGACCACCATAATGTCACCTATACCGACGAAGCAATTGAAGCTTGTGTGAAATTAACCGATCGATATATGTCGGAACGGTTTTTACCAGACAAAGCCATCGATGCATTAGACGAAGCGGGTTCGAGAGTGCACATAACTAATATCGATGTGCCGAAACAAATACTTGACTTAGAACGTCAATTGGAAGAAGTGCGCGAACAAAAAAATACTGTCGTTAAAAGACAAAAGTACGAGGAAGCCGCTAAACTTCGTGACGATGAAAAACGTTTAGAAAAAGACCTTGCTATTGCTCAAGAACAATGGGAAGAAGATTCGAAGAGCAATCGAATTGCCGTTACAGAAGATAATGTTGCTGATGTAGTTTCGATGATGACCGGCATTCCAGTGAACAGAATTGCTCAGACAGAGAGCAATAAATTAGCTAATTTACCTGAACTTTTACAAGGAAAGGTGATCGGCCAAAACGATGCCGTAATGAAAATCGCACGTTCAATTCAGCGTAATCGAGCTGGTTTAAAAGACCCGAATCGTCCTATTGGATCATTTATTTTCTTGGGGCAAACGGGTGTCGGAAAAACACAATTAGCCAAAGTGTTAGCCAAAGAGTTATTCGATTCAGAAGATGCACTCATCCGAATTGACATGAGTGAATACATGGAAAAATTTGCGATTTCACGTTTAATCGGTGCGCCTCCAGGATATGTAGGATATGAAGAAGGCGGACAATTGACCGAAAAAGTACGCAGAAAACCATATTGTGTAGTTTTACTTGATGAAATTGAAAAAGCGCATCCCGATGTGTTCAACATGATGCTTCAAGTATTGGATGATGGCTATTTAACGGACAGTTTAGGTCGTAAAATCGATTTTAAAAATACAATCATCATCATGACTTCTAATGTCGGCGCACGTCAATTGAAAGATTTTGGTCAAGGTGTCGGGTTCGGAACCGCAGCGAAAATATCGCAAGCCGACGACAATTCGAAAAGTATTATCGAAAATGCTTTGAAGAAAACTTTTGCACCCGAATTCTTAAATAGAATCGATGACGTAATCGTATTCAACGCTTTGGAAAAACACGACATCGACAAAATCATCGAAATTGAATTGAAAAAATTATACGCACGAATCGTTGATTTAGGTTATAATCTTACTCTTTCTGACAAAGCGAAATCGTTCATTGCTGAAAAAGGTTTTGATAAACAATTTGGTGCACGTCCGTTAAAGAGAGCGATTCAGAAATATGTAGAAGATTCACTCGCAGAAGAGATTATTACCTCAAAAATTAATTCAGGCGACGAGATTTTTATGGATATTGAAGAAGGCGCTGAAGAATTAACAGTAAAAGTTCATAAGGCCAAAAAGCCTACGAACTAAAATCATATGTATTAAATAAAAAAGAATCGGGACAAAACCCCGATTCTTTTTTTATGCTATTCTTGCCTACTTCAATAAAGTTACATGGCCCGTTTTGGTATGTTTTTTTTCTGAAGGCAACACAGCATTAGCTGAGACACCATTTGAAGAAGCAACTCTTTCATTAGTATTATTGCTTTTTGTTCTAGTTTTTAAAGCATCAACTGCTTCTGGTTCAATAATTGACGGAGTATTAACCGACTTTGTTTCATCTGGATTCATAACTCGTTCGTTACATTGATTGCTTTTTGTTCTGGTTTTTAAAATTTCAGAAGTCGGAGTTTCTTGAGCAAATGTAATTCCTGTTCCTAGTAATAATGCGATGGTAAAGATTGAATTTTTCATGATTTTTAAGTTTTAAATTGTTTAATCTGAACTCATTTCAGATTTTATTTTTGATTTATATAACTATATCAATCAACATTCCTATTTGTTACCTCAAAAAAATAAATATTTTCAAATAATAATAATTCGTTATAAAAAGTAGTAATTTCGATTTTGATTACAAACTATAAATATGCCAACAAATAAAATAATATTAGGTTCCGAAGAATGGTGTTCTTTTCCAGAACTGGGCATTCCTGCTATTAAAGCACGAGTAGACTCCGGTGCCAAAACTTCAGCATTGCACGCCATAAATATTGCGCCCTTCGTAAAAGATGAAGTCAATTGGGTAAAATTCGACATCAATCCGATTCAGAATAACCTCAAAACTGTAATCCATTGCGAAGCGTTATTGATTGACAAACGAGTGGTAAAAAGCTCCAGCGGATTCAGAGAACAACGCTATGTGATTCAGTCGAAGCTAACCATTGGAAACGAAACTTGGCCCATCGAAATGACCTTGACTAATCGAGATTCAATGGGTTTCAGAATGCTTTTAGGTCGGGAAGCCATGAGTGGAAGAATACTCGTCGACCCAGAACAGAAATACCTTTTAGGACAAACGACTACTGAAAATTTAAAGGATTTATACCAACAATCCATTGTGATTAAATCGGGATTGCGAATAGGATTACTGGCGAGCAACCCTGAATTATATAGCAACAGACGCATCATGGAAGCCGGTGAAATGCGCGGACACGAAATGCATTTTCTCAACATTAAAGAATGTTATATGAAACTGGATGCCGATCAACCCGAAATTCACTATCGAGGTGGAAAAGTACTGGACAATTTCGATGCGATTATTCCGAGAATTAGACCCAGCATTACCTTTTATGGTTGCGCACTCACACGCCAATTTGAAGCAATGAAAGTCTACTGCTTGAATTCTGCTGCAGCAATCACCCAATCGCGTGACAAACTATTTTCACTGCAACTATTATTGCGCAATGGTGTAGATATCCCAACAACAGGATTTGCAAATTCGCCTTTAGATACCGACGATTTGATTAAAATGGTTGGTGGTTCACCTTTAATTGTAAAATTATTAGAAGGAACGCAAGGAAAAGGAGTTGTTTTGGCCGAAACTAAAAAAGCAGCCGAATCGGTAATCAATGCTTTTAAAAGTTTAAACGCCAATATCTTGGTTCAAGAATTCATAAAGGAAGCCAACGGAAAAGACTTGCGGCTATTTGTAGTAGATGGAAAAGTAGTTGCAGCTATCCAAAGAGAAGCTGCGCCAGGCGAATTCAGGGCAAACATCCATATGGGCGGCACCGCGTCGATTATTAAACCTACTTCCGACGAAAAAAGAATTGCCATAAAAGCAGCCAAAGCAATGGATTTACGTGTAGCAGGTGTCGACATCATTCGGTCATCCAAAGGACCACTTCTATTGGAAGTAAATTCGTCACCTGGTTTAGAAGGAATCGAAGGCGCGACTAATAAAGACATTGCTGCTGAAATGATTAAAGCAATTGAAACCAATATCAAAAGAAAGTAGTTGCAAATAAAAATAACTTTACTAATTCAAAACGAATAAACCATGTCATTACTATCCCAAATTATTGTCGGTTTTATTGCTTTAATTCATATCTATATTTTATGGTTGGAAATGTTTGCGTGGACTACTCGTGCGCGAAAAGCATTCAAAACCATTCCTCCCGACCAGTTTGAAAAAACAAAAGTTATGGCGGCCAATCAAGGATTATACAACGGATTTTTAGCAGCGGGATTGATTTGGTCGTTGTTCATTTCGGATGCAATGTGGAGTAAAAACGTGGCGTTATTTTTTGCAGGCTGCGTACTTGTAGCCTGAATTTACGGAGCCGTAACGGCTTCCAAACGGATCTTTTACGTACAGAGCGTGCCAGCTATTATCGCTATTTTATAATTGTTATTTTTATAAATATTTGACGATTTATTTTCTTAGACTTTCTTCTTCTTTATACTTTTAAAATTTTACAATAAATTTAATACAATGCCCGTTGTATAACTACTAAATTGCACAAAATTATATACCAAACATGGATACTATCAAAATACTTTGGGTGGATGACGAAATTGATTTATTAAAACCACACATCATATTCTTAGAGAAAAAAAATTACAATGTCACTACCTGCAACAATGGTCGTGATGCCATTGACATATTCGCCGAAAACAATTTTGATATTGTCTTCTTAGATGAAAACATGCCCGGAATGAGTGGATTGGAAACACTGCAAGAGATGAAGGAAAAGAAATCGTCCATTCCGGTAATCATGATTACAAAAAGTGAAGAAGAATATATCATGGAGGAAGCAATCGGTTCTAAAATTGCCGATTACTTGATCAAACCGGTAAATCCGAATCAGATTTTATTGAGTCTTAAAAAAAACCTCGATCATTCGCGTTTGATTTCCGAAAAAACAACCTTAGATTATCAAAAAGAATTCAGGAAAATCGCAATGGATTTGGCCATGGTCAATTCGTATGAAGATTGGGTGGAATTGTATAAAAAATTGTTGTTTTGGGAATTGGAACTCGAAAACATCAACGATACAGGCTTAATTGAGATTTTAGAATCACAGAAAGCCGAAGCCAATTCACAATTCGGAAAATTCATCGAACGAAACTACGAAGACTGGTTTGCTCCTCAAGCTACGCCAGTTCGCCCAAAAGGCTCGGGTGAACCCAAAGCCGATAAACCCGTTTTATCTCACAACTTATTCAGAGAATTAGTGGTTCCCGAATTAGTGAAAAAAGAAAGACCAATTCTTTTTGTAGTCATCGATAATTTGCGTTACGACCAATGGAAAGCCATGGAAAACGTAGTCGGAAATTATTATAAACTCGAAAAAGAAGTGCCGTATTTTGCGATATTACCTACCGCAACTCAATACGCACGAAATGCCATTTTCTCTGGCTTAACGCCGCTTGACATGGAGAAAAAACATCCTGAATATTGGAGAAATGACATAGACGATGGTGGGAAAAATCTCTACGAAGGTGAGTTTTTAGAAGCGCATCTAAAACGACTGGGATTAAACATCAAGCAAGATTATTTCAAAATAACCAATCTTACCAGCGGTAGAAAATTAGCCGATAATTTCAAAGGATTAAAAGATAATGATTTGGTTACAGTCGTGTATAATTTTGTCGACATGCTTTCTCATGCCAAAACCGAAATGGATGTCGTAAAAGAATTGGCTTCCGATGACAAAGCATATCGTTCACTAACGTTGAGTTGGTTTAAAAATTCTCCGTTGTTGGAAATCATTCAGCAAGCGCAGAAACTCGGATTCAAATTGATCATCACAACTGACCACGGTACCATCAATGTAAAAAATCCATCCAAAGTGATTGGCGACAAACAAACTAGTTTGAATTTGCGTTACAAAACAGGTCGTAGTTTAACCTATGAAGACAAAGATATCTATGCGGTAAAAGACCCAAAGAAAATTGGCCTTCCTGCTATAAACATGAGTAGTTCGTATATTTTTGCGAAGAACGATAACTTTTTGGCTTACGTCAACAACTACAATCATTATGTAAGTTACTACCGAAATACGTACCAACACGGCGGAATTTCTTTGGAAGAAATGATCATCCCGTTTTTGGTTTTTAATCCGAAGTAAAGTATATTAAATTTCTATGAACATTACTTTTTCACTCGACGAAATTAACCAAGTCGCGCAACAAGTTTTATATGCACAACTGCATAAAGTCATTCTTTTTAACGGAGAAATGGGCGTTGGAAAAACAACGTTCATCAAAGCTCTTGCACAACAATTAGGAGTAAAAGATGCAACCAGTAGCCCAACTTTTTCTTTAGTTAATGAATATCAAATAACTGATAACCAATTTCTTTATCATTTCGACGTATACCGATTGAAATCGGAATCGGAAGCACTCGACATGGGCATCGACGAATACCTGTATTCTGGAAATTGGTGTTGCATTGAATGGGCCGAGAAAATTCCGAATCTCATTCCGATGGAACATTCGGTTATTGAAATTAAAACGCTTTCGGATGGAAGAAGAGAATTGACTTTGACATGAATCGATTTTGTAAATACATATTTGAACAATCAAAGAAATTAAAAGATCAATTTTGTTTTAAGAATTTGTTTTTTGTTTTTTGCTTTTTGGAATTTGAATTTTGTACCTTAGTTGCATAATTTATAATTGATTATGTCGCTAACGCCCTTTACCAAACAACAATTACTTCCTCAAGAGGAAAAGTTAGAAATTGCTCGACATAAAAGCGAGTTATTCATCGGAATTCCGAAAGAAACGAGTTACCAAGAACGCCGAATTTGCTTGACTCCGGATGCTGTAAATTCGCTGACCTATCACGGACACCGCGTATTGATTGAGTCGGGCGCCGGACTAAGTTCGAGTTATTCCGATAAAGAATACAACGATGCGGGAGCGGAAATTACGAGTGATACCAAAAAAGTATTTGGCTGCCCCATGTTGCTCAAAGTAGAACCGCCTACGTTGCACGAAATCGAAATGATTCAGCCGAACACTATTCTGATTTCGGCCATTCAGCTTAAAACCCAAAAGAAAGAATATTTTGAAGCGTTGATGAAAAAGAAAATCACCGCTTTGGCTTTCGAATATATTAAAGACGAAGACGGTTCGTATCCAGCGGTAAAATCGCTAAGTGAAATAGCAGGTACGGCTTCGATACTCATTGCAGCCGAATTGATGATCAACAACCAATTCGGAAAAGGATTGCTCTTCGGAAATATCACCGGAGTTCCACCTACCGATGTAGTTATTATTGGAGCGGGAACTGTGGGCGAATTTGCAGCAAAAACGGCCGTAGGTTTGGGTGCGAATGTCAAAGTATTTGACAATTCAATTACCAAATTGCGTCGACTTCAAAACAATTTGAACCAACGTGTTTTTACTTCTACTATCCAGCCTAAATCGTTATTGAAAGCCTTGCGAAGATGCGATGTCGCGATTGGTGCGATGCGTGGCAAAGAACGCTGTCCGGTTGTAGTAACCGAAACCATGGTCGAGCACATGAAAAAAGGTGCTGTAATCGTAGATGTGAGTATTGATACGGGCGGTTGTTTCGAAACTTCAGAAATCACCACGCACGAAAAACCAACCTTTATTAAAAACGATGTGGTTCATTATTGCGTGCCGAATATTCCGTCGCGTTATTCTAAAACAGCTTCACTTTCGATTAGTAATATCATCACGCCATCGCTGATTCACATTGCAGAAGACGGCGGAATCGAAAGCGCGCTACGTATCAACAAAGGATTGAAAAACGGCGTTTACGTGTACCACGGAATTTTAACCAATAAAGCCATTGGCGATTGGTTCAATTTACCCGATAGTGATATCAATTTGATTGTTTTTTGATGATGAAGTCATTTACTCTTTTTTAATTGGCTACAAAATGGTCTTTTTGTCTCATATTTTATCTTTTTCTCACTCCGTAGCTCTGTTATGCAGCTTAAAAAAGATAAAATCTGAATCAAAAATCCCTATTTTTCACTTCAATAAAAAAAGTTTAAACCACTTCAATTTATTATTGTCTGATTTGCGTTACTTTTGCAAAAAAAATAACTGATGAAATTTTATCAACGTTTGGCCTACTATTTAGTGGGTTTTGTCATGGGATTATTTGTAGTGGCGCTTATTTGGTCGGGAAAAGATACTCGTTGCAACTACTTTCCGAATTCACGAGTTTTAAACAATTTACGAAATAAACCATTTCACTATAGTCTAGAAGCTTCCAACCGCTTGAAAGAAGATTGGATTGATACATTAGACATTAAAAACACGCTGACACATGGCGATGTGGATTTTGATAAAAGCAACACTAAAAAAGACGGCGGCAAATTATACATCATTGAAGGGCAAACTTCAACGGGCGAACCCATCGAATTGCAAGTCATCAATTATGATAAGAAAGCGGTTTTGGATAACATCATAAAAAAATAAATCAAAAAGTAAAACTCCCAGAAATTCTCGGAGTTTTTTTATTCTTCATACATAAATAAAATGGCTCGATTCAAAGAAAATGATTTACCAAAAGCGAAGTTAAGTACTAATTCGTTGAAAAAAGCAATGCTTGTTTTCAACTACGCACAAAATCATAAATGGAAGTTTTATTTAGGTCTGTTTTTTCTACTCTTAACAGGCGGAACCGCTTTGGCCTTTCCAAAACTAATGGGAATGCTAATCGACTGTGTCAAAAATAATGACAAACTACTCGCCAATAGAATTACGCTCGGATTAGTCAGTATCCTTTTTTTACAATCGTTTTTCTCCTTTTTTAGAATTTCCCTTTTTGTAAATTACACCGAAAACACCTTGGCCAATTTACGACTTGCGCTGTACAGCAATTTAATCAAGCTACCGATGTCATTTTTTACGCAAAAAAGTGCTGGTGAATTGAATAGTAGAATCAGTACCGATATCAATCAAATATCGGATACCTTAGCGACTACCATAGCCGAATTTTTAAGACAATTTATTCTCATCATTGGAAGTTTTATTTTATTGGCCAGCATCAATTTGAAACTGACTTTAATGATGATTTCAATCGTTCCTTTGGTTGCGGTTATTGCGGTGATTTTCGGACGATTTATCAGAAAATATTCAAAAACCTTACAAGATAAAGTAGCCGAAAGCCAAGGTATTGTAGTCGAATCGTTGCAAGCAATAACCGTTGTAAAAGCTTTTGCCAACGAATGGTATGAAATAGCACGGTATCAAAACAAAATAAGTGATGTTGTAAAAGTTGCTATTAAAGGAGGAAATTACCGTGGTTATTTTGCCTCTTTTATTATCTTTTGTTTATTTGGAACTGTGGTTGCCGTGGTGTGGTATGGCGTGACCTTGAGTATTTCGGGCGAAATGAGTGTGGGAGATTTAATTTCATTTGTTTTGTATTCTACCTATGTTGGCGCTTCATCAGGCGGAATAGCCGAATTGTATACGCAAATTCAAAAGGCAGTGGGCGCAACCGAACGTGTTTTCGAACTTTTAGACGAAACTCCTGAAAAAATAAATTCTAATTCCAACCCAATTTCGGATCGCATTAAAGGAGTCGTTTCCTTCAAGAATGTTACTTTTTCCTATCCAACTCGAAAGGAAATTCAGGTTTTAAAAGGTGTAAGTTTTTCAGCAGATTACGGTCAAAAAATTGCGATTGTCGGTCCGAGTGGCGCAGGAAAATCAACGATTTCTTCACTCCTGCTTCGGTTCTATGACATCGAAAGTGGCGAAATCCGGATTGATGATAAAAATATTTATGAGTACGATTTAGAATACCTGAGAGGAAACCTAAGTATTGTGCCACAAGATGTGATTTTATTTGGAGGAAGCATCCGAGAAAACATCGCGTACGGAAAACCAAATGCAACTCAAAATGAAATTATGATTGCAGCCCAACAAGCCAATGCATTCGATTTTGTAAACGGATTTCCTGAAAAATTTGATACGATTGTGGGTGAACGAGGCATCAAATTATCGGGTGGACAACGCCAACGAATTGCTATTGCTCGGGCGCTATTAAAAAATCCGAGTATATTGATTTTGGATGAAGCTACTTCTTCTTTAGACAGTGAAAGTGAAAAATTAGTTCAGGAAGCATTAGAAAATTTGATGAAAGGAAGAACGAGCATCATCATTGCACACCGTTTATCCACCATTCGAAGTGCGGACTCCATTTTGGTTTTAAATGAAGGTGTGATTTCGGAACAAGGAACCCATCAAGAGCTACTGCAAATTGAAAATGGTATCTATAAAAATTTAAGTGCTTTGCAGTTTAGCGAGTACTAATTTCTATTGAAGATAACTAACGATTTTTTCTTCTTTCTCTTTCTGTTTTCAGCAAATTTAATTCCCGACTCGTTTGTCCAGCTACCGAAGTATTTTCTTCAGCTCTCCGAATCAAGTACGGCATCACATCGCGAACCGGTCCGAAGGGTAAATACTTGGCCACATTGTAACCGTGCGCTGCAAGGTTGTAACTGATGTTGTCGCTCATTCCGTATAACTGACCAAACCACAAACGCGCATCGTTTTTCGCGATGCCGTTGGTTGCCATCATTTCCATCAATTTATACGAACTTTCCTCATTATGTGTTCCGGCAAAAATGGCCATTCGGTTGATGTTTTTCATCATATAATCGACTGCCACATTGTAATTATCATCGGTAGCTTGTTTGGAGGCGCAAATCGGACTTGCATAGCCTTTTTCTTCGGCACGTTTGTTTTCTTTTTCCATATACGCGCCACGAACCAATTTCATTCCGATGTAAAATCCTTCTGTATTCGCGCGTTCGTGCAAAGCTTTCAAATAGTCCATGCGATCCCAACGGTACATCTGTAAGGTATTGAAAATGATGACTTTTTCTTTGTTGTATTTGCGCATCATGTCTTCGACCAAATCGTCGGCGGCATCTTGCATCCAACTTTCTTCGGCATCAATCAACAAGGCAACGTTTTTTTCGTGAGCTGTTTTACAGATGATTTCAAAGCGCTCTTTTACTTTATTCCACTCGATTTCCTCGTCGGAAGTTAACGCTTCCTTCGCTCCTATTTTTTCATACAAATCCAATCTCCCTAAACCAGTTGGTTTAAAAACCGCAAACGGAATGGCTTGTCGTTCTTTAGCAAATTCAACTGTTTTTAACGTCATTTCGAGTGCGGCATCAAATTGCACTTCTTCTTCTTTTCCTTCGACCGAATAATCCAATACCGACGAAACACCTTTGGTATACATTTTATCGACAACCGACAGACAATCTTGCTCGTTTATTCCACCACAAAAATGGTCAAAAACCGTCGCTCGGATTAGTCCGTCGACAGGTAAATGCGCTTTAAGTGCAAAATTAGTAACGGCAGTTCCAATGCGGACTAACGGTTCATTTGCAATCATTTTGAAAAGGAAATACGCTCGATCGAGCTCGGTGTCGCTTTTTAAAGAGAAAGCAACTTCTGTGTTGTTAAAGATTTTATCCATCAAGAGGTTTAATAATTCTGCAAATATAATTAGAGTTTTAGAATTTATTTTATGAATTCAACCATAAATTCCGATAGACTTTACTTTTATCGTAATCGGATGCTTGTTTTTCTATATTAAAATACCGATTTCCTCTCGGATCATTTCCAACTCCTGCAAGATAAGCCCAATTTCCCCAATTGCTGCACACGTCGTAATCGATGAGTTGTTGTTCAAAATAGGCCGCACGATACCGCCAATCTAGGTGTAAATCATTGCACAAATAACTCGCCACATTTTGAGGTTTTCATAATGTCTAATTTTTTCCACAGATTAAAAAGATGTATATACTGTGATGTATAATTAGATTCTTTCACTTTTTGCCTACTATTCAAAGTTTCCACTGAATTTAATGGAAATCAAAAAAAGTTTGCATAGCAATATCTCGATCAAAAGTCAATTTATTGCCAATTTCTTGATGTGAGAAAACAGTTTTGATAGTAAAGATTTCAATTAATTTTTCAAAAACTAATAGAACCTCATTATGAAAACAATAGATTTGTGAACCAACCGATTTTAATTTATTTTGCATTTCTTGGATCGATTCGAAAATAAATCGCCAGTGGCGCACATCCGAATCGTCATAATTCATTACAGAAGGTTCAAAAAAATAGACCAATAAAGTCGGAATTCCTTCCATCTGAGCCAAATATAGCGGTTCGTGATCTGTAAAACGTAAATCACGTTTGAGCCAAACAATATTAATCGCTTTTTTAGTCAATTTTTGAGTACTGAAGTGAGTTCTTTATCGGGTTTTGCATAACTCAATCGGTCGAGTTGAATCGTTTTGTGGTAACTATCCAATCCAGAACACGTGATGGTATTGGCTTTTTCTAAATCGATAAAACCATCGTCTTGAACACAATCTTCGGGTACATATAGTTCTACTATTTCCCCAATTAGCAGAGACGTGTTGTTGATAGAAATGTCTATTTTCTCTCTAAATTCAATCGCCAACTGAACGTTACTTTCAGCGACAAAAGGTGCGAAAAAATTATTTTTATATTCATTCTTCAAACCTGTTGCTTCAAACTCAGATACATCAGCATCGTATCGCGCCGAAGTTTGATGTGCTTTCTTATAGATTTTTTCGTTGATGTGATTAATGGTGTAATATCCAGTTTCGATTATATTCCGCATAGTATCGCGCTCGGGCGGACTCGGGCGAAAAATTAATCCGATGAGTGGCGGATTAGCACCAATATGAAAAACCGAACTAAAAATGGCCAAATTTTCTTTTCCAAATTTGTCAGCAGTTCCAACCAATGCAATACTTTTAAATCCGCCTAAACTGTTGACCAAATGTACTCTGACTTGCTTTTCCAAAGCCATTATGTGTTCTACTGTAAAGTGTTTTTGCATGAGTTTTGTTAATGAAAATCGTCTTACTTTAATTTCGTTTTAATCTACTTAAACAAATTTATGGTCGATGTGATTGAGCAAGACCCATTTTTTATCGCTGTTGAGTTGAAATGTACCGATGTGCTCTTTGTTCCACTCGAGTGGAGAGATTAAGGATAGAAAGTTATTTCCGTCATCGCCTGCATACAAGTGATAAATCTCGCCAATTACGGGTTCGAATGAATATTTCGCATGATAAACGAGTTCGTTCCATTCATACTCTTTCATCAAATTTTCATACTGAATCTTGAGTTCGTTGAACTTGTTTTCAAACTGTTTGTTGACCGCACTGATGCCTCTACTTTTCCACGAAACTACATCATCCATTTTAATTATGGGTGCGCCAACGTTGGTGGAATACGGCAATATGTTCGCGTTGTAACCCTGTCCTTCTGAAAAAACTACATTATCTGGCTTATCTTTCTCCATAGTTATTGTGAGGCACGAAGCAATCTCGATTAATTTTTACTGATTCAATTAGCGTTTTGAAATTTTGTTATTGGATATAGCTCTTTGCAAGTTACATTTAAACCGATCGATGCCTTCCACTCGTTTGGCCACATGTTTGGTCTTGCAATGCTCCACTCGCTCACGCCACAGTTTATAACTGCTAAACTTCAACTCCTTTTTCATTAAGGCTTTTACTTCGGCTTCTGAAAGTCTGAATTGAAATTTTATCGCATCAAACGGAGTTCGATCTTCCCATGCCATTTCGATGATACGATCGATTTGAATGTCAGTAAACGAATTCTTTTCTGTAATTGCTATAATTGGCTTCAAAATATATTGTTTAACATTTGCAATAAATAATTAAACAAAAGTAATCATTTTTTTGTTCAACGATTTATTTTTAATCCAAAAAATAAGTTAATTTTCATTTGATAGAGAAACTATAATATGTCTATTTTTGTTCCAAATTTATATCATAGACATGCAATCAATCGAAGCCAATGGTTATTCTATTCATTTTAATGAAAAAGGATACGAGGAAATCAATAAAATTATCAGTGATAACAAGTATTCATCTATTTTTTTATTAGTAGATGAGCACACTAATGAACACTGTTCGGCGAAGTTTTTACCCAATATTGCTACTGAAATTCCAATCGAAATAATCGAAATCGAAGCAGGTGAAGAATTGAAAAACATCACGAGTTGCGTTGAAATTTGGTCGATTCTTTCGGATTTAGGTGCCGACAGAAAAAGCGTGTTGATTAATTTAGGCGGTGGCGTTGTGACGGATTTAGGTGGATTTATTGCATCTACCTATAAAAGAGGAATAGATTTCATTAATATTCCTACCAGTTTATTAGGAATGGTAGATGCGTCAATTGGCGGAAAAAACGGAGTGGATTTAGACAATTTAAAAAATCAAATCGGAGTGATAAATAATCCGAAAATGGTTCTAATTGACACCGAATATTTAGTTACCCTGCCGTTAAATCAGATGCGTTCGGGTTTAGCCGAAATGTTAAAGCATGGATTGATTTATGACGCCAACTATTGGAATCAATTCTTAGAAATGAAGAAAATTGATTCGGAAGAATTGGATCAGTTGATTTACCGTTCGATAGAAATTAAGAACGAAATTGTAATTCAAGACCCTACCGAAAATGGTATTCGCAAGGCGCTCAACTTCGGTCATACCTTAGGGCACGCGATTGAAAGTCATTTTTTAGAAACTCCTACTCCATTACTTCACGGTGAAGCGATTGCCATCGGAATGATCTTAGAAAGCTACATTTCTAAAGAGAAACATCTCATCACAAACGAAGAATTTCATCAGATAAAACATACCTTGACGCATCTTTTTGATTCCGTTGTATTTTCGGACGAAGCCATTGAATCAATACAGAAACTATTAATTCACGATAAGAAAAATGAATACGGAAAAGTACAGTTTGCACTTTTAGACGGTATAGGAAAAATTAGAATTAATGAATATTCAAGTAATGATTTGATTATCAATGCATTTAGTGATTATGCAGAATAATTAATTTTTACAAAAAATCTTGTATTTGGCTCATTTTATTTTTTACATTTGTTCCGATGATAAAAAAGAACTTGACGATTATTAACACCGACTGCAAGCTTAAAACAATAAGTGGCTTTCAAGTATTGTGTGTTACTTTTTTAACTTCGATTCGAACAATTTTGGGATTGTTTTTAGAAATAATAAAATCAGAAACTACAAAGCTTCCGATCGTGTATGCTAATATTAGAGTTTGAATCTAGATTAATTTCGTTTTCATATTAATCTACAACTCATATTAAATACACATGAACACTAAATATTTCGATTTAATAAATCAGACCTATTATTTCCCTCAAGAAGAATTTACTTTAAATAAAGAAAGTGCGTTATTGTTCCACAACATCGATTTGATGAAACTCGTTGAACAATACGGAACACCTCTGAAGTTCACCTATTTGCCACAAATTTCCAATAACATCAAACGAGCTAAAAATTGGTTCCGTAATGCGATGGAAAAAAACAAATACGAAGGGAAATACTACTATTGTTATTGCACTAAAAGCTCTCATTTTCAATATATTATGAATGAAGCTTTTAAAAATAATATTCATATTGAAACTTCTTCTGCTTTCGACATCAACATTGTTGAGAATCTATTGGAAAACGGGAAAATCAATAAAAGCACCTATATTATATGTAACGGATTCAAACGCGATCAATACATTACCAATATTGCACGTTTGATAAATAATGGCCATAAAAATGCCATACCCATTATCGATAATTACGAGGAACTGGATTTGTTGCAAGCCGAAATCAAAGGAAAATTTAAAATCGGGATTCGGATTGCAGCCGAAGAAGAACCTAAATTTGAATTTTATACCTCTCGATTGGGAATTGGATACAAAAACATTGTTCAGTTTTACAAAAAGCAAATTCAGGAAAATGATAATTTGGAATTGAAAATGCTTCACTTCTTTATCAATACTGGAATCAACGACACCGCATATTACTGGAACGAATTGGTAAAATGTATCAAAGTGTACATTGCATTGAAAAAAGAATGTCCGTCGCTAGATGGTTTGAATATTGGTGGTGGATTTCCAATTAAAAATTCATTGGCATTTGAATACGATTACCAATACATGATCGACGAAATCATCAACCAAATTAAAATTGCTTGCGAAGAAGCCGAAGTAGACGTACCAAATATATTCACCGAATTTGGTTCATTTACAGTAGGAGAATCGGGTGGTGCGATTTATCAAGTATTGTATCAAAAACAACAAAATGATAGAGAAGCGTGGAACATGATTGATAGTTCATTCATTACCACATTACCCGATACATGGGCAATCAATAAACGATTCATTTTGTTAGCCATCAATCGATGGAACGATACCTACGAACGTGTTTTATTAGGCGGCATGACTTGCGATAGCGATGATTACTACAACTCAGAACAAAACATGAACGCCATTTATCTCCCTAAATACAATAAAGAAAAACCGTTGTATATTGGCTTTTTCAATACCGGCGCGTATCAAGAAACGATTGGCGGTTATGGCGGATTACACCACTGTTTGATTCCGCAACCAAAACACATCCTAATTGACCGCGATGAAAACGGAATTTTAGCGACCGAAGTGTTCTCTGAACAACAAACATCCGAGCAAGTTTTGGAAATACTAGGTTACGCAAAGAAATAAAAAAAAGTGTTTGAAATTTTAGAAAAATAGTTTTTCTTTGAGGACCAAACTACAACATAAAACAAGACATACACAAAATGAGCAAAGGACCTATTAGTCAATTTATTGAAAAGAATTATCTACATTTCAATGCGGCGGCTTTGGTAGATGCAGCAAAAGGCTACGAGCAACATTTGCTGGAAAATGGAAAGATGATGATTACGTTGGCAGGTGCAATGAGTACAGCAGAGCTGGGCAAATCGTTAGCAGAGATGATTCGACAAGATAAAGTTCATATCATATCTTGTACCGGCGCCAATTTAGAAGAAGACATTATGAATTTGGTGGCGCACAACTCCTATAAAAGAGTACCAAATTACCGCGATTTGAGTCCACAAGAAGAATGGGATTTACTTGAAAACCATTACAACCGTGTTACTGATACTTGTATACCAGAAGAAGAAGCATTCCGACGTTTACAATCACATCTTTTTGACATATGGAACAATGCCGATTCCAAAGGAGAACGCTACTTCCCGCATGAATTCATGTACCAAATGATTAATTCAGGTGTGTTGAAGCAATACTACGAAATCGACCCAAAAGATTCGTGGATGGTTGCTGCAGCTGAGAAAAATCTGCCGATTGTAGTTCCAGGTTGGGAAGATAGTACGATGGGGAATATATTTGCATCGTATTGCATCAAAGGTGAATTCAAGCCTACTACTATGAAGAGCGGTATTGAGTACATGATGTGGTTGGCCGATTGGTATCCTAAAAATTCAAGTGGAAAAGGTGTAGGTTTTTTCCAAATTGGCGGAGGAATCGCAGGAGATTTTCCTATATGTGTGGTTCCGATGTTATACCAAGATATGGAAATGCACGACATTCCGTTTTGGAGTTATTTTTGTCAAATATCAGATTCTACAACGAGTTATGGTTCATACTCTGGTGCGGTTCCAAATGAAAAAATCACTTGGGGTAAGTTAGACATACATACACCAAAGTTTATTATTGAATCGGATGCTACTATAGTGGCTCCGTTAATTTTTGCTTATTTATTAGATTTATAATACAGTATATGAGAAGAGTTATTGTTGATTATGCAAAGCTAACAGGCGATATATTAAACTTACTAGTGGAGCGATTTCCAGAGGGATATGATGATACAGATATAGTTCGTTTTAGAAATGCACAAAACGAACTTATTGAAGCTGTGGAAGTTAAAACAGAAGACACCATTTACTTAGTAAAAGTGAGTACTAAGTTGGCTAGTCGCATGGAAAAATATGACGAGGAAGATGATATCGATTCTGTAATTGAACCAATCATCCCGGTTGCGGGCTTAGACGATGATGAAGATGCTTCCGACGACGACGACGTAGAAGAAGATTTATTAAAAGATAAAGGCGGTTCGGATGACGATTCAGACGACGACGATGATGACGATGATTACGAAGAGGCTGATGATAGTGACGACGAAGACGAAGAATAAACATTTAAATGACAAAATACAAATCCCAAATTCCAAAAGTTGATTAATGGAATTTGGGATTTGTTTTTTGATTTTTGCTTTTTGTAATTTATTTCAAATATCGTTCTTCAAAAACACGTTGATGATGATTCTGATGTCCGATGATGACAAATCCGAGTGCTCGCACAGACATCTTATTGTTATTTGCGGTTCCGATTCGCAGCAGTTGTGCTTCATTGAAGGTTTTGAACAATACTAAAGTAGCGTGACGTACAGAAGACATTTCGGTCAACAAGTCCATAATGCTTCTAGAATTAGCGTTAGCTTCGTCCACATAATCGTTTTCTTCAAAACCTGGTAAATCAGTGCTGTCGTTTCGTGCAAAGCGCAAGGCACGATAGGCAAAAATTCGCTCGGCATCTATGAGATGCTGAATGATGTCTTTGATGGTCCATTTTCCTTCAGCATACCGGTAGTCAAATTTATCCATCGGTATATCTTGTACAAACTTTATGAATCGATGCAATGAGATTTCTAATTCTTCTACCAAAGAATATTCATCGGAAACTTGAGCAATATAATTGGCGTAAAAAGGCGCGTATTCTGTACTGTTGAGTTGAGTTGGTTTCATTTTTTAAATAAAATTAATGTTCATTTTTAACCATTAAGTGAGTTAAGGTAATTAAGGTTTTGTTTAATGATACTTATTATTTTAATGTGAGTTAGACGTTATTTCTTTACGAATAAACTTATAAACACTACTGATTAATTAGTTATAATTAATAGTATAGTTATTTGTTCTGCCACGAATTCACAAATTAATATACAGGCCAATTAAAAATTAGTTCATCTATGATGAACATTTGAATGAAATCAAATGTTTTTAAAGCGCAAATTCGATAATTACTTCGTCTGTTCGCTACGCTCGAGTCGTGGCTGATAAATGTTTTATTTATCTCGAATTTTTGTTGTCTTACTAGTTTAATCTTTTCATGACTAAGCTGAATTCCGACTTGCGTTCGTATTTCCAAACAATGAGCGCATCACTAATTTTTCGAACACTGCAAGTAAATGAGCATCGCCATTGCCCTTTTTGATATCGTTGATTTTCATTAATGCGTATTGCTGAATCGTTAACAAAGGCAATACAATATCTTCGCGCATTTTGATCGACGCTTTTCCGTCGGGGTAATTTTCCATCAATTCGGTGTGACCTGCAATTTTGAGCAACAAGCGTTTGGTTTCGGTGAATTCGGCATAAATGATATTCCAAAATTCGCCAAACTCAGGATCGGTCTTCATGTATTGCGTTAATGGCAAAAAAGATTTGGCTAACGACATCATACTATTCTCTAACAAAGTTATAAAAAATAACGAATCATCGAAAAGCGCTTGCACTTGTTCCCATTCGCCCGAATCTTCAAAGTGCTTCAATGCCGTACCCACGCCGAAAAATCCGGGAACGTTTTGCTTCATCTGACTCCACGAACCCACAAACGGAATCGCACGCAAGTCAGAAAAATTCAAGCTATCAGTCGCATTTCGTTTCGATGGACGACTACCAATATTGGTTTTCGAGTAATAATTCAGCGTACTCATTTGCTCTAAATACGGAATAAATTTCGGGTGATTTTTAAAACTCAAGTACTTTTCATAGCCTAACTGTGCTAAATCTTCTATGATCCTTTTATCCGATTTGGATAAATTGTTGTCTTTTTTGCTAAAGATATGATTAGTAACTCCTGCGCTTAACAGATTTTCTAAATTGTAGCGACACGAATCTAAGGTTCCGAAATTAGAACTGATGGTCTGACCTTGAATCGTCAATTGAATTTCTTTATTTTCTATTTTCGAACCCAAAGATGCGTAAAATTTATTGGTTTTTCCACCGCCACGCGCCGGAGGTCCACCACGACCATCGAAGAAAATTACTTTGATTCCGTACTTTCTGGACATTTCGGTAATCATTTCTTTGGCTTTGTAGATTCCCCAATTTGCCATCAAATACCCGCCATCTTTGGTTCCATCTGAAAAACCGAGCATCACTGTTTGAGTGTTATTTCTATTTTTCAAATGCTGCGCATAGACTTGATGTGTATACAATTGTTTCATGATGTCATGCGCTTTTTGTAAATCGTCAATCGACTCAAATAAAGGTACAATGTCAACTGAAGGATTTTCCCAATTGGCAATTTTAAACAAAACCAAGGTTTCAATTACATTCAATGCACTTTCATTATTGCTAATGATGTAGCGATTAGAACCCAATTCACCATTATCATCTTGAATTTTTTTCATCGCCAAAATAGAATCTACAGTTTGCCGTGTCAATACATCGGTTGCTTCCGTAGAAAGAAATGTACCCGAAAGGCTTACAATGAACTTCATTTTTTCCTCTTCCGAAAGTGAACTGTAATTCTGTTTATCCGATAGCGAACTAACAATAGTTTGAATTACTTGATTGTGGATTTTACTATTCTGACGAATGTCCAATGATGCAAAATGAAAACCGAACGTGTTGACTTTGTTAATTAAGTCATTGATTTCGTCTAAATACAGCGATTGATGCTGGTCGATGCAAATCGATTTTATTTCGTTCAACTTACTTTTAAATTCGGACAAGGTGATGAAAATTTCACCAGTTGAATAAAACACAGAACGATACACTTTGCGTTCCAAATCGATAATGATGGTGTCGATTCCCGAAAACGTTAATTTACGTCGCAACTTCCGAATGTCATTGTAATAGCATTTTAAAATGGACGTTCGCAAGCGGTTCGCCACATTCAACGTTATTTCTGAAGTCACAAACGGGTTTCCATCGCGATCGCCGCCCGGCCAAAATCCCAGATTGATGATTGAATTGGTAAGCGGAACATTTTTAAAAATATTTTTTTGAATGAACTGAATCATCTCGCCGGTCGTTTGATAAAACACGTTTTCAAGATACCATATCAAACTCACGGCTTCGTCAAACGGTGTAGGCTTTTCTTTTTTGATGAACGGAGTTTTACCGAGTTGAGCTAGAAGTTCTTTGATTTTGATTAAATCATTCGTCCGAACAGCATCGGTCAAATCAGTGATGATTCCGAGTACTGGACCAGGATAAAATTGCGTCGGATGTGCGGTTAACACGGTTCGAATACTAAAATCATCCAAAAACGAAATCAATTCTTGCTTCAACTCTTTAGTGTCAGCACGTTCTTTTACTTCACGAAGCGAACCTTTTCCTTCCATGTTGTTGACAATCGGAAAAGCCGCATCTTCGATGGCATCGAAAAGTACAATTTGACGTTCGACGTATTGAATAAAACGGAACAATAAGCTCAATTTGTTTTCTTCCGAAATGTTGTCTAGATATTTTTGCGAAAACGAATTGACAATTTCAACTGGTGATAAATCTGTTGTAAATCCGTCTTGGCACGCGTCACTAAACAGTGGCAATAAAACGCCAGTATTGTCAATAGAATCAAAAGGCAATGTAATGAAAATACTATTATAAATGGGATATTTAGATAATACGCTTTGATTGAATCGTTCTATTTTGGGAAGTGTGTACATGGTTATTTATCTTTAATGATTCCAATTATGGCTCCGAAATTACCATCGGTTTGCAACCAATTTGCTTTGGGATGGTACATTCTAGAAACCAATCCATCCAAATATAAGGCGTTTTTGCAACCTTTTCGCTTGAAAAAATCGGCAAATTCATAGAAACTAACTTCTTTGGTTGACATTGCAAACAGTATTTCGTTATTCGGCAGGATTCCGACTCCGTTTCTGATGTTCAGATTGGTAGAGTTTTTATTGAACGCTTTGTGAATTGAACCGTCAACAACTAACATCGGTCCGCTTTGTGTGGCAAATTCAATCGATTTGTTTGGGTTGAAATCTTCTGTTGAAACAACAAACGCTTTTTTAAACGACGTGATGTAAAATATTCCATTCGGTTTAAGGTAAAAATTTCCATTTACGTCCGTTGTATCGATTGGTGCTTTTCCTATATAATTTTGAATGAATAATCCTTGTGGTGATTGATCTTTTTTATACATGCCGCCGTTCATTGCAAAAACTAGTTCTTTTTGATTGTTAGATAACCATGATTTCAATTTCTGAATACTTCCAAAAGTTTCGTTTTGGTTATTTTTCCAAAATAATGCTACAGTTTCCTTTTCAGGATTGACGGTATACGTTATAAAATCCGAATCTCTATTTTCAGAAAACTGAAAGAATAAAGCGGAAATAAGAACAGCGATCACCACAAAAACAACTTTTTTCAGCATACTACAAATCGCAATTAAATCTGGCATTAAGATACAAAAAAACCTCAAGAAAAAACTTGAGGTTCATTTTATAATTCATTCAAAAGATAATTAAATGTCTTTGAAAATGGTGTGCATCAAACGTTTTTTGTCGTTGATGCTTTCCTCAAGTGAAATCATCGTTTCAGTTCTGTACACGCCTTCGATGTCGTCAATCATGAAAATTACATCTTTGGCATGTTTAGTATCTTTGGCTCTGATTTTACAGAAAATATTGAACTTACCTGTTGTGATATGAGCAACCGTTACAAACGGAATTTCATTAATTCGTTCCAATACAAATTTAGTTTGCGAGGTATTATTCAAGAAAACTCCAACATAGGCAATAAATGAATACCCTAGTTTTTCATAATCTAAGGTTAGAGATGAACCCATTATAATTCCGGCATCCTCCATTTTCTTAACTCTTACGTGGACCGTTCCAGCAGAAATTAATAGTTTTTTTGCGATATCGGTAAATGGAATTCTTGTGTTGTCGATTAACATGTCAAGAATTTGATGATCTAATTCATCTAAACGAAACTTACTCATAATAATTATTTTAAATAATTGTTTTATTTTGAACCACAAATAAATACATTTTATTTATCAAAAAATAAAAATATCTGTTAATTTTTTAATCCATTAACAAATTTAATATGTTTTCCTAAATAAAAATTAGCTTTTTGACCACAATTCGGAATTGAATCTAAATCATCACTATATATCATTTTGTGCGCGTTATATAAGTGATGGGCTTGTTTTCCTTTCAATTCTCCAATTTCGGCGATATACGCATTAAATTGGATTTCGCCGTCAATAAGCTCTTCTTTATATTGTGCTGCAAAATTCGTAATTATTTCTTTATCATCATAATAAATTTTAACATTTTTATAAATAAAGTCAAAAAATGAGGTGTTATTTTGAGGAATTAGTAAGTAATTATCGATTTCATTACTAACTATATCGTTTTCGTAAATATGTTTCAAACCAGAAATTAATGCTATAAAAATCATCTTTCTGGTATATTCCCGGTAATAATCTTCTGGAAAATGTCCGGCTTCAAATAAAATAGTTGGAACACCTAAAGAGGTGAATTGATCTCCAATACAATTTATATTGAATGCATCATCAAAACGTCCGACTTGATGGGGAATGTGATGTTGGAGTTCGTTATTCATCGCCGCAATTACATTCATAGCTTTCGCCCGCACATTATTTATAGAACGGTCTTCATTGAAAGACGGTGCTAAAAAAGAAACGGTGGCTACTTTTCCGTTTTCTCCCGCACTAAAAATGGTACGTTGATCGTGAAGATTATAACAAAAATTTGGTTGAAATTTGTCAAAGGTTTGGCGTAATACTTTACTCTCGGGTTCCGATAAATTAAGTGAATCTCTGTTTAAGTCGACTTTATTGGCATTTTCACGAGTGTACATTTCGGCACCATCGGGATTGACCATTGGAAGAAAACAAAAAGTAAATTCTTGAAGTAACTTAGCTGCTAGTTCCTCTTGCGAATGAAGCACATTAAAAAAATCGAACAAAGCTTTGGTGGTAGTACTTTCGTTACCGTGCATTTGTGACCACATGAAAACTTTTGTTTTTCCTGCTCCAATTTCATATTTATAGATTGGATTTCCCAATACCGATTTACCAGCAACCTCCGTTTGAAATTTGGACAAAAGCGGCTCAATATTTTTTAAAGTAATGTACCTTCCAAAAAGTGAATTGGCTTTGTAATCCTTATGTAACTCAATATAATCCATAGCATCAATTAAACTTTAAAAGTTCTTTCTGGAATTTTTCCGACAACACCTTTAAAGAATGGTAAAATTTTTTTCATATCAGCATCATAATCACCTGTTGGAAAAAAAGCCGCTCCAATTGCAACTTCCTTTTTTCCGAAATTGAAAGATACGGGAAGTATTGGCACTGCAGCTTTTAGAGCAATGTAATAAAAGCCCGTTTTGAGTTCTGAAACCAATTTTCTTGTTCCTTCTGGCGCGATTGCCAACCGCAATTCATCGTAATTATCAAATGTTTTAGCAATGGCATCTACCTTATTAAGATTTCCTGTTCGGTCCAGTGGTTTTCCGCCCATCCAAGTAAAATATAATCCTAAAGGAAATCTGAACAACTCTTTTTTACCCATAAAATGCATGGGAACACCAGAAATACCTCTAGTAAATAATCCTAAATAGAAATCGTGCCAACTGGTGTGTGGTACAACCATAAAAACACATTTATTTACATTTAAATTGTTGATGCCAGTTATTTTCCATCCCATTAGTCTACAGAAAATAAATTCATAAAGTCGTTTCTTCATTTCAAATAATTTCCGTAAATTTAGAACAAATCTACTATTTTTGAGAAATTATTTTATTTATGCTTTCAAAATTCTTAAGCTATTTCTTTCCAATAAACGTTGTAAAAAAAAACTCTTCAATTAGCAAAACTTTGGAGGTAACTTGGAACAATGGCGAATTGGTTTTAGATTCGAAAAACACCAATTACTCGTATGGTAGTTTGCAGCGTATTTTAAGAAAAGGACTGAAATACATTGGTTTCGAACGTATTAACAAATTCAATTCTGTTTTAATTCTTGGAGTAGCTGGTGGAAGCGTAATTAAAACTTTGGTAGACGAAATTAAGTTTAAAGGTAAAATAACTGGTGTTGAAATTGATCCCGAAGTTATATCAATTGCCAATCGATATTTTAAATTAAACGAAATAAAAAATTTAGAATTAATTGTGGACGATGCGTTTGAATATGTTTTAAAAACAAAAATGAAATACGATTTGATTATTATTGACATTTTTCAAGATACAACAATGCCTAATTTTTTATTTGAAGATTTTTTTATTAATCGAATTAATTTTTTATTGAATACCAATGGCTTCATTTTATTTAATACCATGGTGATTAATGAAAAAGACCGAATTAGAAATATAGATTATAAAAAGAAATTTGATGGAAATTTTTCATTACGAATGTATCCAAAGGTTGAAGAACACAATGAATTATTTACCATAAAAAAGCTGAACTAATGATGTCAATTTTGAGAAAGCTACTGATTGGGAAAGTGTCAAGAACCCACCAATCCAAGTACAATCCGATACAAAAAAGGATACTCAACATTCGTTCGATTTGGAATAACGATCACCAGGACGACAACGGAATTGAGAAAATTGTGCGACTGATTCTATCTTCTTCCCAATTGTTTTTCCCAGGAATTTACATTAAATACCTCGCCAACGAAATTGGACATGAATACAAAGATTTGGCTTTGGATTTTTATGTTTTAGCCAAAGTTGCATTTCCTTTTCTAATTCTGATTAATGGTTGGCAAGAACATGCAATCATAATTGCATTGATGATATACGTCTTAATAGAAACTATTTTATATATTCCAACCTTAATTTTTGCGTCTGA
>CAIUWH010000037.1 GCA_903902795.1 uncultured Bacteroidota bacterium
CGCCTACACGCAAAACGTTATAGCTAATTTGAAAACATGACAAAAGATAGTTTAAATAATTTTTTTTATACAGAAAGCAAACCAGATGAACGCTTCAAAATGTTTAACTTTCTTTGCGACGAAACAAATGCAGATACTAACAATGGATCGTTTTCAGATAAATTTATAGAATGGATTGGGCGAAATAGTGTAATAGCGAATAAAATCGGCGGTTTAGATAATTATTACGAGTTAAAAAAAAACATCAAAAAGGCTAAAACTAATGAAGATAAAGCAACTTTAAACCGCAATTATCAAAGTAATCTCAAAAAGTCAATTGACGAAATAAAAGGTGACTTAATAAAAGAATGGATTGATTTGGTTAATATCAATCACAAAGTTTATAATAATTACTTAATTAAACTTTTCGAAAAATCAACTGAAATCAAATATGTAATTATATCCGAGGCTCCAATGCTTACGACAAAAGACTACAATGGGAAAATTGTTTTTGATTGTAAATATATCTTTTCAGATAGCCACGACAATATAGGTTCTTATAGAAAAGTTCCTTTCGATGCATTTCAAGAAATAAATAATTGTGATCAGCATAAAAATGACAATCCTAGTGCTAATGACTTAATAAATGTATTTGTTCAAAACAGGGTGCTTTTTTTGGATATTATTCCATTACCACTTCCAAAAATAGAATCTGATCTTCGGAAAAATTGGTCTACAAACACACACTATTTTATTAATGATGAGCCCAGAGTTATTACTTTTTTGAGATGCTCATTAGCATTTATTTTCGATTTTGTTAAAAGTCAAACTGGAAAAGAAATTTGTTTTTCCGACACCAAAATTGCCCTAATGATGCCATCAAATTCTGCGCTTGGTATTATTAATTTTTATATTAATCTAAAGGAAAAGATGCCTTTAAAGTATAGCCTATGCAGAACTATTAATAAAACAATAGATCCCTTTAATGGGAAAATTAAAAACATATCGGAAATTATTACAAGAACAAACAAAGAAATTGACGCAAAAAAAGTAAAAGAATATTCATTGCGCTTGCATAGGCAATTAGCAATCGGTAGTCAAGGAGGTCCTGAATTAGAATTATTAAAACATGCACTTACAAACTAGCTATAATCGAGTAGACGGCTCCGCCCAGAGTTGAGCGGAGTGCGCCTCTCACACCACCGTACGTACGGGTCACGTATACGGCGGTTCGTAAACCGATGGGTTCAATAAAGTGTAAATGTCCAATATCGAGTAATAACCTCGTTTCTTTAGCGTAGACTTAGTAATCGTTGTGTTTAGAATAGGACTTTGTGCAACTGCCCATCCCCCTTTCCGCGTTCTGCTCCATGCGTATGCATCATCAGGATTAACTCCCAATCGAATCAGGTTCTTCCTTTTCCTTTCAGGTTTCTTCCAATGATGCCAGATGCAATAGCGTAAGCGATTGCGTAACCATCCGTCGACATCTCGTAGTTTGCCAGCAATACTTGTTCCTTGAAAATAGTTTAACCATCCTCTCTGGACTTCATTGATTTTGGCAATCCGTTCATCGAAACTCATCGGTGTGGTTTTGCGGGTGATGGTTTTAAGTCGTTGCTTGAGCCGAATCCATGCTTTGTCTGTTACCACCAATTGGTATCTGCCTTTTACTCCTTTCTGATACGTTGACACAAATCCAAAACCGAGCATCTGAAACTGTACAGGTTTGCGAACGCCACTTTTCTCCCTATTGATGGTGAGTTTAAGTTTTGTTCGCAGGTACTTTTCTACCGCTTTTAGTGTGGCTGTTGCATCGCTGGGTCGTTTGCAATAGATGCTGAAATCGTCGGCGTAGCGTACAAAACGAAGTTTTCGTCGTGTCAGTTCTTTGTCCAACTCGTTGAGTAAGATGTTAGAAAGCAGCGGACTAATCGGGCTTCCTTGTGGAACGCCCTTTCTTCGTTTTTGCAGTTTGCCGTTGATTTTGATCGGTGCTCGCAACCATTGTCGGATCAATTTTAAGGTAATCGGACACTTTACTTTTTGGTAGAGTAAATTCAGTAGCAAACAATGATCTACTTCGTCGAAGAACGATTTCAGGTCGATGTCTACGATATTCGTATAACCCTCATGGATGTATTCCAATGCTTTACCAACTGCTTGACGAGCATTTTTGTTGGGTCTGAATCCGTAACTTGTCTTGCTAAATTCATTCTCGTATTTCGGCATCAAAACTTGTGATACCGCTTGTTGGAGTAACCTTTCGGTCACCGTTGGAACACCCAAAAGTCGTGTTTTACCATTCGCTTTGGGGATTTCAACGCCAAGAATAGGTTGAGCGTAATACTTCCCTTCCATAATTGACTGGAGCATAGATGATTTATTCTCGCGGAAGTAATCCGTAAGTTCTGTTGTCTTTCTACCATCAACTCCTGCACTGCCTTTGTTGGAAATCACTTGCCACAATGCGCCCTGCAGGTTGTAGGGATGCAATACTTGTTCAATCATTCTTGTTTTACACTTTGTTCTTCCTGATTTCGTTTCAGGTGGCTATACCGTTTCACCGATAGTCCAGTCCGAATTGAAATCCAATTTACGTTCAGTCCTTCCCTTGTTTGTGAGTCCTCCGCTTTATTCATCGGCTCGTTGCTACAAAGTACTATGACCTCTGCTGACTTCTTGGCGCATAGAAACCAAATCTATTCCAAGACCTCCCCCGGTAAGAGCATTTTCCTTCAGTCAATTCCCGATACATCTACTATAAAACGACTTTTGTATTCTTTGGACGTTGCGTTGCTGTGGACGCTTATCCTCGTTTTGTAGCCTCTTATGTACTTCCTGTTCGTCGGTACCAACTTTTGCAGGGTCGCTTCCTTCACTGCTTGAATCACTTCAAACCAGCTTGCGACTTGCTAACATTTCGGGTTGTTAGTCCGCATGCAAGGGACTCACACCCTCTGGAAAATTAACACGCTTGCTTTTCTCGTCGATAATTTGCAATTTCAAACTTTTTGTAGAGCTTTACTAAGCGTGTTGCTCTGCTCATGCAGGGCACACACAGCGTGTAAGCAATATTGCCTCGCCGCAGGCGCAACACAAGGCAACATCGCCTACACGCAAAACGTTATAGCTAATTTGAAAACATGACAAAAGATAGTTTAAATAATTTTTTTTATACAGAAAGCAAACCAGATGAACGCTTCAAAATGTTTAACTTTCTTTGCGACGAAACAAATGCAGATACTAAC
>CAIUWH010000038.1 GCA_903902795.1 uncultured Bacteroidota bacterium
CTGTTTGAGCTCTTTTTTATGAAACGCAGTGCAATAAAAAAAGCGAGTGCCGAAAGCCCGACCCCGATTAGCAAAAACTACGTTTTTCAAACTTGTTTTTGTCTATCGGGGTCACGCCCAGATAAAAAAACCTTCTAACTGTCGTAAGCAGTTTAGAGCTTCTAACTAATTTTATGATCTACTTCTACTGTCATAAATGCGATAATTTTTTGCATTACTTCTGCGTTTCCCAATATTTTTCTATGACCTAAGCCTTGTGTAATAAGTAATTCAGATATCTTTAAGTGTTGATGAATATGGTGTGCTGCTTTCACAGGAACATCGTCATCGTTTTCATCGTGTATGATTAACACCGGAATTTCAACCGATTCAGCTGCTCTAGATGCCGAAAAAGAATTCATTTCTAAACCGTATTTCTTTTCAAAATAGTAACGCAATTTATTTCCGATTTCAGGGTTCATTTGTAATTTTCGAACGAAATCATCAATAATATCTTGAATGATGTCACCACTTCCAATAATTACCACTTTTTTAACATTGAAACTCTGTTTAATCGCGTTGAGAATTGACATGCTACCCAACGAGTGTCCAATAGCAAATTCAAATGGTCCAAATAGTTTTTCTAATTCTAGAATGGAAGCAATGAAATCGGACATTAAGGTCGTTCTTCCTCCTGATCTGCCATGGGCTGGTGCATCAAAACTAACTACCGAAAAGCCCAGTTTTAGTAATTCATCTGCAATTTTTACTAATTGCGTACCACGCCCTGACCATCCATGAACCAAAAGTACTTTCCGTTCACTTTTGCCATAATGATAAACATTAATTTTTTTGTTAATAGGAGGAATAGTAATAAACTCTTGATTGCTGTGGTTCAACATATGAAACTCGCGTTTCGGAATTTTATGTTTAATCGGACTCGTGAACAGTCGCGCAGCAAATAAGACCGCAAATTTAGGAGCTAATACTTCTAAAAGTTTAGCGGTAATCAAGATTACTTTCGGAATTTTCAATGAATTGGCACTTATATCATTTTTTTTTGTCATTTTAATAAATTTTTTGGCGAGCTACTTTATGTGTCTTTTTTTTATAAATTTAGACATCATAAAAATACTATTAAAAATGCAAAATCAAACCCGTATTATTATTGAAAATGTAAAACCGCAACTTGACAATGGCACTTTTTTCATTAAACGAATTATTGGTCAATCGGTGACTGTTACTGCTGACATTTTATCTGATGGTCACGACGTTATGGAAGCGGTTGTATTGTTTCGTCACGAAAAAGACAAAAAAGTTTCTGAGATTCGAATGAATGCTGCACCAAATGATGTGTTCGAAGCTACATTTACCGTTGAAAAGCAAGGGTTTTATACGTATCAGGTAGAATCGTGGATTGATTATGCTTTAAATTGGCAATACGGAATCACCAAAAAAATCAACGACAATCAACATGTAAAATCGGAATTGTTAGAAGGTGTAGAGTACATTAAACCCCTGCTTTCAAAAGTTTCAGCTTCCGATAAAAAATATTTAACTGAACTTTCTAAGTTGTTTTCCGATGAAAAAAGTTACGATAAAGCCATTTCCGAAGCAACTTCAGACACTCTAAGAACAATTTTCAAAGACAATCCAGCGAAATTTTTAGCTAATCAATCTGCCGAATTAAAAGTCTATGTTGATCGTAAGAAAGCACTATTCAGCACGTGGTATGAATTTTTTCCGCGTTCGGCCTCGAGTATTCCTGGGCAACACGGAACATTTAAAGACTGCGAACAACTTCTTCCGCGAGTGGCCAGCATGGGATTTGATACGTTGTATTTTCCTCCCGTTCATCCTATTGGTGAAGTAAACCGAAAAGGAATCAACAACGCAACCAATGCCAATCCTGATGACGTAGGTTCTCCTTGGGGAATTGGTTCGAAATACGGTGGACATAAATCGATACATCCCCAGTTGGGAACATTAGCCGATTTTAAATCCTTAGTGAAAGCAGCTCAGAAACTCGGAATTGAAGTGGCGATGGATTTTGCTCTGCAAGCCGCACCCGATCATCCCTACGTAAAAGATTTTCCACAATGGTTCAAATGGCGACCTGATGGAACAGTTCAATATGCTGAAAATCCACCTAAAAAATACCAAGATATTCTTCCGATTTATTTTGAAAGTGGCGACTGGAAAAATCTTTGGGACGAATTGCTGAGTTGTGCGCTTTATTGGGTCGAAGAATGCGACATAAAGGTATTTAGAGTAGACAATCCGCATACAAAACCTTTTCTATTTTGGGGTTGGCTCATTGCAGAAATCAAGAAAAAACACCCAGATGTATTGTTTTTAGCGGAAGCTTTTACACGCCCGAAGATCATGCATGAACTTGCCAAACAAGGATTTTCCCAATCGTATTCCTATTATACTTGGAGAAATTCTAAAGCCGAATTGCAAGAATACTTAACTGAACTTACTACTAGCGATCAAAAGGAATTTTTCCGTCCGAATTTCTGGCCGAATACACCTGATATTAATCCGTTTGCTCTTCAAGGTGCCAACGATAGTATGCATTTGCAAAAGTACTTTTTAGCAGCAACATTGAGTTCATCTATAGGAATTTACGGTCCTGTATTTGAATTCATGGTTTCAGAGGCAATTCCGGGTAAAGAAGAGTATATGGACAGTGAAAAATACCAAATCCGTCATTGGGATTGGACTGCGACCAACAAAATGACGTTGCTTATTGGAAAAATAAATCACATCAGAAAAGAGCAAGCATCCTTGCAACAAACCAATAATATTGTATTTTGTGATACCAACAATGACCAAGTCATAGCCTATTACAAATATGATGATTCTAGAGAAAATGAAACCTTGATGATTTCGAGTTTGGATGCCTATTATGTGAAGCAAGCGATGGTTCGTTTGCCATTAGAAGCGTTAGGTCCGAAACATGCACGGGGAATAACAGTAACCGATTTAATCACAGGAAATAGCTACATTTGGGACAAAGAGTGGAATTTTGTAGAATTGCACCCAAGTTTGCCTTTTCACCTCTTTAAAATTCACTAAGAAATGAAAAACGACAATCAAGATATCTTTACAGCGCCGTTTGAATTTAAAAACGAATGGAAGAATGCTTTTGCAGATGACGAGTTTGTTAAAGTGTTTTCATCTGATATCTTGGAAAATTATATCATCAACAAGAGATGGTATGGCGGAAAGGCGAGTACTCTAAAATATGTTGAAGTAGTTGATCATTTTAAAATTACATCCAAAAAAAATACGTTTTACGGAGTTTTATTGGAAGTTAATTTTAAAGAAGCCTTTTTTCAACATTATTTTATGCCGTTGGCTTTTATGGAAGAGAACGAACTTGATACCAACACTACCATTGCTCCTGTAAAGTTTGGACACATCAGTGGTCATCTCGTTGACGCCTTGCACCAAGAAGATTTCAGAAAATTATTGTTCGATAACATTGCCCAATCTACAAACAATGAAAGCAATAAACTGGTGTTTCATAAAGGAATTCAATTGCAAGATTCTGTCTACAAGTCGTCTAAATTCATGGGCGTTGAACAAAGTAACACCTCGATTATTTATAACGATACTTTTGTATTAAAGATTTTCCGGCGCATTTATGTCAGCACCAATCCCGATTACGAACTGAGTCGCTTTCTCACCGAACGCATGCATTTTAAAAACACACCTGCTTACACCGGAAGCATCAATCTCGCCTTGCCCGAAGGAAATATCACACTCGGTTTAATGCAAGAATTAGTGCCCAATCAAGGCGACGCGTGGAAATTCATGCTCGAACAACTGGACAGCGTGTTCGACAACCTCAATCGGAAGAAAATTAAAATTGATAAATTACCCAACGTCGACTTATTCAAACGATTAAAAATCAACGAAATTCCGCCCGAAATAATCGATTGGGTAGGTTTAAGTCTTTTTTTACGCATCCAAACATTGGCTTTGCGAACCGCCGAAATGCACATCGCATTGGGAAGCGATATACACGAAACGGCTTTTACACCCACAACCTACAACGGCGATTATACCGTATGGTTGAAAAATCGTCTGCTGTATCAATTCCAAAACCGACTGAATATTATTGAAAACAGTTTGCACAAACTCGACGGAATGGCGCTCGATCTTGCCCAACAATTCTTAGAAAACAAAAAACTCATCCGTAAGCATTTTGTCGATTTCGATTGGACCAAAATGAAATCGGAACGCATCCGAATCCATGGCGATTATCACCTCGGACAAGTTTTGGTCAATGGCGACGATTTTTATTTGCTCGATTTTGAAGGCGAACCCGAAAGTACCATCCGTGACCGAAAAGTAAAGCAACCGCCTTTAAAAGACGTAGCCGGAATGTTTCGATCGTTTCATTACGCCATTTACGCGACGATTTTTAACAATGCCGAGAAATACCCATTCGAGCAAGAAGAGCTCTTTAAAGCAGGCGAATTACTCTTTAAATATATGGTGGGAACGTTTTTAGAAACCTATGTGGAAAAAGCGCAATCGGGAAATCTCAACATCGGTTACAGCCATGAGATTAATTTTTTATTAAAATATTGCATCTTAGAAAAAGCGGTGTACGAACTGGGATATGAACTCAACTCACGTCCGCGTTGGGCTGTGATTCCGTTACGAGGCATTCAAACCATTATGGGGTATTAATTGATAATTTATAATTCAAAATAGTTAGAGCGAATGGCTTGGGCTTTTTCGGTAATCGTATTTCCCGCTTTCCTTCCAAAACTTTGCAGAAAAAGCAAAGGTTTTTCCCTCCAATCGGGGCTAAATGAGCAACGTTTCGAGAAGATAAAAAAGTTCTAACAATCAAAACATAAATTTTCCAAATTGTATAAATTTCTAAAATCTGTGTTCCAAAAAGAAAATGCTAATAGAGGATAAGATCGCTTTCGCCCAGGCGAACAAGTCGTTCCTCGCAATGATAACAAAAAAATGAACCAAGTACAACCACATTCCTTATTTACCGATTTCGACATCGATTTATTCAAAGCAGGAAAACATTTTAAATTATACGAAAAATTAGGCGCACACATTACTGAAGTCAACGGCGTAAAAGGAGTTTACTTTGCCGTTTGGGCGCCGTCAGCACGCTCGGTTTCGGTAGTCGGAGATTTCAATTTCTGGATTCAAGGCGAACACCCACTCAACGTGCGTTGGGACGGCTCCGGAATCTGGGAAGGTTTCATACCGGGAATCGATAAAGGAACAACCTATAAATATAAAATTCAATCCAATAACGGCGGCATCATTACCGAAAAAGCCGACCCATTTGCGTTATACTGCGAACATCCACCGCGTACCGCATCCATCATTTGGGATTTGGAGTATAAATGGAAAGACACCAAGTGGATGGAAACCCGTAAAGACAAAAACGGATTAGACAAACCGTATTCGGTGTATGAAGTGCATTTAGGTTCTTGGAAACGCAATGCCGAAGGCAAGTTTTTGACCTACATCGAATTGGCCGAAGATTTAGTAAACTACGTCAAAGAAACGGGTTTTACCCACGTCGAATTCATGCCCATCATGGAATTCCCCTACGATCCATCGTGGGGTTATCAACTAGTTGGCTATTTTGCACCGACATCGCGTTTCGGAAAACCACAAGATTTTATGTTTTTGGTCGATAAATTACACCAAGCCGGAATCGGAGTCATCCTTGACTGGGTGCCATCGCATTTTCCTGATGATGCTCACGGCCTCGGATTTTTCGATGGTTCCAACCTTTACGAACATCCCGACCGCAGAAAAGGCTATCATCCCGATTGGAAAAGCCTTGTATTTAATTACGGTCGTAACGAAGTGCGCTCGTTCTTGATCAGTAATGCGATTTTTTGGTTGCAGCAGTATCATGCAGACGGACTCCGAGTAGACGCTGTCGCTTCGATGTTGTATCTGGATTATTCGAGAAAAGACGGCGAATGGGAACCGAATATGTTTGGTGGAAGAGAAAACCTCGATACCATTAGTTTCTTGAAGGATTTCAACGAAGCCGTGTATTTTAATTTTGAAGGCGTACAAACTATTGCGGAAGAAAGCACTTCTTTTCCGATGGTGTCGCGACCAACTTTTTTAGGCGGATTAGGATTCGGAATGAAATGGATGATGGGATGGATGCACGATACCTTGCAATATTTCCAAAAAGAAAGTGTCTACCGAAAATACCACCAAAATGATTTAACCTTTTCGATGACCTATGCGTTCAGCGAGAATTTTATGTTGCCGCTTTCCCACGATGAAGTAGTCTACGGAAAACATTCCATTCAAGGGCGAATGACTGGAGACGAATGGCAACGATTCGCCAACTTGCGCTTGCTTTACGGATATATGTTCACGCATCCCGGAACTAAATTATTGTTCATGGGCGCCGAATTCGGTCAGTCGAGCGAGTGGAATTTTGAAGGTAGTTTGGACTGGCATTTGTTGCAATACGGCTATCATTCAGGCATAAAAAAATGCATCACCGATTTGAATGCGCTTTACAAAAATAACCCAGCCTTGTACGAAAAGCAATTCACCGCAGAAGGTTTCGAATGGATCAACTATTCCGATCACCAGAACTCGGTGTTGGCCTACATCCGCAAAGGAAATAATGCAAAAGAGAATTTGGTGGTCGTGTGTAATATGACTCCAGTTGTGCACGGAACCTACCGAATTGGATTGCCGGCGAAAGGTAAACTCACCCAAATTTTCAATTCCGATTCCATCGAATACGGTGGAAGCGGCGTGAGCAACTCAAAACCAATAAAAATAGACAAAGAACCTTGGAACGGTCGCGAATTCTCTTCCGAAATCGTATTGCCACCTTTGGGCATTTGTGTGTTTAAAATGGGGTAGGTTTTGCCACGAACCTGCCTGCCGGCAGGCAGGGACGCGCAGGCGCAAAGGTTTTTGGTTTTTTTCTCGATGTCGGAGCGCCGCTGCGAGATAAAAATATAAAGTACCGACTTTGAATTTAAGTCTTTAGCATAAAGAACTATTTCTAAACTACGAAATAAAAATTTTAAACGTTTTATACAATGGTATTTCGCGTGAGGGATAGAAGCGGAAAGCCCACAGCGAGGCACGAGCGCGGACTTGCAGCGGATAGCCCGGCCCCGATGGACAAAACAAGTTTTCCAAACGTAGTTTTTGCCAATCGGGGACACGCCCAACAAAAAAAACGATTTTTTACAATTACAGGAGTTTTAGGGCAATCTGTATGGACAACATGACGTGTACGTAGTACGACAAAGCAGGAAACCAAATTTTGGTAAACGTAATTCCGCATTAAAAATGACGCAGCTACATACTTTTACTTTGCGACTTCGAGCCTTTGTGGCAATAACCAACAACCGCAAACGTTATAGTTGAAAAATCATTCAACCGCTTACCAATTAATAGCATGCAACTTTGTAAATTTGGGGCTTTGTCAAAAACTACACTATGATTATTAATACCGAGCTCGAATATAAAGGCGATTTATTTCCTTCCAAAATTATTTCCTACAAACAAGAAGTTGATTCGATTGATTTCCATACCGATAATAAAGTAATTCTTCGCGTTACCGTCTTGCGCGACAGTATGATTCGCTTCCGATTTACCGCAAAAGGCTATTTCAGCAATGATTTTTCGTATGCCATTGATAAGTCGCAATCACACGGCTACAATGCTTTAGAAGTAAAAGATGAAGCAGACCATTACCGAATTATCACTAATAAAGTGTATGTAATCGTTCAAAAAAAGGACTTGCGCATCGGTATCTATGAACTAGACGGAACGACAATTTTAGAAGATGAAATTGGTTTCCACTGGGAAGAAAGCTACGAATTTGGTGGCAATATCGTAAAGATGAGTAAAATGTCGCGTGATGGTGAATGTTTTTACGGATTAGGCGATAAAGCAACCCACTTAAACTTAAAAGGAAAACGCCTCGAAAACTGGGCAACTGATCAGTACGCGTTTCAAAAAGATCAAGAGCCGTTGTACAAAGTCGTGCCGTTTTACATCGGTTTACACGATAAAATTGCATACGGAATCTTCTTCGACAATACCTTCCGTTCGTATTTCGATTTCAGTCACGAACGAAAAGGCGTAACGAGTTTTTGGGCCGATGGTGGTGAAATGAACTACTACTTTATCTACGGTCCGAAGATGAGCGATGTCGTAACAACATACACACATTTGACGGGAAAACCCGAGTTGCCGCCATTGTGGACACTAGGTTATCATCAGTGTAAGTGGAGTTATTTTCCCGAAAGTAAAGTGAAAGAAATCGCGGGCAAGTTTCGAGAATTACAGATTCCGTGCGACGCGATTTACCTCGACATCGATTATATGGAAGGATTTCGATGTTTTACCTGGAGCAAAGAATATTTTCCGGAACCGAAACGAATGGTAGCCGAATTGGCGAAAGACGGTTTCAAAACCGTGGTCATCATCGATCCCGGAATCAAAATAGACGAAAATTATTCGGTATATAAAGAGGCATTAGAAAAAGATTATTTCTGCAAACGAGCCGACGGTCCGTATATGAAAGGAAAAGTATGGCCGGGCGATTGTAATTTCCCCGATTATACCAACCCGGAAGTCCGTGAATGGTGGGCTGGATTGTTCAAAGAACTAATCGCAGATGTAGGTGTAAAAGGTGTGTGGAACGACATGAATGAGCCCGCTGTAATGGAAGTTCCCACTAAAACTTTTCCCTTGGATGTACGACATAATTACGACGGAAATAATTGCAGTCACCGAAAAGCACATAATATTTACGGAACTCAAATGGCACGGGCAACGTACGAAGGTGTCAAACGATTTGCCTATCCAAAACGGCCATTCATCATCACGCGTTCTGCCTATTCGGGTGCGCAACGCTACACCTCATCATGGACAGGCGACAACGTGGCTTCATGGGAACATCTATGGATTTGCAACATACAAATGCAACGCATGTCGATATCGGGTATGGGGTTTACGGGTTCGGATATAGGCGGATTTGCAGAACAGCCATCAGCCGAATTATATGCGCGTTGGATTCAGTTAGGCGTTTTTCATCCGTTTTGTAGAACGCATTCATCCGGACATCATGGCGAACAAGAACCGTGGAGCTTTGGAGAAGAAGTCATCGATGTTACTCGGAAATTCGTTGAAATACGCTACCAATTGTTGCCGTATTTGTACACTATGTTTTGGCAGTACATCAACGACGGCGTTCCGATGCTCAAACCCTTGGTATATTTTGATCAAGAAGATGTGCATACACATTACCGAACGGATGAGTTCATCTTCGGAAATCAAATTTTGGTTTGTCCGATTTTAGAACCAAATGCTCAAGGACGACGAATGTATGTTCCTCACGGAAATTGGTACAACTTCTGGACCAATGAACTTGTTAAAGGGAAACGAGAATTATGGGTGGCAACCGATTTTGATCAGATTCCGATTTTTATTAAAGAAGGTGCGATTATTCCGAAATACCCCATTCAGCAGTATGTCGGTCAAATCGAATCACCCGAATTATCGTTGGACGTTTACTATAAATTAGGTAAAGAAAAATCATATGTCTATGAAGATGCACACGACGGTTACGATTATAACAAAGGTCGATACAGTTACAAAACCTTCAGTTTAAATGGTAAAGAGAACGAACTATTCATCACTCAACATAAAGAAGGCGCCTTTGAAACAAATTATCAAACCATAACTATCAACGTAAAAGGACTTCCTTTTAAAGTCAAAGGCATTGAGATTGATAATGAAAAAATAATTTTTGACAAGGATTTATTGGATTTGGAAAATGGTCTGGTTGTTGATAAAGATTTCACCGAAATACACTTTATCGGTGTTTAATGTTCTAAATTTGAAGTATAAAAATGAGTAGTATGAAAAAAAGAGTTTTATGTATTGGATTCGGCGCCGCCTTGTTAATCGCGGCTTGTGCAACCAATCCATTTACTGGTAAAAAGACTATGGCCTTAGTAGGAAATAGTCAGATTTTCCCCTCAGCATTCCAACAATACAATCAGTTTTTAGCGGATAATAAAGTAGTTAGCGGAACCGCTGATGCAAAGAAAATTGAAAACATTGGTACCAAAATTAAAGTGGCCGCCGAAAAATGGTTGGGTGCCAATGGACATGCGAACTATTTGGATGGATATCAATGGGAATATAAACTTATTGAAAGTAAAGATGTAAACGCATGGTGTATGCCAGGTGGAAAAATCGTTTTCTATACCGGAATCTTACCCGTTTGTAAAACAGACGCAGGAATAGCTTGTGTTATGGGACATGAAGTTGCTCACGCTTTAGCCAATCATGGGCAACAACGTATGAGCGCAGGCTTATTGCAACAATTAGGTGGAGCAGGAGTAGCAATGGCAGCTGGCGGACAAAGCCAAGAAACACAACAAATAGCAATGACAGCCTATGGCGCAGCTACTCAATTTGGTGGTATGTTGCCTTTCAGTAGAGCGCATGAAACAGAGGCAGATCAAATCGGACTTTTATTAATGGCGATAGCAGGTTACAATCCAGATGAATCAGTTACTTTTTGGGAACGAATGTCGGCAGCTTCTGGAGGAAACAAACCGCCAGAATTTATGAGTACGCACCCTGCAGATGCAACACGTATAGCTAATTTAAGAGCGTTGATTCCGCAAGTTAAAGCCGAAGCCGTGAAATTTGGCGTAACATTTAAATAACCAACAAGCATAAAATAAAAATAGTATATTTGAAACTGTCTTCCTGAATTTAGGTCGACAGTTTTTTTTTACAAACAACCAAAAAGCTCCTATATGTCACAACTCGAGAAAGGAAATCCTAAATTAATCAACGCTTGGGCATTTTACGACTGGGCCAATTCGGTGTACAGTTTAGTCATTGCAACGGCGGTTTTCCCGATTTACTTCGAATCCATGACCAGTGATAATGAAGGAATAGTTCGTTTTTTAGGAACCGATTTTCACAATTCTACTTTGTTGTCGTATGCGTTGTCGTTTTCTTTTTTGATTGTCGCTTTTCTTTCTCCCATTTTATCTGGAATTGCCGATTATACGGGAAATAAAAAGAAATTTCTGCAGTTTTTTTGCTACTTGGGTTCACTTTCGGTGATGGCACTGTTCTTCTTTGAAAGCAGGGAAACACTTTGGATCGGAATTACCTTTACCATTTTGGCAAGTATTGGTTTTTGGGGAAGTATTGTATTTTACAATTCGTATTTGCCCGAAATTGCTCCAGTTGAACAACACGATAGAGTAAGCGCCAAAGGATTTATGTTTGGTTATACAGGTTCGGTTTTATTGCTAGCGTTCAATTTAGTAATGGTCATGAAACCCGAATTATTCGGAATAACAAATGAAGCTCTTCCAGCACGCATCTCTTTTTTAATGGTTGGAATTTGGTGGATGGGTTTTGCACAAGTGACTTTTTACCACCTTCCCAATAATATTTTACACAAAAAACCCGAAAAAGATTATATTTTTAAAGGTTTTAAAGAGTTGTTAGTAGTATTGAAAAGTTTAAAAGCTCAAGCCAGTTTGAAGCAATTCTTAACAGCTTTCTTTTTATACAGCATCGGAGTTCAGACCATTATTTTGCTTGCTGGTTTGTATGGTAAAAAAGAACTCGGAATCGACACCAATAAGTTAATCATTACCATTTTACTCATTCAAATTGTGGCCATTTTTGGAGCCTTTTTGTTTTCAAGAATCTCGGAAAAAATTGGGAATATCAAAACCTTAAAGCTCACGATTGCCATTTGGGGATTGATTTGCTTCGCTGCTTATTTATTAGACGCCAATAATAAATACATCGACATTCAGTTTTATTCGTTAGGAGCCACAATCGGAATGGTATTGGGCGCTATTCAGTCGTTGTCGCGTTCAACTTATTCCAAATTATTGCCCGAAACCGATGACCACGCGACTTATTTTAGCTTTTTTGATGTAACCGAAAAACTCGCCATCGTTCTCGGAACATTTATTTTTGGGTTTGTAGGCGCTATTTCCGACAGTTTGAAAAATTCAATATTTATTTTAGCCATATTCTTTTTATTGGGATACATTGTACTGAGTTTTATGAAAAAAAATGAATTAATTAGCAAATAAACTTTTGAAATCACAAAAATTTTAAACTCAACAATTATTTATATATATTTGAAAAAATTTTTAAAATGAAAAAACAGCACCTACTACACTTTTTTTTACTTGTTTTTAGTACAGTATCACTTGTTTCTTGTGATAATGAACCCATCGATAGTGCATTGAATTTAGCCGATTTTGGTGATGACGTAATCAATCCAACAGAAACGTTCTTTCGTGCGGATTTTAGCGGTGCTACTTGGACTGCTGAAGATATTGAAGTTTACGTTTCTCCAAATTCCATCCGAATTGCTGCTACTCGAGGTACGCAAGAGGAAGGGTTTGCTTTTTTTCTTTTAGATAATACGGAAGGAAATTACCCAGGAAATGAGAACTTGTTGACTTTTACACCAGCAGGTTCAGAATTTGGTTATTGGTCGTACAATCCAGATGACCCAGATGAAAATACGGGTTCAATAACCATTACCGATATCGATACTGTTAATGAGACCATTTCCGGTTTTTTTAACTTTAAAGGATATTGGTCGAATGATTTCGTAAATAACATATTGCCAATTGTATTTAGTAATGGTTCGTTCCAAAATTTACCGTATGTAACTGAAAGTCCGACTGCTGATACGTTCTATGCGAAGGTCGGTGGAGTTGAATTTGTTGATACCGATATTACCGCGCTCGAATTAACGGTTGGTTCGGTTAATTTAATTTCTATAAATGCACGTGACATCAACGACAATGCGATTACCGTTGCAGTTAATGATAACTTAGGACTCGGAACTCATCCGATTACGACTACAAGTACCAATAATACCCAAGCGAATTATAAGTTTAATAATGTAGTTAACAATGCTCAAACAGGTTCAATTACGATTATATCAAAAACTCCTTCTCGAATTAAAGGTACATTTAGTTTTGTAACACCTGGACCTACTTCCTATACTATTTCTGAAGGACAATTCGACGTCGCATACTAAGTAATTGCGAAATAAATTATATAAAAAACCGTCTAATTGGCGGTTTTTATTTTTTAGGCATAATCCTTGTCCATATTTAAAAAGTTATCGATGAACTGCATAGGGTCACTATTTAAGGGCATTTTTAGTGCTTTACATCGATTTTAATTTATTTTTACATTCAGTTAATGTAACTTTGTTTTAATATTAATGTCATTTTGACAATTATTTATATTTGATATGCCAAACCACAAAATATTATCTTTCGATAATTTAGCTCTGCAAGAATTTGACACTGAGGCGGAATTAATTCCACTGATGACTCCCGAAGATGAGGAAGAGATGTCGAAAGAAAAATTACCAGAATCTCTGCCTATTTTACCATTGCGAAATACAGTCTTATTTCCTGGCGTTGTTATTCCTATAACTGCAGGACGTGATAAATCGATCAGATTAATTAATGAAGCTAATGCAGGTGACAAAATCATCGGAGTTGTTGCACAAATAAATGAAGAAGACGAAGATCCAACGAAGAACGATATTCATCAAATTGGAACAGTTGCTCGTATTCTTCGTGTGTTAAAAATGCCTGATGGAAACGTTACGGTCATTCTACAAGGAAAAAAACGATTCGAAATTGATGCCGTATTTCAAGAAAAACCATACATCACAGCAACTATTAAAGAGGTTCAAGAGAAAAGACCTAGCGTTCATGATACCGAATTCAATACTATTGCCGATTCAATACGCGAACTAGCGGTACAAATCATAAAGGAAAGTCCAAACATTCCTACCGAGGCAACCTTCGCAATTAAAAATATCGAAAGTCAGTCGTTTCTAATCAATTTTGTGTCTTCCAACATGAATCTTTCTGTGGATGAAAAACAAAATTTGTTGCAAATGAACGTACTCAAAGAACGAGCGCTAGAAACTTTACGTTATATGAATGTGGAGTTTCAAAAACTCGAACTTAAAAACGATATTCAGTCGAAAGTGCGTTTTGATTTAGACCAACAGCAACGCGAATATTTCTTGCACCAACAAATGAAAACCATTCAGGAAGAACTGGGTGGCGTTTCTAACGAGCAAGAATTTGAAGATATGCGCCTTCGTGCTAAAACCAAAAAATGGAACGATAAAACGCAAAAATACTTTGAAAAAGAATTCAGCAAACTGCAACGTATGAACCCGCAAGCGCCTGATTTTGGCATTCAAAGAAATTATCTAGAATTATACCTCGATTTACCGTGGAATGAATTTTCTAAGGATAAATTTGATTTAAAAAATGCGCAGAAAATTTTAGATCGTGATCACTTCGGACTCGAAGATGTCAAAAAACGAATGATTGAGCATCTAGCGGTATTGAAATTGCGAAATGACATGAAATCGCCTATTATATGCTTAACCGGACCTCCGGGTGTTGGAAAAACTTCCATCGGAAAATCGGTTGCCGAAGCCTTAGGTAGAGAATATGTTAGAATTTCATTGGGTGGATTACGCGACGAAGCTGAAATTCGCGGTCACAGAAAAACCTACATCGGTGCGATGCCTGGTCGAATCATCCAAAGCATTAAAAAAGCAAAAACATCAAACCCGGTTTTCATTTTAGATGAAATTGATAA
>CAIUWH010000039.1 GCA_903902795.1 uncultured Bacteroidota bacterium
AATTCCTTTTGACACTAACCACGCCATAGTCGATTTGGCTCTTCTGTCTGATAATGCAGCGTTGTATTTAGCCGTTTGACGACAATCGGTGTGTGAGCGAATATCCAATTCCATGGTTGGGTTTTGCTCTAGTACGTCTAAGATTTTAGCAAGCTCAAGAGCAGCGTCTTTACGGATGTTTGATTTATCCAAATCGAAATAAATCAACTTGATTCCGAATGCTTTGGCTAAATCGTCGCCTTCACCCACTTTTTTCTTAGCCAATTCTAACTCAATTGGCACAAAAGTTTTCCCTGTTTCTTCACCCGTAATGGTTGGAGTCTCGATGGTCGTGTAGTCTGGTTTTTCGGTTTTGAGGATGTATTTGGTTGCGCAATCTACAATTCCGAAATCAAATTTACCTTCTTTATCGGTTATTTTCTCAGCAATAACTTTAAAGTTTCTGTCTTGCAAGGTTACTTTGGCATTGGCAATCGGTGCACCGCTTTCTTTGTCGGTTACCACACCCGATAATTCTTGTTCGCAGTTGTATTCTAATTTTTTAGTTTCTTTAAAACGATAGATGTCATCATTTCCTTGTCCGCCATCACGATTAGAGGTTACATAACCCAAATGTGTTTTGTTGTTGATCACGTATGAAAAATCGTCTTTCGAACTATTGAGTGGTTCACCCACGTTGAGTACGTTTTTGTATGTTTTGTCGTCTTCTAACTTCGAAGCAAAAACATCCAATCCACCCAGGCCAGGATGTCCATCAGAGGCAAAAAACAATTCATTCTCTGGTGTGATAAATGGAAAGGTTTCTCTTCCTTCAGTATTGATTACGTTTCCTAGATTTTCAGGAGTTCCATAAGTGTCTCCACTAATAGAAACTTTAAAGATATCCGACTGACCTAATGTTCCAGGCATGTTCGATACAAAGTAAAGTGTTTTCTCATCGGTGCTTAGCGCAGGATGTGCCACACTGTATTCGTTGCTGTTAAAAGGAAGTTCAGTGATGTTCTCCCATTTGTCACCATTGAGCGTTGCTTTGTATAATTTTAAAAGAGTCGCTCCGTCTTTATCTTTTCCTTTTTTGGTTAAGAAGTTGTTACGGGTAAAGTATACGGTTTGTCCGTCTTTGGTAAAAACAGGAGTCGATTCATGGAAACGTGAGTTTAGACTTTTTGAGAAACGTTCCGCCGAGGTTAATTCACCTTGTCCACCCATTTCAGCTGAATACAAATTGGTAAAATTCTCACCCGTCCACGTGTGTTTGCTTTTTCTCACACCACCGGTATCTCTAGCCGAAGCAAAGATGACCTTGTTGTTGTAATACGCACTTCCATAATCAGAGAACTCCGAGTTGATTCCAGCATTTTCAATGGTATAACGTCCTGAGTTTTTCTTAATCACCGCCAGGTAATCTTTTTGAGCCGAGGCGAGTTTACCTCTAGTATCGGTACCATTTTTTTTGTGGAATTGTTCCAGCATAGCATCGGCCTTTTTGTATTCTTTGATGGCTTTCAAGGATTGAGCATAACGGTAGTAGTATTCTGGCTCTACGTCTTGAGTAAGAGCAAAAAGTTCACCATACCATTTAGCGGCACTCTCTAGTTCGGCTTTAAAGTAATACGCATTCCCTATTTTTTGAAGCATATCTGGATTTTTATATCCTTTTTCAAACAAACGTTCATAGGTTTTAATAGCATCTACATAGGCAAACTTGTCGTAGGCTTTATCAGCTTTAGCGACTTTTGTTTTTTGTGCAGACATACTCATCGAGAAGATGAATATCAATAGTGTATATAAAGATGTATTTCTCATGGTAAAATCGTTTAGAAGAATCTAGGTGAAACTATTTTTTCTTGTTTGTTGAATAATTCAAATCGTAAAAACACCTCGTGAGATCCTGAATTATAGTTGGCTAGTTTGGTGGTTTCTAAATCGTATCCATACCCGATAAAGAGTCCGTCAGTGATTTGAAAACCAGCCATAGCACTCACGGCCGCATCCCATCTCCAAGCAGCACCAAGCACAAACTTTTCGTTGATTAAGAAGTTACCCGATACATCGAGTTGCAGTGGTGCACCTTCTACGACCTTTGTTAAAAAGGCAGGTTTGAATTTCAAACTAGGAGTAAGGTCAAATACATATCCACCGATAAAATACAGATTCATACGTTCTTTATAGACCGCAATATCGTTATCGTCGAATCGTTTGGTTTCAAAGAAATTCGGTACCGAAACTCCCAAATACAATTTGTCAGAGTGCAAATAAGCACCCGCACCTACGTTAGGAGAGAAGTCGTTATCTAAGTTTTGCAACAAAGGGTCACCTGAATTTTGAGGATTGAGCCTGCTTACATCCAAATTAAACAAGTTAGCAGTTCCTTTGATACCAAAAGAGAGGTTGTAGGTTTCTGAGGTACGAATAGTATAGGACAAATCTGCCGAGATGGTATTCTCATTAGTGGGTCCGATTTTATCGTTTACAAAAGACAATCCAACACCTAAATTACTGTTGTTAATCGGAGAATTGATCGAGAACGCATTGGTTGTCGGTGCTCCATCCAAACCAACCCATTGGGTTCTGTGTAATCCGAAAATACTCATCACTCCACGCGAACCCGCATAGGCAGGATTCACATTGATTGTGTTGTACATGTATTGGGTATACTGAGCGTCTTGTTGGGCATAACTCACTAATCCAATTAACAGCAAAGCGAAATATAAAATTTTTGTTCTCATTTATTTTGGTGTTAATTTAAAATCTATTTATTACTATCTACTTAAATATAAATAACCATTTTTAGTTACATAATTTCCTTCTAATGTTTTATATTTTAGAATATAGAAATAAGTTCCAGTTGGTAATTCAGCCGATTGTTTCACAGTACTTCTACCTTCAGAAATACCAGTAAATACTCTAGTTGTATTATCATAATTTTCTGCATCGTATACTTTTACGCCCCATCTGTTGTAAATTTCAACAGTATTCTCAGGGTAACATTCCGTAATATTGATGTTTTCGATGAAGAAAATTTCATTCAATGCATCTCCATTTGGTGTCATTGCATTGTGAACTATTATGCTAACGCAGTTTTCTACAGTACAAGCCTCATAACTTACAGGAACAATTACTCTAATTGTTCTCGGACAATCCACATCGTCAATAACATATGTGAACACATATTCACCATTGTCAATTTCGTAAGGAGTAAAGTTTGAACCGTCTAAAGCACCAGTGTTGTCGGTATCTTGCCATGTTCCGCCCGTAGGAGTACCAGGGAACTGCAACGTAACTATTGCCATAAGATCGATAACTAAATCAACATCAATATTACAAACCGTTCCAATTCCGGTTGAAGAAACAAAGTTAGGAATTGTTACATTAACTAACTGTGTAAATGTAGCAGGATTACCGCAGGCATCAGTTACTGTCCATGTTCTTATGATTTCGTAGTTACCTTCATCATCAGGATCACTAGTTGAAGTAGTATATACTGTATTAACTAGAGTAGAACAGTTGTCCACAAATTGTAGTGTTGGCTCAACCGGTATTGCAGAACAAGTCACATTAATTACAGGAGTTAAAGTTCCGACCAAAGTAGGAGCAGTAGTATCTTGTACCGTAATGATTTGAGTATGAATTGTTGAAATATTACATAAATCAATTGCAGTCCATGTTCTCGTTATAGTATATGAACCTTCACACGCACCAGGAGTACTTGTTTCAGCAAAAACTACACTAGCAGTTCCACAATTGTCAGTCGCAGTTAATACAACTGGAGTTGGAACAGCAGAACATTCTACAGTTACATTGCTAGGAAGAACTTCTACAAAAGAAGGAGCAGTTGTATCCTGAACAGTTATTGTTTGTACGTGAACCGTTGTATTATCACATAAATCCGTTGCAGCCCAAGTTCTAGTAATTGTGTACGAACCAGCGCATGTTCCTGGAGTAGTTGTTTCGGTAAATATTACCGCCGCAGCTCCACAGTTGTCAACTGCGGTAGAGTCGCTCAGTACTTGCATTGGCAATGTTGAAGTAGATTCGGTTGTCCTCCGGACAGTTAAAATACGATCCACTAAGCAAATCTGGTGCCGACAATACTGAAGTAATGCGGGCAGCATTGGGCGATAATGTAGGTGTTCCTTCGGCAAACGAAAAGGTACTGACTAATAGTGTTACAATTGAAATGATAAACGAGTACTTGTTTATTGTCTTCATAGGGTTGTAATTATTTTAACAATCATTTTTTATTAATTGATGTTTAATCTCGATTTGGGTCAAGATGCACGTCGCAAATTTATATCTACGAGTTGCACTTTAACTATTTTTTCTACAAAAGCCCATATAAACTTGATAAAGTGTACTTTTGATGCCGTTTATCGATGGTTTTTACTGGTATTTTTGCCCTTTTGTAGAACTTTATCCACAATATTTTGTTAATAAACTCAGACCAAAACTAATAAGGTTTTTGATATATCCAAATAAAAATATCGATAAAGTGCAAAAAATGGCAGATTAAGTGCTTTTTACAGTTATATTATATGTAATATCTTACAAATGTTAAACTAAATACTAATTTCAATAAATTATGAAATATTTAATACTTATCCGTCACGGCAAATCAAGTTGGGATGAACCCGTTCATGATTCACTACGTCAATTAACAACAAAAGGAATTCAGAATTCCATTAAAATTGCCCATCAAACAACCCATCTGATTTATCCCAAAACTGAAATTTGGAGTAGTTTTGCTAGTCGAGCAGTACAAACCGCTAAGTTGTTTGTAGAAACATGGAATTTACCCATCGATTCCATTCAAATTAAAAAGGAACTCTACACTTTTGACGGTTATCAATTGGAAGAAATTGTTAAATCCATTTCAAATAATTGTGAAAATGCAATTCTTTTCGGACATAATAATGCTATTACCGATTTTGTTAATAAATTTGGAGATATTTTTATTGATAATGTACCAACTTCTGGATTTGTATCCCTTACTTTTGATAGCAACAGTTGGTCTTCAATCACAAAAGGAAAAACAAACGCAATATTAGTTCCAAGAGATTATTAAATATGACTTCGCATTCCAATTACAGATATACAGATCGAGAAAAAAGCTGGTTGGCTTTCAACGCGCGCGTACTACAAGAAGCAGCAGATGAAACCGTACCCTTACTTGATCGACTTCGTTTTTTAGGTATTTTTTCCAATAATTTGGACGAGTTTTTCCGCGTGCGTTTTGCCGCAATACGACGCCTTAGCTTAAGTGGTGAATCAGGTGAAAAGCAATTAGGCGGAATTTCAGCTCAACAACTGCTAAAAGACATCACTGAGATCGTTATCAAACAGCAATCAGAAAGTCTGAATATACTCGAAATCATAGAAGCGAAGCTCAAAGAAAAAGACGTAATCATGCTTCATGAAAAGGAAGTAGATGAGGAACAAATGTCCTATATTAAAGACTTTTTCATTCAAAAAGTGAGTCCCGAATTGGTTACCATCATCCTCAACGACTTGGCTGAATTCCCTTTATTAAAGGATACTTCTGGATATCTTGCTATTAAATTGGTTATGAAACCGAAGGAGAAATCAAAGGTACTAGGATTAGTAAAACCTAAAAAAGAAGTGCGCTATGCACTGATCGAAATTCCTAAAAATATCAACCGTGTTGTCGAACTTCCCAACAAAGAATGGATGCAATACATCATTTTACTAGACGATGTAATTCGACTTAATTTAAGTAACATTTTCAATATTTTTGATTATGAATCCATATCGGCACACATGATCAAAATAACTCGTGATGCGCAGCTTGATATCGACAGCGATATGAGTAAAAGTATGCTCCAAAAGATTGCAACTTCGGTAAAGGACCGCCGAATTGGAGAACCCGTGCGTTTTGTGTACGATAAAGAAATGGATAAAGATACACTCAGTTTCTTCCTCGACCGAATGGGTATCGAAAAATCAGATAGTATCATTCCGGGTGGTCGCTACCACAACCGTCGCGATTATATGAGCTTCCCCAATCTAGGACGATTTGATTTATTGTACCAACAGAAACCTACGTTAATGGTCAAGAATTTGTCGCTCGAAGGCAGTATTTTAGCAAAAATTGCTCAAAAAGATTACCTAGTTTCTGCTCCATACCAGTCATTTTCGTACCTCATCAAATTTTTGCGTGAAGCAGCGCTCGATCCAAAAGTAACGTCAATTAAAATTACCTTATATCGACTGGCCAAAAACTCGCAAATCATCAGTTCATTAATAAATGCTGCCAAAAATGGGAAACGAGTTGTCGTGCAAATCGAACTGCAAGCACGCTTCGACGAGGCCAGTAATATTTCCTATGCCGAGCAAATGCAACAAGAAGGAATTGAACTTATTTTTGGAATAAAAGGACTCAAAGTGCACAGTAAAATTTGCGTCATCGAACGCACCGAAGGCGATAAGATAAAGCGATACGGATTCATCTCTACCGGTAATTTCAACGAAGCAACCGCCAAAATTTACACCGATGTAACCTTATTAACCAGTCACCAGCAAATACTAAAAGACGTCAATAAAATATTCGACTTTTTCGATGTGAACTACCGCGTCTACCGCTACAAACATTTAATCGTTTCTCCGCATTATACGCGTTCCAAAATCTATAAATTAATCGACCGAGAAATTGTCCATGCTCAAGCGGGTAATGACGCGTATATTAATTTGAAAATGAACAGTTTATCCGATTTTAGTATCATTGACAAACTCTATGATGCCAGCAATGCCGGAGTGAAAATTAAACTCCAAATAAGGGGAATTTGCTCTCTAATTCCAGGCGTAAAAGGCATGAGCGACAACATCGAAGCCATCAGTATCGTCGACAATTTCTTAGAACATTCACGCATCTTTATCTTCGGAAACAACAACAATCCCGATGTGTTCATTTCATCAGCCGATTTTATGACTCGAAACCTCGACGGTCGCGTAGAAGTGACCTGTCCAATTTACGACCCCGAAATCAAACAACACCTCATTGACAACTTCAATGTGGGTTGGCGCGGAAATGTAAAAGCGCGCTATCACTCGGAAAAACTCGATAACAAATACCGTGTCCGAAACGAAAACGAACCTGTATTTAGAGCCCAAGTAGAAACCTATAATTTTTATAAAGAAAGTAACGAGGATTAATTTTTGAGCCTTATCCAGCTTTCCGTTTTAACCTTTTGCTCACAACGTGGTTTTTGTATCAGCCAAAAAGAGCTTCTTGCAGTCGCTTTTTTGCCTTTACAAAAAACACACGTTCTTCCCAAAAGGGTTTCCACTGTAATCTGGGGCAGGAGAAGTAAGATGTGAGAAGTACGAGATACGAAGTGAAAATTAAGAATTAAGAATTAAGAATTAAGAATTAAGAATTAAGAATTAAGAATTAAGAATTAAGAATTAAGAATTAAGAATTAAGAATTAAGAATTAAGAATTAAGAATT
>CAIUWH010000040.1 GCA_903902795.1 uncultured Bacteroidota bacterium
AGCTGTTGCAAACGGAATCACTTCAGTGGTTTTTGATCGTAATGGATTTTTGTACCATGGTAGAATAAAATCGTTAGCCGAAGGTGCTCGCGAAGGAGGTTTAAAATTCTAATAAATAAGCAAGATGTCTAAAGAAGTAGTAAAACGCGTTAAGTCAAGCGATATAGAATTAAAAGATAAATTAGTTGCCATTCAACGTGTAACTAAAGTTACTAAGGGTGGTCGTCACTTTAGTTTTTCAGCCATTGTTGTGGTTGGAAATGAAAAAGGAATTATTGGTCAAGGTTTAGGTAAGGCAAATGAAGTTACTGATGCAATAACAAAAGGAATTGAAGATGCTAAAAAGAGCTTGGTTAAAGTTGCTGTATTAAATGGTACGGTTCCTCACGCTCAAGAAGGTAAATTTGGTGGAGCACGTGTGTTCTTAAAGCCTGCAGCTCATGGTACTGGTGTAATTGCCGGTGGTGCGATGCGCGCAGTGTTAGAGAGTGTTGGCGTAACTGATGTATTAGCTAAGTCTAAAGGATCTAGTAACCCACACAACGTAGTTAAAGCAACTTTGGATGCTTTAATGAAAATGCGTGATGCAATTAGTGTTTCTCAACAAAGAGGAATTAAATTAGATAGAGTGTTTAACGGTTAATAATTTAACAATGGGAAAAGTAAAATTAACATTAGTAAAAAGCATCGCTAAACGTAGTCCTTCTCAAAAAGCAACAGTTGTAGCTTTAGGTTTAGGTAAAACTCACAGTTCAGTGGTAAAAGAAACTACTCCTGCTATTGATGGCATGATTAGCAAAATAAAACATATTTTAAAAATTGAAAATATTTAATTAAAATGAAATTAAGCGAATTAAAACCAGCAAATGGTTCTGTAAGAACAAACTACCGTCGTGGTCGCGGTCAAGGTTCTGGTGGTGGTGGTACTGCTACTCGTGGTCATAAAGGAGCTCAATCACGTTCTGGTCACTCTAAAAAGGTAGGTTTTGAAGGTGGTCAAATGCCTTTACAACGTCGTTTACCTAAATTTGGATTCAAAAATATCAATCGTATGAATTACAATGGTATTAATTTAGATGCTATCCAAAAATTAGTTGATAACACAAAAATTTCTGAAATTAATTTTGACGTTTTAGTAGCTAACGGTTTAGCTCACAAAAATGACCTTATTAAAATTATGGGTCGTGGTGTTTTAACTGCAAAAGTACAAATAACAGCACATGCCTTTACTGCAACTGCAAAAAAAGCAATTGAAGAAAAAGGTGGAACTATAAATGATACAAAATAATATATGAAGCGTTTTATAGATACACTTCGGAACATTTGGGCAATAGACGAGCTAAAACAACGTATTTTACTTACGTTGGGTATGGTTCTTATCTATCGCTTAGGTTCTTATGTAGTACTTCCAGGAGTTAATGTAGATGCATTAAATGATGCAAAGTCTTCGGATGCCGGTGGAATAGTAGGTTTAATAAATATGTTTGCAGGTGGTGCGTTCTTACGTGCCTCTATTTTCGGCTTAGGAATAATGCCATACATTACTGCTTCTATTATTATTCAATTATTGGGTATGGCTGTGCCTTACTTCCAAAAAATGCAGCGTGAAGGAGAAAGCGGACGTAAAAAGATCAATCAATTAACACGCTTTCTAACCATTGGTGTTACTGCAGTTCAAGCTCCGGGTTACATCGCTTCTATTAAACAATCCGCTCCAAATGCCTTTACAGATCTATCTACTTTTTGGTGGGTACAATCTATTTTTATTTTAATAACCGGTACCATGTTTGTTATGTGGTTAGGTGAAAGAATCACTGATAAAGGTTTAGGTAATGGTATTTCTTTGATCATTATGATCGGTATTATTTCTCGTTTACCGTTTGCGTTCTTATCAGAGGTAAAATCAAGAACAACGGGTAATGGTGGCTTAATTATTTTCTTAATAGAAATTGTTATTTTGTTATTAGTAATTGTTGGTTCGATTTTATTAGTTCAAGGTACCAGACGAATTCCGGTGCAATTTGCAAAGAAGATCGTTGGTAACAAACAATATGGTGGTGTTCGTCAATACATTCCATTAAAAGTGAATGCTGCGGGTGTAATGCCAATTATTTTTGCTCAGGCTATCATGTTCATTCCTGCTGCTATTTCTGGTTTTTCAGGGGGTGGTGCTGGTATTTTTGGAGAAAGATATGGTTTTTGGTATAATTTTATATTTGCTGTATTAATCATCCTTTTCACATATTTTTACACTGCTATTATGGTTAATCCTAATCAATTAGCAGATGATATGAAACGTAATGGTGGTTTTGTTCCGGGTGTTAAACCGGGTAAAAAAACAGCCGAGTTTATCGATCAGGTTATGAGTCGTATTACTTTACCTGGTTCTATTTTCTTAGCAGCGGTTGCTGTAATGCCTGCTTTTGCTCAGAAATTAGGAATAACAAGTGCATTTGCTGATTTCTACGGAGGAACTTCCTTATTGATCTTAGTAGGTGTTGTTTTGGACACTTTACAACAGATTGAAACGTATTTATTGAACCGTCATTATGATGGATTAATGAAATCGGGTAGAATTAAAGGTCGTGGCGCTAATGCCATGATGGTGCAACAAGGACAATAAGATGGCGAAACAAGCAAACATTGAAATTGACGGTACTATTGTTGAAGCATTAAGTAATGCGATGTTTAGGGTAGAGTTGGAGAATGGACATGTGGTAACAGCTCATATTTCTGGAAAAATGAGAATGCACTACATTAAAATTTTACCGGGAGATAAAGTGAAGTTGGAAATGAGTCCTTACGACTTATCAAAAGCAAGAATTACTTTTAGATATAAATAAAATATAAGAATTTAGAATTTAAAATAGAAGAAATGAAAGTTAGAGCATCCATCAAAAAAAGAAGTAACGAATGCAAGATCGTTCGTCGCAAAGGAAGATTGTACGTAATTAACAAAAAAAATCCAAAATTTAAACAAAGACAGAAGTAATTCTTATCTTTGCAAACCTTTTATAAAAATATTAGTCAAAAGAAATGGCACGTATAGCAGGTATTGATTTACCAAAAAACAAAAGAGGCGTAATAGGTTTAACCTATATTTACGGTATTGGTCGCAGCAGAGCTGCTAAAATATTAACCGACGCAGGAATTACTCTAGATAAAAAAGTGAGTGATTGGAATGACGATGAGCAAAATGCTATTCGTAACCTAATTAATAATGCTTTTAAAGTTGAAGGGGCTTTGAGATCAGAAACTCAATTAAACATTAAACGTTTAACTGACATTAACTGTTTCCGTGGAACTCGTCACCGTAATGGTTTACCTGTTCGCGGTCAACGTTCAAAAACAAATGCACGTACTCGTAAGGGTAAACGTAAGACCATTGCTAACAAAAAAATGGCAGCTAAGTAATAATTAATTAAAGTATATAAGTTTTAAATAAAATGGCAAAACAACAAACAGCCGCAGCAAATGCAAAAGCTTCAACACGTAAGCGTACTGTAAAAGTAGAAGCTACTGGCGAGGCTCATATTAGTGCTACGTTTAACAATATCATCATTTCATTAACTAACATTAACGGTCAGGTAATTTCTTGGAGTAGTGCTGGTAAAATGGGATTCAGAGGTTCTAAAAAGAACACTCCTTATGCCGCTCAAATGGCAGCAGAAGATTGTAGCAAAGTTGCGTTAGAAGCTGGACTTAAAAAAGTAAAAGTGTATGTGAAAGGACCAGGAAACGGACGTGAGTCTGCGATCCGTTCGTTACACAACTCCGGAATTGAAGTAACCGAAATCATCGACGTTACTCCAATGCCACACAACGGATGTCGTCCTCCTAAAAGACGTAGAGTATAATTATAGTATAACAAAGATAGAACTCAGATTATCGAAGGATTTAGACCTGAATTCATAATCTCTATCTAAAAACAATTTAAAATGGCAAGATATACTGGTCCAAGTACAAAAATCGCTCGTAAATTCGGCGAAGCTATTTTCGGAGAAGACAAAGCCTTCGAAAAAAGAAATTACCCTCCTGGACAACACGGGATGGCAAAAAAAAGAGGTAAAAAATCAGAATACGCAGTACAGCTTATGGAAAAACAAAAAGCAAAGTACTCATACGGTATTCTTGAAAAACAATTTAGAAATTTATTCGAAAAAGCAGCTGCTTCTAAAGGTGTAACAGGTGAAATCCTTTTACAATTATGCGAAGCTCGTTTAGATAACGTTGTTTTTAGAATGGGTATCGCTTCGTCAAGAAGAGCAGCGAGACAAATTGTTTCTCACCGTCACATTACCGTTAATGGTGAATTAGTAAATATTCCATCATACCACTTGAAACCAGGTGACAAAGTAGCGGTTCGTGAAAAATCTAAATCGTTGGAAGCTATCGCTAATTCATTAGCAAATTCAAGTACTGTTTACGAATGGATCACTTGGAACAAAGACACTATGGAAGGTACTTTTGTTTCTGTGCCTGCAAGATTGCAAATCCCAGAAAACATCAAAGAACAGTTAATCGTAGAGTTGTACAACAAATAATAATTGACAGTAGTCTAAATTATGGCAATATTTAATTTTCAGAAGCCCGATAAAGTTATCATGATCGATTCAACCGATTTTGAAGGTAAGTTTGAATTCAGACCTTTAGAACCTGGCTACGGATTGACCGTTGGTAATGCACTTAGAAGAGTTTTACTTTCTGCGTTAGAAGGTTATGCCATCACTTCAACCAAAATTGAAGGTGTTGAGCACGAATTTTCAACGATCCCAGGTGTAGTAGAAGACGTTACTGAAATTATCCTTAATCTTAAACAAGTGCGTTTCAAACGTCAAATTGAAGATATCGATAATGAATCAGTGACCATCTCTATTACTGGGAAAGAACAAATAACAGCTGGAGATTTTCAGAAATTTATTTCTGGTTTCCAAGTTTTGAATCCAGACTTAATTATCTGTAATCTTGAAAGCAAAGTTAATTTCAACATGGAATTAACCATTGAAAAAGGTAGAGGATATGTACCCGCTGAGGAAAATAAAAAGCAAAATGTTTCCATCGGAACCATTTTTACTGACTCTATTTTTACTCCAGTGGTGAACGTAAAATATGCTATTGAAAATTTCCGTGTGGAACAAAAAACCGATTATGAAAAACTGGTTTTTGAAATCAAAACGGATGGTTCAATCAATCCAAAAGATGCGCTTACCGAAGCAGCTAAAGTATTAATTCACCACTTTATGTTATTCTCAGATGAGAGAATCACTCTTGAAGCTGATGAAATTGCTCAAACTGACTCCTACGACGAAGAATCATTACACATGAGACAGTTGCTTAAAACGAAACTTGTGGATATGGACTTGTCTGTGAGAGCCTTAAATTGCCTTAAAGCAGCTGAAGTAGATACATTAGGAGACCTAGTCTCTTTTAATAAACACGATTTAATGAAGTTCCGTAACTTCGGTAAAAAGTCGCTAACCGAGTTAGACGAATTAGTAGCCAACAAAAACTTAACGTTCGGAATGGATTTGTCAAAATATAAATTAGATAAAGACTAGTTTCTTTATCCGAATTAAAAAGCATTTAAAATGAGACACGGAAAAAAATTCAATCACTTAAGCAGACAGACTGGTCATAGAAAATCTATGCTTGCTAATATGGCTTGTTCTCTTATCGAGCACAAACGTATTAACACCACTGTAGCGAAAGCAAAAGCGCTTAAACAATTTGTTGAGCCTTTAATCACAAAGTCAAAAGAAGACACAACTCACAACAGACGTATTGTTTTTACTTACCTACGTAACAAATACGGTGTAACCGAATTGTTCAGAGAAGTAGCTGCAAAAGTAGGCGATCGTCCAGGTGGATATACGCGTATCATCAAAATGGGTAACCGTTTAGGAGATAACGCTGATATGGCCATGATCGAGTTGGTAGATTTCAACGAACTATACAACGGTGGTAAAAAAGAAGAGAAAAAAGCAAAAAGCCGTCGTGGTGGTAAAGCTAAGAAAACCGAAGCTGCTCCTGCTACAGAAGCCGCTCCAGAAGCAAAAGCACCGGAAGCACCAGCTTCTTCTGAAGAACCTACCGAAAGCGCAGAATAATGAAAACGCTTTCATAAATATAAAGGATAAACTTTTTTTAGAGTTTATCCTTTTTTTTATGCAGCAGAAATTCAATCGTTCTTTCAAGAGTTGTCCCGCTGTCTGCAGTATCTGTCATTGCGAGGAACGACGCAATCTAAAGATCGACATTTTTTATAAGGCAATGACAGGATACTTGCTACCATCGGGGCTAGTCAAGAACTATAGAATGTTTATAAACTTTAACAAATCAATTTTAGATTATAAAACGAATACTTTAAATTTGCACAACAACTAACTACGCAGACAATACAATGAAGTACACCACACGACCACAAGCCATTTTACTCCTCGCAGACGGAACCATTTTCTACGGTAAATCCATCGGTATCGCTGGAACCACATTTGGAGAAGTTTGTTTCAACACCGGAATGACGGGTTACCAAGAAATATTTACCGATCCATCGTATTTCGGACAAATCATGGTAGCCACCAATCCGCACATCGGAAACTACGGTGTCAACGCCAACGAAGTCGAATCAGAAAAAATCATGATCTCAGGCTTAGTCTGTAAAAACTTTAGCTTTAATCACTCGCGAGCCGATTCAGAAAGCAATCTATACGACTATTTCTACAACCAAAATCTTGTCTGCATTTCAGATGTCGATACACGCGCCTTGGTAAGTTACATTCGCGACAACGGTGCGCAAAACGCCGTAATCTCCACCGATGGAACTTCCATCGAAGAACTAAAACACCAACTCGCTAACGTTCCCGATATGAAAGGTTTGGAACTGGCGTCAAAAGTATCGGCAACCGAACCGTATTTCTTCGGTGAAGAAAACGCAACCTACAAAATTGCAGCACTCGACCTCGGAATCAAACGCAACATTTTACGTAACTTGGCCAAAAGAGATTGTTACATTAAAGTGTTTCCGTACGACACCAATTTTCAAGACTTAAAAGCCTTTGAACCGGATGGTTACTTTTTATCGAATGGTCCAGGCGATCCAGAACCGCTCGAACAAGTTATTGAAACAGCCAAACACATGATTGCGTCAGATAAACCTATATTCGGAATCTGTCTCGGTCACCAAATCATAGGGTTGGCCAACGGCGTTTCGACCTTTAAAATGTTCAACGGCCACCGCGGAATCAATCATCCCGTGATGAATGTGCTAACCGGAAAAGGTGAAATTACATCACAGAACCACGGATTTGCAGTTAACCGCGAAGAACTGGAAAACAACGCCGACTTAGAAATCACGCACTACCACCTCAACGACAATACCGTAGCAGGAATGCGCATGAAATCGAAAAGTTGTTTTTCCGTGCAATACCATCCAGAAGCGAGTCCAGGCCCGCACGATTCATCGTATTTGTTTGATGAATTCATCACCAACATAAAAAAGGCAAGAAATCTACAGGAAGTGTAAACTTTTTGCCTTATCTGATTTAATATATCGTGAGTTCGATTTACTATTTTTTAAAAGCTACTTATAACCAATAAATTAAATTTGTTTGGCCACGAATCGAGCGTTGCAAACAGACGAAGTAATTCACAAATTAGCATACTAGTTAATCAAAAATTAGTTCATCTCCGATGAACATTCGAATAAAATCAAATGTTTATATTGTAAATTCGATAATTCGTGGCAGAATTTTTTTATAAATAGAACTCAGGTTAATATAAATATAGAGATTATTTGGTAATTACATACACATCATGGATGTTTTCAAATTCTCCGTTGTTTTTTAAGAACGCACTGTTCGATACAAACCAACTATCATACAATACTTTTTTAGCCGATTGTATGGTGTTGTATACTTCATAAAATGCATTCTTTTTAGTATTATAACTTCTTACAACAGCGTTGTAGTAATTCACACTTTCGTTCGTTGGTTGCACATTAGAATTTTTCAATGCTTGAAGCGCCGTATATTCATCTACATAATCGTTAAATAAATTGGCAAATTTTGCTTTTTGTCCATTAATGAAATTTGAGTAATTGATGTTAGCAACATTCAACGTATTGTCTTTGAATGATTCGTTAAATTGAGTAGTTCGTACCAAAGTTGCTTCATGCATCACATCCAAACTATTCAAACAATCAAAAAATCCTTTTTTGTCTCGCGCCGTAATGGCGCTTGTAAGTTTTTGGTCAATCACATTGGTTTTGTAAAACATCATGTTTTGAACTGTATTGTATTCTAACACATTTTTACCGTTATTGGTTTTTAAACTCACATTGTATTGATGTCCAAAAGCTTTTTTACTTTTATCATAATTTCTTAACTCCTGATAATAACTGTTTTGATCTTTTTCCTTTCGGGTAAAATTTTCACCTATTTGTTCCAACGTTAACGTACTTTGGTAGTCATAATCGTTTAAAATTAAACTCCCATTAAGTAACGATTCTATTGTTTTTTGGTTCATTCGGATAAAACTATCGCGTAACGACGTATTGTTCTCAAAGCCTTTATTATTAGTTCTCAAGTTGATGTTGATGCTTTCTAATTTTTCAATAATTTTTCCGGCTGTAGCCTTTGATCGTGAAGCCATTTGTTTTTCTACTATGCTAACCGAATAATCCATTAATGATTTGTTGATGAACATTTCGTTTTTTCCAAAATCATTCATATAGGCACTGATGTAGCGATAATCTTGTGAATGTATTGAAGTTGAAAGTAAACTAACGAATAGAGTGGTACAAATCAAACGGACGAAAGTTCTTTTGGTGCTGTTGGTACTAGTAGACTTTTTCATGATGTAGGTGTTTTTAATTAGTGTAAAATTAGGCAGAACGCTAAAGGTATTGTTATTCAATAATGCATATATATTACATGATTGCGATATAATGAATATGCTTTCCATTTTAGCTCTAACTAAAACGATTGCGTTTATAAGTTGTGCAAATAATTAAGAATCTCTTTTTTAAATTTCTTAAATTTGTGAATCTAATTAAAATCTAAATCAATACACAATGAGTATAATCATAAAAGTACACGCAAGACAAATCCTTGACTCTAGAGGAAATCCAACTATTGAAGTCGATGTAGTAACCGAAAATGGTGTGTTAGGTCGCGCTGCTGTTCCGAGTGGAGCATCAACAGGTGAACACGAAGCAGTAGAACTTCGCGATGGCGGAAAAAACTACATGGGAAAAGGAGTGTTGAAAGCCGTTGACAATGTAAACAACAAAATTGCTCCCGAATTATTAGGAACGTCGGTGTTCGAACAAAATCACATCGATCAAACGATGATCGAATTAGACGGAACTGCCAACAAATCCAATTTAGGCGCTAACGCTATTTTAGGCGTTTCGTTAGCCGTTGCGAAAGCTGCAGCCAACGAATTAGGTTTGCCATTGTACCGATACGTGGGCGGAGTTTCTGCCAACACTTTACCTGTTCCGATGATGAACATCATCAACGGTGGTTCGCATTCAGATGCGCCGATTGCATTTCAAGAGTTCATGATTATGCCCGTAAAAGCTACGTCGTTCACTCACGCCATGCAAATGGGAACGGAAATTTTTCACAACCTTAAAAAGGTATTACACGACAGAAATTTATCAACTGCGGTAGGTGACGAAGGTGGTTTTGCTCCGAATTTAGCGGGCGGAACTGAAGATGCGTTAGACACCATCAAAACAGCCGTTGAAAATGCAGGTTACAAATTCGGTGACGAAATCATGATTGCACTCGATTGTGCAGCGTCTGAATTTTATGTAAACGGAAAATACGATTACACCAAATTTGAAGGTGAAACCGGAAAAATTAGAACGTCTAAAGAACAAGCCGAATACTTGGCTTCGTTAGCAGCTAATTACCCAATTATTTCGATTGAAGACGGAATGCACGAAGACGATTGGGACGGATGGAAATACCTAACCGAATTGGTAGGCGATAAAGTGCAATTGGTAGGCGACGATTTATTTGTAACGAACGTAGAGCGTTTGTCAACCGGAATCGAAAAAGGTATTGCCAATTCGATTTTAGTTAAAGTAAACCAAATCGGAACGTTGACCGAAACTATCGCTGCAGTAAATATGGCCCACAACGCAGGATATACTTCAGTAATGTCACACCGATCTGGAGAAACAGAAGACAACACCATAGCCGATTTAGCCGTAGCGTTAAACTGCGGACAAATCAAAACGGGTTCGGCTTCGCGTTCTGATCGTATGGCCAAATACAACCAATTGCTGCGCATCGAAGAAGAATTGGCGAATACTGCTTATTTCCCAGGATTGAAAGCGTTTAAACAAAAGTAAAAATAGTAATAGCATGTGTATGACCTGATTCCTTTATAGAGTCAGGTTTTTTTATATTCCTTGTTTCTTCTATGAATACTTTTATTTATTTAATATTCTGTTTTTCCATCTATACCAATCTTGCATTTTTTATAATATAATTAACGAAATCGTTATACTATTTGTTTTTTAATTCATTTGGAATTCCATAAATTTGTTAAATTATAATTTTTCAGATTTAATTCCCATTAGATATCATGTCAAAAACAGCAATTTTAGAATACGAAGGCCAAAGGTATGAGTTTCCAGTAATCATTGGAAGTGAAAACGAACCCGCTATCGATATAGAGAAATTACGTGCCTTAACGGGTGCCATTACTCTAGATCCGGGTTATAAAAATTCAGGTTCATGTAAAAGTGATATTACCTTTTTGGATGGTGAAGAAGGAATTCTTCGCTACCGCGGATATGCCATTGAAGATTTAGCCGAAAAAGCCGATTTTTTAGAAGTTTCGTTTTTAGTTATTTTTGGAGAATTGCCTACAAAAAAACAATTGGCTCAGTTTGAAACTGACATCAGAAAATATACTTTGGTCAACGAAGAGATGAAAAACATCATCGATGGTTTTCCAAAAACAGCGCATCCTATGGGTGTTTTGTCTGCTCTTACTTCAGCTCTTACTGCTTTCAATCCAAAAGTGGTAAATGTCGAAAACGACGGAGAAATGTACGAAGCTGTATGCAAAACGATGGGTAAATTCTTAGTAATTGCCACATGGACGTACCGTAAAATGATGGGTTATCCATTAAATTACTACGACAATACACAAGGTTATGTAGAAAATTTTATGCAATTGATGTTTAAGTTACCAACTGGTCCATATTCAGCAAATAAATCGGTTGTAGATGCCTTGGATAAATTATTTATTTTGCATGCAGATCACGAGCAGAATTGTTCTACATCAACAGTAAGAATTGTTGGTTCTTCGCATGCCGGATTGTTTGCTTCAATTTCTGCTGGAGTTTCAGCACTTTGGGGTCCGCTTCACGGCGGCGCCAATCAAGCTGTACTCGAAATGTTAGAAGACATTCAGAAAGACGGTGGCGATGCCGATAAGTATTTAGCCAAAGCAAAAGATAAAGACGATCCGTTCCGTTTGATGGGCTTCGGACACCGAGTATACAAAAACTTCGATCCACGTGCGAAAATCATCAAAAAAGCTGCCGATGAGGTGTTGAATACTTTAGGTGTAGATGATCCAATTTTACAAATCGCTAAAAAATTAGAAGAATCGGCTTTAGTTGACGATTACTTCGTGTCAAGAAAGTTGTATCCTAATGTTGATTTCTACTCAGGCATCATTTATCGCGCATTAGGAATCCCAACAGACATGTTTACCGTACTTTTTGCTATCGGCAGATTGCCAGGTTGGATCGCGCAATGGAAAGAAATGCGCGTGAATAAAGAACCAATAGGAAGGCCAAGACAAGTGTATACGGGTTATCCATTGAGAGATTTTGTCCCGATGGACAAAAGATAAAAGAACATAAAAGCTGTTTCAATTGAAGCAGCTTTTTTTATTTTTTAAGTTTAAATTACTTCAGAATATTTTTTATATATTTGACTATTTAATATTTATACCTCATGAAAAAACAGTACGCCCTGATTCTCATAGTTTTTATTTGTAGTCTTCAACAATTCGCGCAAGAGCAACGATTGGTTTCTGCTGACCCATTAAACTTGGTGGTTAGAAATACATCGGGAAATTATAGTTCTGTTAAGAAGAATGTAGGCGGAATCCAATATGAAGATTTCAGTTCTGTTGCTAAAATACTCATGATGGAAAAAGACGCCCCAGCATTACCCGTTTTTTCTAGATCACTACAAATACCCAATTCAGGAAAAGTAGCCCTTGAAATTTCATACGATAGTTTTGAAGAATTTGATAATGTAGAAATACTGCCCTCAAAAGGAAGCTTAAAACGAAACATCGATCCCAATTCGATTCCATTTGTAATGGGAGCAACGTATCAACAAGATGCTTTTTTCCCAGGAAATTTGGCTCAGTTGGGGAAATCATTTGTGTTCCGAAATACCAGAGGAACAACCGTTTCTTTTTATCCGTATCAATACAATCCCGTAACCAAGAAATTACGTGTTTATAAAAATATTACAGCACAAATCGTGACAAATCCAAATGAAGTGGGCGTGAATGAACGAAACAACGCATCGCATGAAAATACTTCAATTTTTAACTCATTGTACGCGAATTTATATTTGAATAGTGTAAACAATGTAGCCTACAATCCGATTGGAGATGAAGGCGAAATGTTGATTATTGCACCAACATTTGGCTACACATCTATATTGCAAAATTTCATCAATTGGAAGTCGGAGAAAGGAATTCGCACTACTTTAGCTACCTTGGCTCAAACGGGTTCTACATCACAATCCATTAAAACGTTTATTGAAAATTATTACGCCTCGCATCCTAATTTAGTGTACGTGCAATTAGTTGGAGATCATGAAAATGTTCCCACTCATTCGTACGGAATTACCGGCGCTCAAGAACAACTTTGGAGCGATTCGTATTACGGACAATTAGAAGGAGCTGATTTTTTTCCTGAGTTAATTGTGGGACGCTTTTCTGGTTCTGCTGTTGATGTACAAACCATGGTCCAACGTACAATAGAATATGAAACCAGTCCATTAGCGGGTGATTGGATGAAAAAAGCAATCGGGATTGGTTCCAATGAAGGTGATGGTTATGGTGATGACGGTGAACCCGATTGGCAGCATTTACGTAACATCGGTACGAAATTAACTACGTTTGGTTACAATACTATTTATGAGTTTTATGAAGGAACACATGGTGTAAATGATTTACCTAATAATCCTACGTCAGAAATGATTTCTGCTGCGATTAATCAAGGTTCGGGATTGTTGAATTATACAGGTCATGGTTGGACGGAAGGTATTTCTACTGGTGATTATACCAATTCGGATGTACAAACTTTGACCAATTCTGGAAAGTATCCATTCATGGTTTCAGTAGCCTGTAATAATGGGACTTTTGTTGGATCTACTTCCCTTTGTGAAGCATTTACTCGAGTGAAATACAACGGAACTCCAGCGGGTGCAATTGCATCGTGTGGTTCATCGATATTGATGGCTTGGGCAGAACCCATGCAAACCCAAGACGAAATGACTGAATTAATCATTCGCAGTGATGTACAAAACATCAAATCCACGTTAGGCGGACTATTTTACAACGGACAAATCAGCATGCTGGAAACCTACAATCAGAGTAACACCGCCGAAGAAGTAATGCAAACCTGGGTGTTTTTTGGAGATCCATCCACCGTATTTAGAAGTCAAGTTTCCAATTCAATTACAGGAAATCACGAAGAATCGATTTCAATTAGCGGAGGTAATTTAGAAATCGATTCTAATACCAACGGAGCATTTGTATCCATCACTCAAAACAATGTGTCAATTGGAACAGCTCAAATTGTAAATAATTTAGCTACCATTGCAATTCCAACTTTGAGTTCAACCGACGTGTTAAAAGTAACGATATCAAAAGAAAATACTATTCCATACAGAGGAGAAGTTGCTGTAAATGCACTTGGAGTAACCGAGTTTGAAAAACAACTGGTAGTGTATCCAAATCCCGCTACAGATGTCCTTTACATCAGTAATACAGGTATATCGATTTCAGACGCAACGATACAAATTTTCGATATGAATGGACGAATCATTTTCAAAGAAAGTAACGTAGATGTATTTTCAAATTATTCGATTCCAGTTGCAACATTAGCCTCTGGATTATATCTTATTGATATTAATGATGGCATTAACAGAAAAGTACAAAAAATAGAAATTAGGTAGTTTTTTACACCCAATTCAAAATACAAAGCCTTGCTATATAGCGAGGCTTTTTTTGTATGTAATTGTGATTGATAGTATTCATTTAACCGCCAAATTAATTACTTTAAGAAATCAAATCAAACAAAATTTAACATTTTAAAATTATAAGAATTTTACATATAGTTTGTGTTAAATAATGTTTTATAACGATTAATTTGGTTTTTAATGGATTTTTTTATCCAAAATGAATATACATTTGAAATATAGAATAACCCTATATTCTAAAAATAGTCCAATCAACTAATCCCTACACGGTTGATGTATTATTTACAATATTTTTCTGTGTTGTATACACCCTAATTGTCAACACTAAACAAACATTATTTGATGCAAAGTTGATTCTATTCAATTGCCCCATTTAAAAACATTTAATTGATTCTTTAACCTAAATCTGTTTAGTTATGAAAATGAAAAATACTTTTTGGTTTGCAACATTGTTCTTTTTAATTCTGATTTGTAAAAGTAGTGCACAGCAAAACACCAACACCATTTTGTCGGCCAACGCACCAAATTCAGCAAGTCAGAGGAATGTTTTGATAGGTCAATTTGCAGGAGACGAATTAACTACACAACCCAACGGAGTAAATGGCGACAATGTCTTTGTCGGATTTCAATCGGGAACCAACTCTAACTCTTTTTTTGGTTTTGGCGAATGTTCACGAAATACATTCTTGGGTTCTTTTTCTGGAAAGAATAATACACGGGGTAGTGACAATGTCTTTTTAGGTTTTGGAGCAGGCCAATTTTATACCATCGGAGATCAAAATGTTTTTATAAAATCAATCAGGGAAACCATCAACGAAACAGGTATTCCTATGACAGGTAATGGAAATACGATGGTGGGTTTTCAGACGGGCGACTTTATGCAAACAGGTACTCATAATTCATTTTTCGGTCATGGTGCCGGAAGGAGAAATACCAATGGGAACTATAATTTATTTTTGGGCCACAATGCAGGCTCAGGTAATCTCACTGGAAATCAAAATATAAGTCTCGGAATTGGAGCTAATCAAGAAAATCTGATTGGGGAAGGTGATAATAATATTTACATTGGAAGTTATGTTGCGCAAATAAATAATGGTAGTAGAAATACCATCGTTGGATATCTTTCCGGACAAAATTTAGCCTCAGGTATAGCCAATACTTTTCTGGGTTATGTTAGAGTTCCTACAACTCCAACTTCTTCATTATCAGCTGGATTCAACCTGAGAAGTTCGATTGTTGTAGCAGATGGAAACGGAAATCAGAGGCTTTTCGTCAGTCAGCAGGGAAATACAGGAATCGCCCTAGGTAATGATGTTATACCTGCCAACCGACTTGATGTAGGCGGCGGAGTAGTTATCGGAAGAAACTACACGCCACGATTGATGCCAAATCCAGTCGAAGGCGCCATTGCTCCTAGCAACGGTTTGTTGGTCGAAGGTAGAGTCGGAGTAGGAACCACTCAACCTAAAAACAAATTAGAAATTACTGAGGGAACAGATGGGAAATCAGGTCTGCGATTTACCAATTTAACGAGCAGCTTCGATCCAGTTTCTACTCAATCATTTACCAAATTCTTAAGTGTAAATGCAACTGGTGATGTTGTACTACAAAATTTACCCAATGTTGTAAATTCAAACCAATTGACATCCCAAAATAATACGATGACGAGCACCATCAATTCATTGACCTCTTCTGCACCTATCGTAAATTCGATCGCTAATTCACTCACGAGCACCAATCAATTAATTACAAGTGTAAACGGAGTGTTTAGCGCTCCAATTACGCTCCCAGTTCCGAATTTTACTGAAATCGACGGCAGTATAACCAACGAACTTCAGAATTTAACCCAAAGCGGAAACGTGATAACTCTTTCAAATGGTGGTGGTTCGTTTACCTTGCCAACATTTACCGACACAGACGCACAGTCGCTTGCCTTAAATGGGAACAATTTGTCCATCTCTAATGGAAATACGGTTGTACTTCCCACTTTTGTAGAAGTTGATGGCAGTATAACCAACGAACTTCAGAATTTAACGCAAAGCGGAAATGTGATTACACTTTCAAATGGCGGAGGTTCGTTTACTTTGCCAACGTTTACAGATACCGATGCACAATCCTTGACGTTGAACGGAAACAATTTGACTATTTCTAACGGGAATACAGTGGTTTTGCCTAGCTATATTGATACCGATACAGACGCACAATCGCTTGCCCTAAATGGTAACAATTTGTCCATCTCTAACGGAAATACGGTTGTGCTTCCCACTTTTGTAGAAGTTGATGGTAGCATAACCAACGAACTTCAGAATTTAACGCAAAGCGGAAATGTAATTACCCTTTCAAATGGCGGAGGTTCGTTTACATTGCCAACATTTACAGATACCGATGCACAATCCTTAACACTTAACGGAAATAACTTAACCATTTCTAATGGAAATACGGTGGCATTACCAACAACATCGGTGACCGCTGGAACAAATATTACCGTAACAGGAAATGGAACTACAACGCCTTTTCAAATCAGCTCCGTGGATACTAGTTTATATGCGAATAACGGAAGTATCAACACTGCTACAACGGTGAATAACAACCGAATTGTGGATATGAACAACCGCAACATCTGGTTCAACACTTCAACAAGCACTGCACATGGAAAAATTTACATCGGAAATACTGCATCGTATCCAACCACTACAGGTAATTATAAGTTATTTGTAGAAGGCGGAATTTTAACCGAAAAAGTAAAAGTGGCACTCAGAAGCACAACCAATTGGGCAGATTATGTGTTTGCAAACGATTACAAATTGATGCCGTTATCGGAGGTCGAAGAGTTTATCACTGTGAATAAACATTTACCTGGTGTAGCTTCAGCATCCGAATTAGTGAAAAACGGAATCGACGTCGTTGAGATGCAGTCCAAACAAATGGAGAAAATAGAAGAGTTGATGCTGTACGTACTTCAGCAAAACAAAAAAATAGAAGAATTGCAAAAACAAGTTCAAGCACTAATTGAAAAAACCAATTAAGATGAATAAACTACTACAAAAAGTACTCAGTTTTGTATGCTGTTTGTATTCCTTGGTTAGTTTAGGACAAATTGATGAATACATAAATGCAGAAAATAAACGAGTAATCGATTCTGAAAAAACAGAACTTGAAATAGATAATTTTATTAAGAAGAACTATAACAACTACCAGTTCCCGCAAGCTAATCTGGATAACCTGATTCATCATTTAAAAAGCGAAGAAGTGTTCACGCAAGCCGAATTGGATTTGGCAATCGTCAATGCAAAACGACATGAATTACGAAAATTGTTCTTTTTTGAAAATCCAGATAAAAGAGAAACCTATCTCGCAAAACCTATTCCAGTTGAAGCTTCGCAGCAATGTGTAAACGGCAATTTCGAAAGTGGTACAGCGGGATATTCCTTTTGGTCCGATCTTCATCCGCAGCCATCCTCGGGAACCGCCTTCTTTTTGTCTTGTGCTACACCAACCGCGCTAACCGCTTCCAATGTAATCAATCCGACGACCAATAATTTTAATTCAAGAGTTACGGTTATCAATAGTAATGCGGGCGGATACCAACAATTTGATCCGATATTGGCCGGCTTCGGAGTGAATCTTCCGACCTTGGCAACCAATGGCGGAACACGTTGCATCAAATTAAACAATACTCAGGGATATGGCTCGTCCGATCAAACCACGGTTTCACGCTATTTTCCGAGCATCAATCAAGAGACCATTGATTTTAATTTTTCGCTGGTTATGGACAATAAACCGCAACACGAGCAACCCATTCAGCCTTTTTTTAGAGCAAGAGTGTTGGATCAATTCGGAAATATTGTCGACGAAATTTGCATCATCGCTAATCCCAGTAACTGCTTGTTCAATACTATTAATGTGAACTCCGAACGCAGAGTTTTGTACACAGGTTGGTTATGTGCCCGATTGAATGTGGGTGAAATTTTGAATCAACCTGGAACCATCGAGTTTACAGTAAGTGATTGTCAACCATCGGCTCATTTCGGAACCGTTTACATTGATAACATCTGTGGCTTAGTTTGTGCTGCACCTCAATTGGGAGCCTTGAATATCGATCCTGTAAATTACATCTGTCCGAACTTGGTCAATCCCATGCCGATGGAAGTATGCGGAACCTATCAACCGCCTATCAATGCAACATTGAATTCTATAATTTTACAAGTGACGCAAAACAATACTGTAGTAGGAACCATAACTGTTCCGTCGCAACTGACAACAACTACGTTTTGTTTTCTGATTCCGCCCACTATTTTCGGAACTGACCCAATGGGTAATTTCGAATTTGAAATTACGGCCACCTTCAATGTCAATTGCCCAGCTGGCGTATTTTTATTTCAAATACAAGATCACTCGGCTGCAATTGGTCCTGATGTCTCATTTATTGATTGTTGTTTGCCGACCCTTACCTTAACAGCACCGAATGATAATTTAAATAATCTGGCACCGATTGCTGAGAAATTTAGAGAACGATCGGATTGGATTCGGGCTTCTAATGTCGTCGCAATAGGAAATAACGCATTGGCAAACGGAGTTGTATATCATGCTGAGAATTTTGTCGAATTGACGGCTGGCTTTGAAGCCGTTGCGGGTTCGCAATTTGTCGCATACCCAGAAGGCTGTACCGATGATTATGTGTACCGTGACCCTGATCAAGTGACCATCGTACCTATTTCCGAACCAGAGATCATCAATTTAATTAAACTGGAAACTAGTTTTGCTATTGTTCCTAATCCATCGAACGATGTGGTTGAGCTGATTATCGATAAAGCGCAATTCACTCGTATAACCATTGCCACGATCGACGGAAAACAGGTTTTTGACGAAGAAATTGAGCCAACAAACAGATTTAAAGTAGGAGTAAGACATCTGGAAAACGGCGTGTACATTGTTCATCTACGAACAGCATCAGGACAATCGCTCACAGAAAAGTTAATTAAAAACTAATTTCACAACTACTTATTAACAAAAGCTTCGCCATTCAGCGGAGCTTTTTTATATTTGCGTACACGAGCGTTAGCGAACTGACGAAGTAATGCCAAAAGCAAATATATGTTACAATTAAACGTTAAAAACGAGACTTCAAGACTGCGAGCTGTTGTATTGGGTTCGGCCCTAAATAATGGTCCAACACCAACAGCCGATGAAGCCTATGATCCAAAATCACTTGAGCATATTTTAGCAGGTACTTATCCAGTAGAAGCCGATATGGTGGCCGAAATGGAAGCGTTCAATCAGGTATTTCAAAAATACGATGTGAGCGTATTTCGCCCCGAAATGATTGAAAATTACAATCAAATATTTACACGCGATATTGGATTTGTTATTGATGATATTTTTATAAAAGCGAATATTCTTCCTGACAGAAACCGCGAATTAGATGCGATTCAGTTCGTAATTGATCAAATTGACCCTAAAAAAGTGGTGCGTCCGCCAGAAGATGTTCACATTGAAGGTGGCGATGTCATGTTGTGGAACGACTATATTTTTATAGGAACGTACAAAGGATCCGATTATTCGTCGTTCATCACCGCAAGAACCAATATGGCGGGAGTGAACTACATAAAGGAATTATTTCCTCATAAAATTGTAAAGGAATTCGACTTAGTAAAATCGAAATTGGAAGCCCGCGATAACGCCTTACATTTGGATTGTTGTTTTCAACCCGTTGGAACGAATAAAGGAATCATCTACAAAAGCGGATTTCGCGAAGAAGCAGATTACGTCTTTTTGGTGAACCTATTCGGGAAAGAAAATTTGTTCCACATTACGCGGGATGAAATGTATCACATGAATTCCAATGTATTTTCAATTGATACCAACGTAGTTGTTTCCGAAAGAAATTTCACCCGACTCAACAATTGGTTAAGAGAAAACGGATTCACCGTTGAAGAAATTCCCTATGCCGAAATCGCGAAACAAGAAGGATTGTTGAGGTGCTCGACCTTGCCTTTGATACGAGATTGATATCTTTTGTCAGATGTCAGTTCTCTGTTTCTAAAGTTCTCTGACGAATTTTTATTTGAATTTAATTATACGCCAAACCGAAATGATATGAATAGTTACAAAGACTTAGATATTTATAAAATAAGTTTATCTTTATTTTATGAGATTCATCCAGCATCATTGCTTTTACCAAAATACGAGTTGTATGAATTAGGTAGTCAAATTAGACGATCTTCAGATTCAATGGTTACAAATATTGTTGAAGGATACGGGAGGAAAAATTATAAAGCAGATTTCATACGGTTTTTGGTTTTTAGTCATTCCAGTTGTCTTGAAACTAAATTGCATTTAGAGAAAATAGATGTCTTGTACAAAGGACTTATTGTAAATCTTGATTATTTTATTGATGAGTATGATAGGTTAGGAGCAAAAATTTTTAGTTTCATAAAATATGTAGAAAATAACTGGAAAACCTAAACTACAACCAACAACTGAAAACTGACAACCGAAAACAGAAAAAACAAAAAACATGAACCAAACCACCAATTCCATTCTAATGATTCGTCCGGTAGCATTCCGAATGAACGAACAAACCGCTATCAACAACTACTACCAAAAAGTGCTTGACGGATTAACTCCTGAAACGGTAAATGCAAAAGCACAACAAGAGTTTGACGCGTTTGTACAAAAACTTCGCATGGTTGGTGTGGACGTGACTGTAGTCGATGACACGCTCGATCCTGACACACCGGATAGTATTTTTCCCAACAATTGGATTTCGTTTCATGAAAATGGCGATGTAGTTTTGTACCCGATGTTTGCCGAAAACCGCAGAGCGGAACGAAGAGAAGATATTCTAGACATTTTAGAAGATAACGGATTCGAAATCAAAGATGAAATAATAGATTACACTTCGGCTGAAGAAGATGGATATTATCTTGAAGGAACTGGGAGTATCGTGCTCGATCGTGAAAACGGAAAAGCCTATTGTGCACTTTCTCCGCGAGCCGACGAAGAGTTATTCATCGAATTCTGCGAGGATTTCGACTTAAATCCGATTATTTTTGAAGCATTTCAAACAGTTAATGGCGAGCGAAAACTCATTTATCATACCAATGTTATGATGTGCATTGGCGATACTTTTGCTGTGATTTGTGCCGATTGTATCGACGACAAAAAAGAACGAAAAATGGTGCTCGATAGTTTGAAATCGGATGAGAAAGAAATCGTCCTAATCACTGAAGATCAAATGAATAATTTTGCCGGAAATATGTTAGAACTCTTAGGTTCTGATGAACGCAGGTATTTGGTTATGAGTTCGTCTGCTTACCATGCGTTGACCAAAAAACAAATTGCACAATTAGAGGAACATATTACGATACTTCATTCAAGTCTAGATACCATTGAAGCGTGCGGCGGTGGAAGCGCTCGTTGTATGATGGCTGAAATTTTCCTGCCAAAAAACTAAAAGGGAAAATTCCAAATAACAAATACCAAATAACAAATACCAAATTCCAAATAACTAATTTCAAATAAAAAAAACACCCGAGCACATAGTGCGAACTGACGAAGTAAATCCCAAATTCTAAATAATTATTTACTAGAATTTGGGATTTCTATTTCCTTCGTACTTCGTACTTCGTACTTCCGACTTAATACTTTATAAACTCATATCCGCCTTTTTCCGCTCCCCAAACTTGCACATCGTTTTGGTCAAATCCTTGATCCCACGATAGAATTTCATTTTCGGTAACCGTAACTTTCGACATGGCATAACGCGCTCCACGTAGTTCACTTGGGCACGATTTTAATCCAGTCTGTCCGATAAATTTATTTTTAGCAGTTCGTTGCAAAACTACTTCACAACCTGATTTTAATTCGATATCATTTTCAGACAAGGCATCAAAAGCAAGTGGCGTTTTCCATTTGCCAATCCATTCCTTTTCATTTTTCAAAGTGTATATTTCACTTACAAATTCATCAGCACGTTGCGATATTTTATAGATCCGAACTCGATAGGGTTTGTCTTGCTTCGAGAACATGGCTTGTTCTACATACAAATAATGTCCTTTGTTTTTCCAAATCGGAACCATGCGCAGTGAAATATTAAAATACGAAGTGTCTCTTTTGGAATGGGCTTCTGAGGAGTAATTTCCTTGCATAATTGAAACTAATTCGTTCAAATTGCCACTCATTTTATCCGAATTCATTTTGGTTGACGAACAACCCAACGTCAAAATAATAGCTGCGATAATTACAATAACTCCACTCTTTTTCATGCGTATCCTGTTTGTATTTTATGATTTATTTTTTCTTCGTACCTCGAACTTCCAACCTCGAACTTCGCTATATTCCCCGAATAATCGTGAGCACTGCACTAATAATATATTGAATTCCAATTGCGACCGTCAAAAATCCGACTATACGCGAAATAGCTACAATTCCTGATGCTCCTAAATATTTGGCTAAATAATGAGCACTTCTTAAGATCAAAAAGATAATAAGAGAAATAATGAATATGGAAAATGCTGATGCCAAAATCTCAAGTGTACTGTTGTGATCTTGATTAAAAGCAATCAGAAGTGAAATCGAACCTGGACCAGCAAGCATAGGCATTGCTAAAGGAGTGAGTGCAATAGAATTGCGGTGCAGCAAATCTTCTTCTACTTCTTTGCTAATTCCTTTTCGTTTTTTTGGATTGGCATTTAGCAATCCAAATCCAGAACTTGCAATTAATATCCCGCCTGCGATTCGCAAAGCAGGTATCGTAATTCCAAAAAAGCGCAACACAAACTCACCTACAAAAAATGCAATTAGTAAGATGATGCAAACATTAATTGCAGTCCATAATGCAACTCGCGAACGCTCCACTTTTTCGTAATCTTGAGTCAGTCCAACGAAAAAAGGAATAGCACCAAACGGATTCAAAACCGAAAATAATGCTCCAAGTAAAACCAAAAAGGTATTGAAAAAAACTTCCATTTAGCTTGAATAACGTTAATTTGCAGCAAAGATAAAGAAACAAAAAGTCTTTGAAGTTAAATTAAATACATTAATCCGTAATTTTGCAGAATGAAAAATAAGAAAACTCTAGTTCTCGGCGCTTCTACAAAAGCCGACCGTTATGCTTTCAAAGCCATCACTATGTTGGTCGACAAAGGACATTCGGTGCTTGCTATTGGTCAGAATCAAGGCGAAGTAGCGGGAATTTCCATTCGCACCAAAACCATTCCGTTAAAAAATATTGATACGGTTACGCTGTATTTGAATCCGGTTCGTCAACGTGAATACTACAATTACATCATCGAAACCAAACCCAAACGCGTTCTTTTTAATCCGGGAACTGAAAACCCCGAGTTTTATCAACTTTTGAAAAGCAACAACATAAAAGTAGAAGAAGCGTGTACGTTGGTGTTATTGAGTACGAATCAATATTAGTTGCAATCGGGTAAATAGCGGCACATTTTTTAAACACAGATTTGCACAAATTAGCGCAGATTTTTTAAAATCGTTCTATTCATTTAATCTTTGGCAAAATAGTAAATCGTTTTATTAATTTTTATAAGAAGCGAATGGCCTGGGATTTATCAGTAAGCCGTGTTCCTGCTTTTGCTATTATCTTTGTTCGTTCCTCACAAAGTATAGCCGCGCAATCAGGGCTAGACCGCGCTCCATTCTAACTTTTGTATGTAAATCCGTGAGAATCTGTTCCATCCGTGTTATCCGTGGCCAATTAAAACCGCGTCTCCGAAGTTGCGGGCTTACTAATCAATAACAATCCCAAAAAAGTAATCAATCCGTTTATAATGATTAATTCGTTGTCAATAATATAAGCGCCAAATAAATCAGTTGAATATTTAGTGATTAGAAAACAAATCAACGGCGACAGGATACAAATTATAGGAACTAACGTGTCGTGAACTGTTTTGGTTTTCACAAATAGTCCAAAGGCATATAATCCTAAAAGCGGTCCATAGGTATAACTCGCCACTTTAAAAATCATCGTGACAACCGATTTGTCGTTCAACGAATTAAAGATGATAATCACCAAAAACATCAATAATGAAAATCCAATGTGAACTAAATGGCGAGTTCGCACTGATTTTTTTTCATTTGCTATCTGCTGACTGCTGTCTGCTGACTGCTTCTTATCCATTCCTAAAAAGTCCACGCAAAATGAAGTCGTTAAAGCAGTCAAAGCTGAATCGGTAGTAGCAAATGTTGCAGCGGTCAATCCTAAAAGAAATACAATGGCTGGAACTAATGTCAAATGATTAAATGCAATTTCAGGAAACAATAGATCAGTTCGTTTTACATCACCAACCATCGGAACGGCAATTCCGTTTTTCTCCGCGTATAAATAAAGCAACGCACCAACACTCAAAAAGAAAATATTAATAAGTACAAAAATTCCTGTAAAAGTGAACATGTTTTTTTGCGCTTCACCAATATTTTTACAGCTTAAATTCTTCTGCATCAAATCTTGATCCAGCCCAACCATTGCTATGGTTACAAAAATCCCACCCAAAACTTGTTTTACCACAAAAGTGCCTTTTAAATAATCTTCATAAAAAAATACCTTCGAATAGTTACTTTTTTTTATGGCTTCAAAAGCTTCAAAAACGCTATAATCCAAACCCTGGCAAATAAAAATAATGGTCAGAAATACAGATGAAACCAGGAAAAAGGTTTGTAACGTATCGGTGATAATAATGGTTTTTAAACCTCCACGATAGGTATAAGCAAAAATCAATCCGAGTGAAATTAAAACGGTCGCGGCAAAAGGCACATTGAACTCATCAAATACAAATCTTTGAAGGACAATAACCACCAAATACAGTCGGAATGCCGAGCCAATTGTGCGGCTGATGAGAAAGATTGTTGCTGCCGTTTTATAACTTACAACGCCCAAACGTTGCTCGATGTAACTGTAGATAGAAGTCAGATTCATTCGGTAATATAACGGTAGCAAAACAGTAGCGATAATGATGAAGCCAATGGCATTTCCCAATACAAATTGGAAGTATTTGAATTGTACATCGGGATTGCCAACTTCTCCTGGAACCGAAATAAACGTCACGCCTGAAAGAGCCGTACCAATCATTCCGAATGCTACTAAATACCATTTTGAATTTTTGTTGGCTTTGAAAAAAGCATCATTACTGCTGTCTTTTTTACTTATTACATTGGAAATGAATATCAAAACTCCAAAATAAATAATAATAATTAGTAGAATTGTGTTTGCTGACATAGGTGATTTTTGTTTGTGCCAAAATACGAAAATAAATGTGTCAATTTGAAAATTTGAAAATCAGTAGATGAATTAATTTTCAAATTTTCAAATCATACCATTTTCAAATTAGTTACTTTTGCATCATGGAATTTTCATCAAAATTGTTAGAAAAAGCAGTTAACGAAATGGCTCAATTGCCAGGAATTGGTAAGCGAACAGCACTTCGATTGGTGTTACATTTGTTAAAACAACCCGAAGAACAAACCCAGTTTTTATCGCAAGCCTTGCTCAGTATGCGAGAAGACATCAAGTTTTGTGAGAAATGCCATAATATTTCGGATGTTGAGGTATGTGAAATTTGTTCTAATCCGAGTCGAAATCACAGAATTATCTGCGTAGTTGAGGACGTAAGAGACGTAATGGCTATCGAAAACACCAGCCAGTTTAAAGGTGTTTATCATGTCTTAGGCGGAAAGATATCGCCAATCGATGGTGTTGGACCAAGTCATTTGAACATCAGTTCATTAGTGACCAAAGTACAATCTGAATCCATTGAGGAAGTTATTTTTGCATTAAGTTCTACTATGGAAGGCGATACTACCAATTTTTACATTTTCAAACAGATTAAAGAATATGAAGTAAAAACTTCTACAATAGCACGCGGAATAGCCGTTGGCGATGAGTTAGAATTCGCAGACGAAGTTACTTTAGGCCGAAGTATTGTTCATCGTGTTCCGTTTGAAAATTCTTTTCATAAATAATCAAGTATTTAGGTAACTTCTTTTGTTTTTTGAATTGAAAAACTATCTTTGTTCGCTTAAATTAAATTCGACTATGAGTAAGATTCTTTTTTATATTTTTTGTTTGAGTTTATTGGTTACTTCTTGTGTTCCTACGCAAGATTTAATCTATCTTCAAAACAAAGAAAATGCTTCGCAATCTGCTGCGGTCGCCCAAGTAAATAATAAGCCCTATCGTTTACAAACTAACGATGTTTTGACCATCAATATTAAGTCATTGGATCCAAAATTGACTGAAATTTTCAATTTGTCTGCACAATCCCAGCAAATGACTACGACAGACGCCTTATACATTAACGGTTATATTGTAGATGATCATGGTGCCATTCGAATTCCAGTGTTAGGTGAAGTAACTGTAATTGGAAATACCGTTGAGGAAGCCCGAATTAAAATTGAAACCCAATTAATGGATGAGTATTTTAAGAAGGAAGCAGAACTTTTTGTGACTGTAAAGCTAGCTGGATTTCGATATACGGTAAACGGAGAAGTACTTAGTCCTGGTACAAAAATATTGTTTCAAGATCGTGTGAATGTATTGGAAGCCGTTGCTAATTCAGGAGATATTACCATAACCGGAGATCGAAAAGACGTCAAAGTAATGCGTCAATTCCCACATGGATTAGAAATTTACTCCATCGATTTAACCGATGTAAACGCCCTAAAATCGCCTTATTTTTACTTACAACCCAATGATTATATCTATGTTAAGCCGTTAAAACAAAAATCGTGGGGTACTGGAAAGACAGGTGTAGAATCGCTTGCCACCATACTTTCAATCCTCACTTTAGCAACTACAACCATTTTATTATTCAATAGATAAAACCACTCATTACGAATGTTAGATGTAAAAGATTTTTCTTTTTTTGAAAGTCAGAATAATTTTGATTTCAAAGGGTTTATAATTAAAACCGGAAGTTACTGGCGTTGGTTTGTACTGGGATTAATTATTTGTTTGACTGTCGCACATCAAATTAACATCAGAAAACAAAAGATATACTCACTAGAGTCAACCATTGCTGTAAAAGAAGAAAATAATCCCTTTTTTACATCAAATACCAGTTTGGTGTTCAATTGGGGCGGAACATCCGATCAAGTTCAAACGCTTTCAACTTCACTTAAATCTCGTTCTCACAACGAATTGGTAGTGGACCGTTTGCAGTTTTACATCGATTACTTGCAACAAAAAGAATATTACGTTCAAGATGTCTATGGTTCAACTCCTTTCGTTGTTACCATTGAAAAGGATAAAAATCAAATGCTTAATATTCCAATAAGCATTAAGTTCATTTCTGCTGATGTTTATGAACTGCGCGTTCCCTTTACTGCAAGTGCGGTAACCGTACTAAATTATTTGACCTTTGAGAAAGATGTAGTCAACGTGCAAGTAGGAGATTTTGCCAAACGATACAAAGTGGGTCAACCCGTTAAACTTCCTTTTTTGAATCTAACACTAGATATTGTTGGTGTTCCCGATAACTATGTGGGAAGCGAATACATGATTAAATTTAATAATTTTGATGACATAGTAACGCGCTACAAAAATTTAAATATCGTAGTCGACGACAAAGCCGGTGCCATTTTAAAATTATCGTTGGAAGGAACCAATAAAAAGCGAATTGTTGATTATTTGAATGAGACAGTAGCTACAATCAAAAAGAAGCAATTGGACAACAAAAATCTTTTTGCTGATAATACCATTAAATTTATTGACACCACTTTAAAAATAATGGAAAATGATTTGAAATCGGCCAATAATGAGCTCAAAGATTTCAGTAGAAGTAATGACGTGGCGATATTAAAATCGGGTAGTGGTGTCATTCAACAGCAATTACAAGACTATGACCTTCAAAAAGATTTGGTCGATCGTAAAATAAATTACTACAATACACTCAGCAATTATCTTAGAAATAGTAACGACTTCTCAAAATTGCCCGCACCATCGGTCGCTGGAATTGAAGATCCTAACGTAGTCAATAATGTGGCTAACCTAATCGGGCTTTCGGTAAGACGTTCAGAAATGGCCTATTCGGTGAAAAATGGAGATATGTTCAACGCTATTGATAACGAAATATCCTCCGTTAAAAAAGTGCTTTTAGAGAATATTAATGCTGCTAAAGCTGCTATTCAATACGAAAGTGTTCAAGTGAACCGCAACTTGTCTATGGCAGAAGGAAAACTAAAAGGTCTGCCGGAAGGTGAATTGGAATTGTCGAAAATCATCCGAAAATATGATTTAAGCAACGGCATTTATCAAACGTACTTGCAAAAAAGAAACGAGGCGCTAATTGTAAAAGCTGCAAACTTGTCCGATATTCAGATTATTGATCCAGCCAAAGATATCGGTAGCGGCTTGATCGGACCCCGAACGGAAGTGAATTATGTAATCGCCCTATTTTTGGGATTGCTGATTCCGTTGTTAATTGTTTTCTTAATCTTCTTCATCAACAATTCAATTCAGAATACAGACGATATCAACAGTTCCACTCAAATTCCGTTGATTGGTGTAGTTGGAATGAAGCATTCCGATTCTAATTTAGCAGTATTTGAAAAACCAAAATCAGCCTTGTCCGAATCCTTCCGAGCCATTCGTTCGTCACTCCAATTTTTATATAAAAAACAGAAAGTTGATGGCGCCAAAACGCTAATGCTCACCTCTTCAGTGAGTGGTGAAGGAAAGACATTCTGTTCAGTAAATATCTCAACGGTATTCGCCATGAGCGAAAAAAAGACGGTAATTCTAGGTTTCGATTTAAGAAAGCCCAAAATATTCGACGATTTTAAATTGAAGAATGAAATAGGTGTAGTTAATTATTTAATCGGACAATCGACTCTCGATGAAGTCATCAACAAGACGCAAATTCCATTTTTGGATGTCATTACTTCTGGTCCTGTTCCACCCAATCCTTCTGAATTAATTATGGGAGAAACGATGACTGAACTAATGGATGAATTGAAAAAACGTTACGATTACATTATTTTAGATACACCGCCTGTTGGTTTGGTTACCGATGCCGTTGAACTTTCTCAATACGCTGATGTAACTTTATATATTACACGACAAAATTTTACCAAAAAAGAAATGATTAAATTACTCAACAACCGAGTAGGTAGAGGAGAGTTAAACAATGTGAGTATTATTTTGAACGGATTCGAAAATAAAGCTAAGTACGGTGCAGGATATGGATACGGATACGGATATGGTTATGGTGCCTACTCGAACGGATACCATGAAGATGATGAGCCGAAGAATATATTCGTTAAATGGTTCAGAATAGCCAAGAAAATTCTAATAAACAAATGAGCAAAAAAATCGTAATAACGGGTGGAGCTGGATTTATTGGTTCCAATTTATGTGAGTATTTTTTGTCAAAAGGAAATCAAGTAATTTGCTTGGATAATTTTGCAACAGGCCACCGCCATAACATAAACCACTTGTTGGTCAATCCAAATTTTCAGCTAATAGAAGGCGACATCCGGAACATATCCGACTGTGCTAAGGCGGTTCAAGGTGCCGATTATGTATTGCATCAAGCAGCTTTGGGTTCGGTTCCACGCTCGATAAAAGATCCGATTACAAGTAATGAAGTTAATGTGTCGGGCTTTTTAAATATGTTAGTGGCTTCAAAAGAAGCAGGTGTAAAACGATTTATTTATGCAGCAAGCTCTTCCACTTACGGCGATTCTGAAAGTCTCCCAAAGGTAGAAGACAAAATCGGAAAACCTCTTTCTCCATATGCAATCACGAAATATGTAAACGAACTCTACGCGGGAATCTTTAGTTCGACCTACGGAATGGAAACCATTGGACTGCGCTATTTTAATGTATTCGGACGCAAACAAGACCCAAACGGTGCGTATGCCGCGGTGATTCCTAAATTTGTTTTACAATTGGTAAAGGGCGAAAGTCCAATTATCAATGGCGATGGCAATTATTCAAGAGATTTTACCTATATCGACAATGTCATTCAAATGAACGAATTGGCCATGGAAACTCAAAATCCAGAAGCTATTAATACCGTCTATAATACCGCGTATGGTGATCGGACAACACTCAATGAAATGGTTCAATACTTAAAAGAATATTTATCCGAATACGATTCATCAATCAAAAACATTGAAATTGTACACGGACCCAATCGTGCGGGCGATATTCCTCACTCGTTGGCAAGTATTGATAAGGCAAAAAAATTACTAAATTATAATCCCCAATTTTCTTTTAAAGACGGTTTAAAAGAAGCTGTAAAGTGGTACTGGGAAAACCTAAAATAAATAATAATTAATGAAGATTACTACTATTTGTTGTATTGGCGCGGGTTATGTGGGCGGACCAACAATGGCTGTTATAGCTCAAAAATGTCCTCATATTAAAGTGACAGTGGTCGATTTGAATACCGACCGAATTGAAAAATGGAACGACCATGATGTCAATAATATTCCTATTTACGAACCAGGTTTGGCTGAAATTGTAGGTGAATGTCGGGGAAGAAATTTATTCTTTTCGACGGAAGTAGACAAAGCCATCGATGAAGCTCAACTGATTTTCATCTCGGTAAATACGCCAACCAAAACCTATGGAAGTGGGAAAGGTATGGCAGCCGATTTAAAATACATCGAATTGTGCGCACGTCAAATTGCACGAGTAGCCAAAGATGATAAAATTGTAGTCGAAAAATCAACGCTACCAGTACGTACCGCCGAAGCCATAAAAAATATTTTAGATCATACTGGCAACGGAGTGCAATTTCAAATTCTATCCAATCCTGAGTTTTTAGCAGAAGGAACAGCCGTGGCTGATTTACTGAATCCAGACCGCGTTTTAATTGGTGGTGACACAACTCCTGAAGGTCAAAAAGCAATTCAAGCTTTAGTGGATGTGTATTCCAATTGGGTTTCTGATGATCGTATTTTACGAACGAATGTTTGGTCATCTGAATTGTCGAAGTTAACCGCCAATGCCTTTCTAGCGCAACGCGTTTCTTCCATTAATGCAATCTCTGAATTATGTGAAAAAACCGGAGCCGACGTTAATGAAGTAGGAAAAGCAATCGGTATGGATAGCCGTATTGGTTCGAAATTCTTAAAGGCTTCAGTCGGATTTGGAGGTTCGTGCTTTCAAAAAGACATTCTCAATTTAGTGTACATTTGTAAATCATTCGGATTGAACGAAGTGGCCGATTATTGGGAACAAGTCATTATTATGAACAACCACCAAAAAAGAAGGTTTTCAAAAAATATTGTGACTACATTGTACAATACCGTAGCCGATAAAAAAATTGCGTTCCTCGGTTGGGCTTTCAAAAAAGATACCAACGATACCCGTGAATCTGCCGCTATCTACGTAGCCGACGATTTGATTTTCGAAAAAGCTAAAATTGTAGTGTACGATCCTAAAGTAGCTATTGATCAAATGTTATTCGATTTGAATTATCTTGAAACCCGTTCGGACGAAAAAAATAGCAAGTATTTACATGCAACGCAAGATCCATATGAGGCTTGTAAAGATGCTCACGCGATTGCCATTCTTACCGAATGGGATGAATTTAAAGAATACGACTGGAAGAAAATATACGATAGCATGCTAAAACCTGCTTTTATCTTCGATGGAAGAAATATTTTAGACGGTCAACAGTTAGAAAAAATAGGTTTTCACTATCAAGCTATAGGTTCTTGATTAATTAACGTAGTATGAGTGTAAAAATTGGTGTAATAGGATTAGGATATGTAGGTTTGCCTTTAGCACGGTTGTTTGCTACAAAATATCCGGTGGTTGGTTTCGATATCAATCAAAATAGAGTAAGTGAACTCAATTTGGGTAATGATTTTACCCTAGAAATAAGCAAAGAATTACTACAACAAGTAATCGTTGACAAGACTTCTAATGATAATGGATTATTTTGCAGTACCAATGTAGATGATATTAAAGATTGTAATTACTACATTGTTACAGTTCCAACTCCAGTTGACAAAAACAACAGACCCGATTTAACTCCTTTATATAAATCGAGTGAAACCGTTGCTAAAGTTTTGAAAAAAGGCGACATCGTGATTTATGAATCGACGGTGTATCCTGGACTTACCGAAGAAGAGTGCGTACCTGTTTTGGAAAAAATAAGCGGATTGAAATACAACGTTGACTTTTTTGCAGGCTACTCTCCGGAACGAATCAACCCCGGTGATAAAGAACATACCGTAGAAAAAATCCTAAAAATTACAGCAGGTTCCACCCCAGAAATCGGAATCAAAGTGAATAATTTATACAACTCGGTGATCACCGCTGGAACGCATCTTGCACCATCCATCAAAGTAGCTGAAGCTGCAAAAGTCATCGAAAATTCACAACGCGACATCAACATCGCTTTCGTAAACGAATTGGCGAAAATCTTCAACATCCTCGATATCGATACGCAAGCCGTGCTTGAAGCCGCGGGAACCAAATGGAATTTCCTCAACTTCAAACCCGGATTAGTAGGCGGTCACTGTATCGGAGTTGATCCATATTATTTAGCGCAAAAAGCGCAAGAAGCCGGTTATCACCCCGAAATCATTTTAGCAGGAAGACGTCTCAACGACAGCATGGGAGAATACGTCGCTTCACGTGTGGTGAAACTCATGATCAAAAGAGAAATTCCCGTAAACAATTCCAGATTATTAATGCTCGGAATTACCTTTAAAGAAAATTGTCCCGACGTTCGTAATACTAAAATTGTGGACGTAATTGCAGCGTTAAAAGACTACGGAATCCATGTAGATATTTACGATCCATGGGCGAATCCTTCAGAAGTAGCGCACGAATATAAATTGGAAACCTCAAAAGAAATTCCGACCGCAAAATACGATGCCATCGTTTTAGGCGTTTCACATAAAGAATTCTTATCACTCGATTTAAATCCGCTGAAAAAAGCAACCGCAGTGGTCTACGATGTAAAAGGAATTCTAAAAAGTGATCAAGTAGACGGAAAATTATAATGCAATGAAAAAGGTTTTAATCACCGGCGGTGCTGGATTTATTGGTTCGCACGTCGTTCGACTATTTGTTAATTCCTATCCCAAGTATCAAATTTTTAATTTGGACGCGCTGACTTATGCCGGTAATTTAGAAAACATTGCAGATGTTGAAAGTAAATCAAATTATACGTTCATTAAGGGCGATATCGTCGATGCCGATTTCATCAACCAATTGTTTGAGCAACACCAATTTGATGGTGTCATTCACTTGGCCGCCGAATCACATGTCGATCGTTCCATAACCGATCCGTTGGCTTTTGTAAAGACCAATGTCATCGGAACCATGAACTTACTCAACGCCGCCAAAACCATTTGGAACAACAGCTTCGACGGCAAACGCTTTTACCATATTTCGACCGACGAAGTCTACGGAAGTCTCGGCGCAACCGGTTTGTTTACCGAAACTACTTCGTACGATCCAAATTCACCGTATTCTGCTTCCAAAGCAAGTTCCGACCATTTCGTGCGTGCGTATGGCGAAACCTATGGCTTGCCGTATGTCATCACCAATTGTTCCAACAATTACGGACCGTTTCATTTTCCTGAAAAACTCATTCCGCTATTCATTAACAACATCATTCAAAATAAATCGTTGCCTGTCTACGGCGACGGAAAATATACCCGCGACTGGCTGTTTGTAGAAGATCACGCCAAAGCCATCGACTTGGTGTTCCACACCGGAAAAAATCACGAAACCTATAATATTGGCGGTTTCAACGAATGGCAAAACATCGATTTGGTGAAATTACTTTGTCAGTTAATGGATCAAAAATTAGGTCGTGCTGTGGGCGAATCCGAAAAGCTAATTACCTACGTAAAAGACCGACCGGGTCACGATTTACGTTACGCCATCGATGCGTCGAAAATCAATTCGGAATTAGGTTGGAAACCCTCCGTAACCTTCGAACAAGGACTCGAAAAAACCATCGATTGGTATTTATCCAACGAAGAATGGCTCAAAAATGTCACGTCAGGTGCGTACCAAAACTACTACCAAAAGCAGTACGAATAAACACACTTTTTAAAAATTTCTTGCATGTTTAAAATAAATGAGTACTTTTGTTACTCGTTTTAATGTAAACGGTTATGTTAGAAACTCTTATTACTTCTAAAACCCGCATTCGAATATTGGTGAAATTCTTTATCAATGCCGCCAATAACGGACATCTGCGTGGTTTGGCAGAAGAAATGCACGAATCCACCAACTCCATCCGTAAAGAGCTCAACAACCTTTCGGAAGCCGGTTATCTCGAGAAAAAAGCCAATCAAAACAAGGTTTCCTACAAAGCCAATACCAAACATCCTTTATTTTCTACGCTGCAAAAAATCGTGTTTCAACACTTGGGTTTAGACGCCATTATTGAACATATTTTAGAACGTATGGGAAACGTACAACAAATTATTTTGCTCGGTGATTACGCCAACGGAATCGATTCGGGCACGATTGAAGTCCGCATTGTCGGTGCCGATTTAAACGCCAGTTACATCGATCAACTCGCGCTCAAAATAGAAAGTGAAATCAAACGAAAAGTTGCCTTTACCTTGCAAGAACAGCTTTCAGAAAACGGATTGGTAATTTATGAAAATTTCGAACCTGTATAAGAAGAATAACCTATGACACAACACAAACAAGTGTGGACCGAAGAAATCAAATCCGATAATTCCTTACTGTCCATCAATTTTAGAGAACTTTGGCATTACCGCGATTTGCTGCTGATGCTGCTCAAACGCGACTTCATTACGTTTTACAAACAAACCATTTTAGGTCCGCTTTGGTTTTTTGTACAACCCGTTTTAACCTCGCTCATCTACATCGTTTTGTTTGGTCAAGTCGCGAAATTATCCACCGATGGCTTGCCACAATTGGCGTTTTACTTGTCAGGAATCACGATATGGAATTACTTCTCCGATTCACTCACCAAAACATCTACCGTTTTTCAAACGAACGCCTCGATTTTCGGAAAAGTATATTTCCCACGATTAATCATGCCGTTGTCCATCGTGTTTTCGGGCTTGCTTAAATTCGCCATTCAATTCCTATTATTCATCGGAGTTGTACTCTATTACACCTTTGTCAAAGAAGAAATTCAGCCGAATTGGTGGGTTTTGGCCACGCCATTGCTCATTGTCATGATGGCTTCGTTTGCGTTGGGATTGGGAATGATCTTCTCCTCGCTGACCACAAAATACAAAGATTTAGTGTTTTTACTATCCTTTGGAATTCAACTGTATATGTACGCCACGCCGGTTGTGTATCCTATATCGGCTATGCCCGAGAAATACCGCTGGATTGTAGACATGAATCCGTTATCGGGTATCATCGAATGTTTTAGATATGGTTATTTAGGTTCAGGTCATTTTGAACCCTTTAGTTTGGTGTACAGCGCGGTATTTATTGTGATTTTGCTTTTTACGGGCATTGTCATTTTCAATAAGGTTGAAAAAAGTTTCATGGACACGGTATAAATTTTACGATGAAAGAACTAGCAATAAAAGCAGAAAACATATCCAAACAATACCGCTTAGGTGAAGTTGGAACCGGAACGTTGAGTCACGATTTAAATCGGTTTTACCATAAATTACGTGGGAAAGAAGATCCGTATTTGAAAATCGGCGAAGCCAACGACCGAAGTCAGAAAGGAACCAGCGATTACGTGTGGTCGTTGCGCGACATCAATTTCGAAATCGAGCAAGGCGATGCGGTCGGAATCATCGGTAGAAACGGCGCCGGAAAAAGTACCTTACTCAAATTACTGAGTAAAGTCACCAAACCCACCACCGGAAGTTTTAAAGTCAACGGCCGAATTGCATCCTTGTTGGAAGTCGGAACCGGATTCAACCCCGAAATGACCGGACGCGAAAACATCTATTTGAACGGAGCCATTTTAGGAATGCGCCGACAAGAAATTACTAGAAAGTTTGACGAAATTGTCGCTTTTTCGGGTGTAGAACGCTACATCGATACGCCGGTAAAACGATATTCTTCGGGAATGTACGTGCGATTGGCGTTTGCCGTGGCCGCGCATTTGGAAAGTGAAATTCTGATTGTCGACGAAGTGTTGGCGGTAGGCGATGCCGAATTCCAAAAGAAATGCCTCGGTAAAATGGGCGATGTCAGCAAAGGTGAAGGACGAACCGTTTTGTTTGTGAGTCATAATATGTCGGCGGTAAAGAGTTTGTGCGATAAAGGAATTTTATTGAAAAACGGACAAATTGTGTACAATAGTTCGGCTGATGAAACGGTGGATTATTACTTTAATTCGAATAAAGAAATTGAACGAAATCTACACGAAAGAAAAGACCGTCAAGGAAATCAAAAAATTCAATTTACCGATATTCAAATTATTAATTCGAAAAAAGATGTGGTAAGTGAAGTTTTTATCAATGAGCCGATTCAAATCAAACTGCATTATAAAGTCAATCAAGCATTTGATTTTAGTAAATTAATTTTGAGTATCGTGCTGTACGATAACTTCGAAAACGTAATGTGTGCTTTTGCTTCGGATGAAATGGGTGTAAAATTTATTGAAAATTCGGATAATGAAATTGTATTAGAAATTCCGTCTATTCAATTGAGACCGAATTTATATTCAGTAGCCATTTATTCATTTTATGAAAAAACACATGAAAATAATTATGTGGACACCATACTGAATGCGAGTTCATTTGAGGTTTTATCAGATGACGTCTACGATTCTGGAAAGTTAATCAGAAATATGAATTGTGCTTTTATACGAGGAAATTATAAATTCTAATCGATGAATATTTTACGCAAAATAAAAAATACATTATTTCCAGTCAAAACTCCACCAGTTCCAGCAGAAAAACCGGTTGATTATAAAATTGGAAATGTAAAACATCACAACACTCAAATTGACGGATTGATTCCGCAAATGGTAGAAATTGGCGATGATTTTATTTCTGCACCTGGTTCCATGATTTTGGCACACGACGCTTCTTTATACAATCATATCAGACAGCATCGAGTGGAAAAAACAATTATCGGGAATAAAGTTTTTTTAGGTGCGAATGCGATTGTTATGCCCGGAATTAGGGTTGGCGATGGAGCAATTATTGGTGCAGGTTCGATTGTAACGAAGAATGTCAAAGCGTATACTGTCGTTGCTGGAAATCCGGCGCGATTCATCTGTGATGTACAAGATTATATTGAAAAGTGTAAAGAAAGGGGTGTTTTATTTGAAACTCCAGTGCAATTGGAAAAGATTTTCGATGGTGAAAAATATACGTCCGAAGACCGAAAAATATTCCAAGAGTATTATTTGAAAAGTCAAGAAAATACATGAACCCAAAAAAGAAAATACTAGTTTTAGGCATTGGCCAATCTAATTTTCTCAATCAGTTGTACGGCGATGCGCAATTGAAAAGCGCCAACTACACCGTTGATATTGATAAATTTTACGATGTTTCCAAAGGTCAAGTCAAAACTGAAACGCCTTTTGAAAGCAAATTCAATTTTGATGACATTCGGGTTTCGTTCGTTCAAAATACCTTTAACTTTCTAAGCTTTCTATGCAGTGTGTTTTTTTGGGAAGTGTTGTTTTTTGAACTGAGTCAGAAGTCAAGTCCGAAAACCATTTTCACCTTACTTCAAAAATACGCCCGAGCAAAATATATTGTCAATACACACATACTTCCACAACGCCACACCATTTATCATTTCCACTTTTGTACACCCGAAAACGTGATGTACATTCATTTTTTACCGAAAAACGCCAATACCATTTGTAGTTTTTGGGGTTCCGATTTGATGCGAAACACCGGCGTTTCCAATGTGTTTTACGTTGGAAAAGCATTGCGAACCGCAACTAAAATCACGATTCAGTCGGAAGAATTGGCGCAGATTTTATTATTCAAATACGGCCGCGAGTTAGAACCCAAAATCGTCATCAATCAGTTCACCATCAACACCGAAATTTACAACCAAATCGACGCGTTGCAAGGCCAAACCGAAGTCATCAACCAATTCAAAACCGCACAGGGAATTCCGACTGACAAACTCATTATTTCGGTTTCGCACAATGCGTTCAGCGCCAACAATCACTATAAAATTCTTGATAATTTACGGCAGTTGGAACCTCGGTATAAAGAACAAATTGCACTCATTCTTCCGTTGGGTTATGGCGGAAACGAGCAATCGATAGCCGAATTGAAAACCTATTGCGCAACTAAAATCGATATTCCTATCACCATTTTAACCGATTTCTTCGATCCAAAACATACTGCATTATTGCGTTTGTCGACACACTTAATGATCCAAATGCCCATCAGCGATGCGTTGAGTGGCGCGATGACCGAAGTCTTGTACTCCGGAAACGCTGTAATTTCGGGTTCGTGGTTGCCGTACGGAATCTTAAAAAGCAACAAATTACCATTGATCGAAGCCTACGATTTTAATCAACTGCCGCTTTTGGTTGCAGAGTTTTGCAATCATTATGAACACTACCAACGCGCCAACAGCAGCAACGCACAAGCCATAAAAACATTTTTGTTTCCCGATACGACTTCAAAACAATGGATTTCCTTATTTAATGCGATGAACTCATGATGCAACTCAGTATTATCGTTCCGGTGTATAAAGTAGAAGCTTATCTTTCTAAATGTTTGGAAAGTCTGCTGCAACAATCGATTCCCGAAAACGAATACGAAATCATTGTCATCAACGACGGTTCGCCCGATGCTAGTTTATCGATTGCGCTCGAATTTCAAAAAAAGCATTCCAATATAATCGTCATTGACCAAGAAAATCAAGGCGTTTCCGTCGCTCGAAATCGAGGTTTGGAAGTCGCACGCGGCACATACATTGCGTTTGTAGATCCGGATGATGCGATTCATGTTAACGCATTACCCACTATTATTCAACGAGCCGAAGATGAAAATTTAGATATTTTATATTTGACCCTAGATGTGTTTTCGGAAGCTGGAGCGTATATCGAATCGTATGAAAAATGCGGAACGGATGGTGTAATTAAAGACGGATTCAGTCACCCAAGACGTACCTTTCCCGCAACCTTGTACCGAAGAAGTGTCATCGGTGCAACCCGATTTGTAAAAGGAATCATCCGCGGACAAGACACGGTGTTCAACACGATGGTGCAAGCCAAAGCGAATCGTTGCAGTTATTGTTCGGCGCCGTATTACAAATACACCCGACGCGTTTCTTCGTCAAGACGATTGGTGCAATCCGAACCAGCGTTCAACGGATTCATGCTCGCGATTCAAACACTCATCGACTACCGAAAGCAAGTACTACCGACCGAAAATGCAGTTCAGAAAAAGTATTTTGATACCGTCATTCAGTTGTTTTGCAAACGAATTTTGGATAATAATATCCTTCCGAATGTAGATAAGAATCGATTTACGAGTTTGAAAGAATTGTTGACATCAAACCAATTGTCACACATTATCAATCAGTTGAGTGCAGAATACAAACACTTCAATTCGAGTTTTACCGTCTTTTATCTCCATCATTGGGCAAAGAAAAAGTACATTCAACTACTGACGATTGGAAGTGAAATAAGTCGAAGCATTAAACCCAAAAAACCATGATAGCTGTATCCGTAGTCATTCCGGTTTTTAATGCCGGAAAGCATCTTCAGAAAAGTATGGAGTCGTTGTTACACCAAACGTTACCGAATTGCGAGTTCATTTTTGTGAACGACGGCTCCACCGATGATTCACGTGAAATTATAGAAAAATACCAAGCGCAAGACGACCGAATTCGTTTGTTCAATCAAGAAAATCAAGGTGTTTCTGCCACTCGAAACAAAGGAATTGAGTTGGCGCAAGGTGAATTTATTGGGTTTGTAGATGCCGACGATTTTATCCAATCGACGATGTACGAAGTGTTGTACGCTTTAGCTAAAAAAGAACACGTTTCCATCGTGACTTCACAGTTTTATAAAGAAATCAACGGAACCACTACGACAACCAAATCAAAGTTTCCTGTAGATGTGGCCTTAGATAAAGACTATGTCAATCAAAATATTATTCCGCAATTCATTCAGGATAGTTCGCTCAATTCGGCCTGTACTAAATTGTACGAATCGTCACTGATAAAAAACATCAAATTTCCCGTGGGCGTGCCTTTGGGCGAAGACGGCATTTTTAATTTACAAGCTTTTGATGCGGCGCAATCGGTGCTTTTCACCCATTTTTGCGGCTATCATTATGTAGAAGTGGATGGAAGTGCGACTCGAAATGCGTCGGGGAAAGATTATTTCAAACGTGCGTTGGAAGTGTTTGCGTTCGACTATCAACCTTTGGTTTCGGTCGAATTGGATGGGGAACTAGTAACCCAATGGAAATCGCTGCGGTTATTGGAAAATGTAGTGTCGTACATACACATCTATTTGCAACCCGATCCGAGTACCGATTTTTTAGATCGAGTGGAGTATGTAAAAAAAATGATCCACAACGAAACCGTTCAAAAAGCGATACAAAAGTATTACACACAAATCAGTTTGGGGAAATCGAAACACCAACGATTTGTTCTAAAATGCATAAAGAATAAATCACTCCTTCAATTGATTGCGGTGAATTTATACTTCCAAATCAAAAAAAAATAAACGACTATGAAGATACTATTATTTTACCATGGCGGAAGCCGAAACAGAGGTTGCGAAGCGATTGTACGTTCGGGTATTCCCATTATAAAAAAGTACTTGCCACAGGCGCAAATCAGTTTGGCGTCGCTCGATCATACCTCGGATGTCATCATTCCGGGTTTGCACAAAATCTACGATGTGTCGCGTGATTACATTAAAAAATATACGTTCCAGTGGTTCATTAGTGCGTATTATGTAAAAGTCCACAAAGACGATAACTATACGTACCGTTTTCAAAATAAAAAACTACTCAACGCCATAGCAGAACACGATGTGATTTTGTCGATAGGCGGTGATAATTATTGTTATGGCGAGCAACCGTGGTTGTACGAAATTGACCGTTGTATCAAAAAAGCAGGAAAAAAATTAGTGCTTTGGGGTGCGTCGATTGGTGAAGAAGATTTGTCGCCCGACAAAATAGCCGATTTAAAATCGCTCGATTTGTTGTTGGTGCGCGAAACCTATTCGCAAAAAGCGTTGCAAAGCAAAGGAATTGCTCATGTGAAATTATGTGCCGATGGTGCGTTTACGATGGACAAAGAAGAATTGGCGTTACCCGACGGTTGGCAAGAAGGCAACACGATTGGATTCAATTACAGTCCGTTAGTGTACAAACGAAATCCCGAATCGGTTGAAGCTGCCAAAAAACTCATCGAGCACATTTTGGCGACGACCAATGCAACGATTTGTTTGACGCCACACGTGATTATTCCGGGCAACGACGACTACGATACCTTACTTAATTTTTACAACGATTATAAAAGTTCGGGACGTGTCATTTTGCTTCCCAATACGCTCAATGCGATTCAGTACAAAGGTTATATTGCCCGAATGCGAATGTTTATCGGAGCGCGAACGCATGCAACTATTGCGGCGTATTCGAACGGAGTTCCGACGATGGTGTTGGGTTACAGCGTAAAATCGAAAGGTATTGCGTTTGATATTTTTGGAGAAGAAAAATTGGTTTTAGGCATTAATGAAATTTCGGATGCTCACAAACTCATTGCAAAATTTGAAGAAATGAAACGCGAAGAATTGCAGTTGCAATCAAACTTGCAGGCGAGAATGCCACATATTAAAGAAATGTCGTACAAAGCGGGTGAATATTTGGCTGAATTGGTGAAATAGCTTTTGTAATTTGATGAATAAATAATTAACGTGAGTTCGATGTTTTTTTAACCGCTAATAATCAATAAGTTAAACTTAATTTATTTAGCCACGACTCGAGCGCAGCGAACAGAGGAAGTAATTCACAAATTAGTTCATCTCTGATGAACATTCGAATAAAATCAAATATTTGGAGTATAAATTCGTGAATTCGTGGCATTTTTTTATATTAAAGTTAATTAAATTTTACAATCAACAGGTTATTTTTCCAATGAAAAAACAACTCCTTTTTATAATTCCATCACTCGATTCGGGCGGCGCAGAAAAAAGTCTCGTCAATCTGCTCAATTCGTTTGATTATGATTCGTATGCAGTCGATTTGCTGCTGTTGCGAGAAGGCGGCGTTTTTTTACACAGCATTCCGTCGGAAGTCAATAAGGTGAAACTTTCAGAGAACTACAACCACTTTACAAAAAGTCTGATAGCTTCGTGTCTGTATTTTTTAAGTCACGGAAAAGTGGCGTTAGCTTGGCATCGATTGCTGTTTACACTCGTGAATCGATTTCAAAAAAACACTAACAAAGCCGAGCAGTATTCGTGGAAACACGTATCCAAAGCGATACAATTGCCTCCAAAAAAATACGATACTGCCATTGGTTATCTGGAGAAAACGTCGATATATGTGTGTGTCGATTGTGTGTCGGCGACTCAAAAAATCGGATTCATTCGCACCGATTACGAGCAATTGAATTTAGATCAATCGTTTGATGAAACGTATTTTTCGAAATTGGATGCGATTATGGTAAATGGCTCCAATTCGTTGGAAACACTCAAAAAATGCCATCCTAAGTTTGCCTCAAAAATGAGTGTGATGATGAATGTCGTGTCGCCACAACTGATTCACAAACGTGCGGCAGAAACTAATCCGTTCAAAACCAACACGGTGAATATCGTTTCAGTCGGCCGATTGGATCACGTAAAAGGCTACGATTTGGCCATTCGAGCCTGTGCAAAAATAGTGCAATCGAATCCCAACATCAAATGGTTTGTGATTGGGGAAGGAAGCGAACGAGCCGCGTTGGAACAACAGATTAAAGAAGAAAAATTAGAAGGCAAATTCGTGCTTTTAGGCGAAAAGGAAAATCCGTATCCGTACATTTCCAATGCTACGATATATGCTCAAACCTCACGATTTGAAGGACGAAGCAGCACAATTAATGAAGCCAAAATTTTAGCAAAACCGATCGTCGTGACCAATTTCGATTCGGTTTTCGAGCAAATCCAATCGGGTGTGAACGGCTTAATTGTTGAAAAAGATGCCGACGCGATTGCCGACGCGATTGTCAAATTGTTGAACGATACCGCACTGCAAACGCAATTCATCACGCAGTTGCAAAGCGAATCATTAGGAACCGAAACCGAAATTCAGAAGTTATACCAGATCATCCAACAGTGAAAAAGAACCTCCTTTTTATCATTAATAATTTAAATTGTGGCGGTGCAGAAAATGCGCTGGTGGCGTTGTTGGAAGAAATCGATCATTCTAAGTATTCCATCGATTTGTTGTTGTTCAAACAGGAAGGTTTTTTACAGAATAAAGTGAATGCGAATGTTACGATTTTACCGTCACCAGTGGAATTCAGTTATTTCGACGGACCAATTAAAAACGGTTTGTGGCGCAGCATCAAAAACTTGCGATTCGATGTGTTTTTTGCACGATTGTATACCGTGTATTTGTTGAGAAAAGGAAAAACCCGTGCCGAAAAAGAGCAATTATTGTGGAAAGCACTGAACATCTGTGTGCCGAAACTTCCCAAGCGGTACGATGCGAGCATTAGTTATTTGCAAAACACGCCCAACACCTATAATATTGATAAAGTAAATGCGGCCAAGAAAATTGGTTTCATCCGCACCGATTATGACAATATGGGCGTCAATTTTGATTTGGATTATCCGTATTTCAAACAATTTGATGCCGTGTTGAGTGTGTCGAAGACTGGCGAAAATCAATTGAAAGAAGCTTTTCCCGATTTGAAGCACAAATTTTTCACGATGGAAAGTGTTTTTTCGTACACGATGTTACAGAAAATGGCAGAAGAAGAAGTTGACTTCCAAAAAGGCGCATTGACGTTGGTGAGCGTGGGTCGTTTGCATCCCGTAAAAGGATTTGATTTGGCCATCGAAGCGTGCAAAATCATTAAAGATCAAGGTATCGACATCAAATGGTATGTGATTGGTGAAGGCGCGGAACATCAACATTTATTGCAATTGGTAGCGCAACATCAGTTGGAAACCAATTTTATCTTTTTGGGTTTGAAGGAAAATCCGCATCCGTATGTGAGTCGCGCCGATATGTACGTGCAAACGTCGCGTTTTGAAGGAAAATCGCGCGCCATCGAAGAAGCCAAAATCCATAAAAAACCAATTGTTCTGACCAATTATCCGTCGGTAAACGACCAAATTATTCATGGCGAAAATGGGTATGTAGTCGAAATGAATGCCAACGCTATTGCAGAAGGAATTTTGAATTTATATCGTGATGTGGAGATGAAAGACAAATTAATTAGTAATTTGCAACACACTAAAAATAGTAATGAACAACAATTAAATGTTTTATATCATTTAATCGATCAATAAAAAACACAATTATTCTATGCTTTTTAACTCTATAGATTTTGCTCTTTTTCTTCCCATAGTGTTTTTTCTCTATTGGTTTGTGGCCAATAAAAATTACAAACACCAAAACATGTTGCTGCTCGTAGCCAGTTATTTTTTCTATGCGTGTTGGGATTATCGTTTTATGTTTTTGCTGCTTTTTTCAACCGTTTTAGACTATGTAACGGGTTTAAAAATGTTCGATGCCAAAACCAACTGGGGCAAAAAGTTTTGGTTTTGGTTGAGCATCGGAATCAATTTGGGGTTTTTAGGATTCTTTAAATACTACAATTTTTTTGCCGAATCGTTTGCGACTGCATTGGCTAATTTCGGAATACATGTAGATATGTGGATGCTAAATATTATCCTTCCCGTCGGAATTTCGTTTTATACCTTCCACGGATTATCCTATGTTATTGATATTTACTACAACAAAATAAAACCCGAACGAAATTTTGTCGATTATGCCGTTTTTGTGAGTTTCTTTCCGCTGCTTGTGGCTGGACCAATCGAACGTGCGACACATTTATTACCTCAAATTCAAAAGGCACGAAAATTCAATTATTCTACTGCCATCGATGGATTGCGGCAAATTTTATGGGGTTTATTTAAAAAGATAGTGATTGCCGATAATTGTGCCGAATATGCGAACATCATTTTTAACGATTCGGATCACCAATCGGGTAGTAATTTGGTCTTGGGTGCGTTATTTTTTACGTTCCAAATTTACTGTGATTTCTCGGGTTATTCGGATATCGCACTTGGAACCGCACGTTTGTTTGGAGTCGAATTACTTCGGAATTTTGCCTTTCCGTATTTCTCGCGAGACATCGCCGAATTTTGGCGCAGGTGGCACATTTCGCTTTCCACGTGGTTCAGAGATTACCTCTACATTCCGCTCGGTGGAAGTCAGGGTGGCACATGGATGAAAGTCAGAAATACGTTCATTATTTTTATAGTCAGCGGCTTCTGGCACGGCGCGAATTGGACGTTCATCGCCTGGGGATTGTTGAATGCCTTGTACTTTTTACCATTACTTTTGGCCAACAAAAACCGAAACAACATCGGAATTGTAGCCGAAGGAAGATTCTTACCGAATGTCCGAGAATTGTTCAGCATGGGAATGACATTTATGCTTACGGTATTTGCGTGGATTTTCTTTCGTGCGAATGATATGAGTCATGCGCTGAGTTACATCAAAGGGATTTTTACCAAATCATTGCTCAGTATTCCGTCGATCTTGCCGTTTACCTTATTTGGGTTGCTTGCATTTTTCATCGCTATTGAGTGGATGGGAAGAGAACATCAATACGCCTTGCAACGCTTCGGTTTGAAATGGCCGCGATTTGCTCGGATTTCGTTTTACTACCTGTTGATTGTCTTGATTTTTATATTTATGGGCAAAGAGCAAGAATTTATTTATTTCCAATTCTAATCCATGAAAACATTTTTACTAAAATCCTTGTTTTTTCTCTTGCCCGTGCTCTTGCTTTTTGCGGGCGTGGAATGGTACATTCGGAATTCAACCAATTCATTTATTTCGAAGGCGAATTATTTTATTAAAAACAGTGACTCCATCGAAGTATTGGTACTCGGAACTTCCCATAATCAGAATGGTGTAAATCCGAAGTATTTTTCATTCAAAACCTGTAATTTGGCCTACGCTTCTCAAAATATTCAGTTGGATTCGGCTGTGTTTTTCACTGCCGCTAAAAAATTAAAAAACCTTAAAAAAGTGGTTTTTGAAATGGATTACCACCGAATGGAAATTGATTCCGACGATAAGATGTACCGATTACCGTGGTATTATATTTATTACGGAATAGAAATTTATCCACTTAAAACCATCAATAAATACTCGCTGTATTCGTCCAATACTGCTTTTTTTAATAACGTCATACTTGATGATATCAAAAATAAAGATCAAGCGAAGGAAATCAATGAATTCGGATTTGTAGAAAAAAATTACAGCAATGAATTTGAAAAATTAGACTACGATTCACTCAAAGTAAATGCACGAGCAAAAGCGCGATTAAAAAACCGTCACAAAGAAGTATCGATTGAGGCGTTTCAAAAAAATCAAAGGCGCATTGAAGCCATTATTGGCTATTGCAAAAAGAACAACATCGAATTGTATTTCTTTTCGTCACCTTTATACCAAACGTATTTAGATAGTAAAATCCCTACAAAGGAAAACCGATTTAAAACGTACATCAACGAGCTCATTTCGAAACACCAGATTATGTATTACAATTTCGAAAACAGCAAGAAGTTTACCCTGACGGATTTTAGTAATGAAGATCACTTGAATGCCATGGGCGCCGAAAAATATTCCAAAACCATGGACTCCATTTTAAAATTATGATTCGATTTTTTAAACGCATTGGACTATTTATTTTTCCGCTACTTTTTATAGTGGTGTGCGTGGCTTTTGTGTCGAAGAAGATCATCAACAGCCGAACTGTTTTTGTACTTCCATCCACAACGGAAACCTTAGTTTTGGGTCATTCACAAGCCGAATGTGCGTTGAACGATTCGTTGATTGACAAGGCAAAAAATTTAGCGCAAGGCGGAGAAGCGTATTTTTATACGTATCAAAAACTGCGAAAATTACTGCCTGAAAATCCGCAAGTAAAAACCGTTTTTCTGTCTTTTTCCAACAATCAAATTGAAAAAAAGATGGATGAGTGGACGTATGATGACCAACATATGTCCAATTATTTCCCAAAATATTCGGGTCAAATGGATGCAGAAGATTACACCCTTTTGATGCAACACAATCCGAAAAAAGTACTGGCTGGCGAACTCAAAGCGCTGAAAAACAACCTGACTTTTATCTTAAAAAATAAAAAAAATTATTTAGACAATGGCAATTGGGGCGGCTATTTGTATTTGAAACGCAACAAAATCGATTCGCTGTTGAACGGTAATTACAGTGCTTTTCTTAAAGAAGAAACATCCAATGAAATTTCGGAAATCAACCTCAATTATTTGAAGAAAATTGTTTCATTGTGCAACCAAAGTAAGGCGAAACTGGTGTTTTTTAGAACTCCGATTCATCAAAAATTATTCGAATCGTACGACGAAAAAACCTTTCAAAGCATCAGAACAAAGCAATTTAACTCTATACCATTTTTAGATTTTCACGATTTTAAATTGGACAACGACGAGTACGGCGATTTCAATCACCTGAATTTCAAAGGAGCCGAAACGTTTTCGGAACATTTTAATACGATGCTACAACAAGACGCAACACAGTTAACAACACCAATTAAAAAATGATGCTATTCTTTATTATATTAATTGTATTGATTGTCGCAATTGACGTGCTTCCGCAGTTCAACACGTGGCAAAGGCGCATTAAAATTGGGCAGTTTGCTTCCCAATCCGATTGGCGTGCAAAAGTATTCGAAACGTCAAAAAAATGGATTTTCAATACGCCTACGATCAAGTTGACGGATAATTCGCGACTCATCATCATCGATATTATAAAAAGAAATTACAAGAAAAGCGCCATTCAGCATTGGCAAGAAGCGTCGTTGGTGTTGGGATTGATCGAAGAATACAAATCGACCAAAAGCGAAACGACCAAAGTAATTTTGGCGAATTATTGTGACGGAAAAATCGACGCCACCGGAAATTGGAACAATCCGCCTACCGAAATCGATGGCGTGATTTTAGGCTATGCGTTGCTGTCACTTCCGTGGATGGATACAACCAAAAACAAACCGGCATTCGACCAATTGTATCAATTGATTTTGAGTTTGAAAGGCGAAGACGGAACCATAGCCTATAAAAAACACAGCAAGAACTTCCGCTACGTAGACACCATCGGATTCATTTGTCCGTTTTTAGTGAAATATGGCGTAACCTATAACAACGAAGAAGCCATCGATTTGGCTGTGTTACAAATAGCTGAATTCAACAAATATGCCTTGTTAAATGATACATTTATTCCGTGTCACACGTACAACCTTCAATCCAAATTGCCTGTCGGATTATTCGGTTGGGGAAGAGGTTTGGGTTGGTATGCCATCGGTTTAATCGATTCGTGGAACGCCTTGCCCGAACATCATTCTGCTAAAAAACAACTGCAAGAAAACGTCATTCAATTTGCAAAAATGGCGATGCGTTTTCAGCAGAAAAATGGCGGTTGGCATTGGTTGATTACCAATACATCATCTCGATTTGATTCGTCTACAGCAGCAACATTGGCTTGGTTTTTAACGAATGCGGCATCACTTCCTAATCTACAAGACGAAGCTTCGGCCAGTGTGGAAAATGCTTTTCAGTTTTTGCAAAAAGTAACGCGTAGAAATGGCGCTGTCGATTTTTCACAAGGCGATACGAAAGGCATCGGAATCCATTCGCAAGAATTTGATATACTGCCATTTACACAAGGTTTTGTGTTGCGAACTCTTTATTTTAAGCCATGAAATTGCTGTACATCACAAACGGAATTAACGGTTCGGGCGGTTTAGAACGCGTGCTTTCAATAAAGGCAAGTTTTCTGGCGGATGAATATGGTTATGACGTTCACATTGCAGGTTTGAATGAAAGTACGACTCATTTGTTTTACGAGTTCAGTTCCAAAATCAAGTTGCATGCTTTTCCTGTTTTTGGCAATCCGTTCAGTTATTTAAAACGTTACGTTAGCGGTATCAAGAAGTTAATCCAAACGATTCAACCCGATGTGATTATTGTGTGTGACGACGGATTGAAAGGTTTTTTTATTCCGATGATTATTGGTAGGGGAAAACCGATTATTTACGAGCGACACGTTTCCAAATCCATTGAAATTCGTAAGAATGCATCAACCCTTCAAAAGTTGTTTTATCGATTCAAATTGAAAATAATGGATTATTTGTCGGGTCAATTCAGCGCTTTTGTCTTATTAACACAAAGCAACGTAACCGAGTGGAAAGGCAAAAACGTACACGTAATTCCGAATCCGTTATCGTTTTATCCCGAAGAACAATCAACGTTGATTAATAAAAAAGTACTTGCTGTCGGAAAACAATCCCATCAAAAAGGCTACGATCGGTTGTTGCGTTCATGGAAAATGGTACACGAAAAACACGCCGATTGGTCACTTGAAATTTATGGAAAAAAAGATAGTTCCTTTGGATTTGAACGCCAAGCGGAAGCTTTAGGTATATCCAAAAACGTTCATTTTTTTGAACCCGAAAAAGACATTGAAAAAAAATATTTACAGAGTTCGATATATGTGCTTCCCTCTCGTTTTGAAGGATTTGGAATGGTGCTGATTGAAGCTATGGCCTGCGGATTACCATGTGTAGCTTTCGATTGCCCACACGGGCCAAGCGATATCATTCAGCATAATGTGGACGGCTTTTTGATTAAAAATGATGATGAAGTCGCCTTTGCAGAACAAGTTGTTTTCCTGATTGAAAACCAAAATACTCGAGAAAAAATGGGTAAGCAAGCGAGAGAAAACGTAAAGCGTTTTTTGCCCGAGAGCATAGTGCAACAATGGGACAATTTATTTAAAGAATTAGTACAAAGATGAAGATACTCCTAATTATACCTTCTGGTGGTGTGGGCGGAATTGAACGTTTGGCGCTCAACTTTTACCATTTTTATAAAGGTAAAGGATACGTTGTAAAAGTGCTTAAAATAATTAAACTTCCATCAGATATCGTGTCTTTTGGTGAAGACGAATGGTGTTTGTCGGATGTTGATTTTAGCGAAATGTCAAAGATCCAACGACTTTCCTTTTATGTGGAATCGCCCTACAGACTGCGGAAAATCATCAAAAAACATCAATTTAGCCATACGCTTGGCTTTGGAGATATGCCCAATATTTTTAGTTCGCTCACTTTTACCAAAGAATATAAAATTGTGAGTTTACACGCCTTAAAAAGTGTTGAACTATCAAACAATTCTCTTCTAAGTAAATTGTCGCGAATCAGTTACCGAACGTCGTACTACTTTTTGGATAAGGTGGTTTGCATTAGTAATGCCATAAAAATTGATTTGGTTACCAACTGTAATTTTAAGTTCAAAGAAAAATTACAAGTGATTTACAATCCGCACAATATCAAAAATATTCAAGAATTGGCTCTTGAAACGATTGAAGATGAACATGAACTTGCCATGTTCCATAAAAAGACCATACTTTTTTTAGGGCGATTAACGCTTCAAAAAGCACCTTGGCATTTATTGAAATCGTTCGCATTGATGAAAGAAAATAAAGATGTAAATTTACTTTTTTTAGGAGATGCGGTTCCTGGGGTTCAAAGTTATTTAGATCGATTGATTGAAGAATACGGAATAGCCAATAATGTGTTTTTTTTGGGAAGAAAGTCAAATCCCTACCCATATTTGGCCAAGGCAAATGTATTGGCACTTTCTTCGTATTACGAAGGAACACCAAACGTAATAGTCGAATCAATTGCCGTTGATGTTCCTATAGTTTCATCTAATTGTACCGATGGAATACTCGAATTGATGAGCACGCAACCTACAGAAGTAAGAGATGAATTAATTTTTACCGAATCAGGTATACTAACCCCTAATTTCTTTAAGGGAAAATTATTTTTACCGGATAGTATGGAGTTTTTAGAAGAAGAAAAGACATTTGCTCACGCCTTAGAGTTAGTGCTAAATAGTGCACACTATAAAGAATCATTGATGAGGTCAAAATCAAAGCTGTTGGAAAAAGTGGACTTAGAAACCATTGCGATGAAGTACCTGGAATAAATTTTAGATAAAGAATGATGAGAAGAATAGGCTACTTTTTTGGACAATTATTGTTTTTACCGCATGTGATTTTATTTTTATTTGCGACTAAAAAAGAGATCATTATTGCTGATTTATACGCTCGAAAGCAACGTCGAGAAGTTCTGTTACAGCAGTGCTACGACTTGAGTTTAGAGTTGTTCACTAGTCGTTATTTTAGAACATTGTTTTACTTCCGAACTCAAGGCTTTTTTTCAAAAATATTGCGAATTTTTTATCCCAAACATCCTTCGTTTACCATCGATATTCATACTAAAATAGGTAGCGGATTACAATTAGCGCATCCTTACTCGACCATTTTAAACGCAGAACGAATCGGCGATGATGTTTATGTCAATCATTTAGTCACGGTAGGCGAGAGCAAAGGTAAAAAACCAACTATCGGAAATAGCGTTGAGCTTCATGCAGCTTGTATTGTGATTGGCGGAATTACTGTTGGTGATCATGCGGTAATCGGAGCTGGAGCTGTAGTAGTAAAAGACGTGCCTGCCTATGGAATTGCGGTGGGAAATCCGGCGCGCATAATACATTCACAGAAATAGATAAATTTAAACAAAATAGGGCCACTTGAATACATTAGTTCCATTAGATTATTACACACCCATCTATTTTCACTTCCTGCTTTTGGTGGTGTTGGTTATGTTCTATCAATCGACTATAGTACCAATGGAAGCCAGCGAGAATTTGAACCGTAAAAATCAAATTGGAATTTTTTTATTGATTGCAGTTCTTGCCTATATGGGATTGCGACCCATCAGTTTTGTTTTTGGTGATATGGGAATTTATGCCCGTGAATTCAAAATGTTTGTGTACGGAAAAATTCCGGAGTATGAAACCAATATTTTGTTTGAATTCATCATGTACAATTTCAGTCAACTTGGTTCCGCAGAAGCTTTTTTCTTCTTCTGTGCGATGTTGTACATCATACCTTTGTACTACGTTTCAAAAAGTTTATTTAAGGATTATTGGTACTATTCCTTCCTGATTTTAATTACCTCGTTTAGTTTTTGGGCATTTGGCACGAACGGAATTAGAAACGGAATAGCCACATCGTTATTTTTATTTGCGCTAACACGTAAGAATTTTACTTTACAAATTTTGATTTTTGTGGCTATCGTATTCATTCATAAGTCGTCGATGTTAATCATTTTGTCTTTCTTTTTAGTGAAATACATCAAAGATCCAAAATTGTACTTTGCTTTTTGGTTTTTGGCCACGCCGCTTTCTTTGGCTTTGGGTGGTTTTTTGGAAGCGTTCTTTCTCGGATTAGGTTTTGGAGAAGAAGCTAAATTAGATGCTTATTTGGGCGAATTTGACCAAGCAAATGAGGGTGTAGTGCTGAAAACGGGTTTCCGTTGGGATTTCCTCTTGTACAGTGCATCCGGAATTTTTGCAGCCTGGTATTACACCATCAAAAGAGGTTTTAAAGACGAATATTATTTGCAATTAGTCAATATGTATTTGTTTTTAAACGGTTTGTGGATTTTGGTAATACGTTCCAATTATTCCAATCGATTTGCCTACTTGTCCTGGTTTATGCTCGGTTTAATCATCATTTATCCTTTGTTAAAGAATAAGTTATTCGACAACCAACACGCTGTAGTAGGGAGAATTATAGCGATATATTTTTTATTTACGTATTTACTAAATGTAATTTTAGCATAGCATGAAATCAATCACCGTTTTCACACCAACTTTCAACCGAGCGTACTGTTTGCATCAAGTGTACGACAGTTTGGTGGCGCAAACGAACCCCGATTTTATGTGGATGATTATTGACGACGGTTCATCGGATACTACTAAAGCATTGGTCCAGTCGTGGATTGATGCCAAAAAAATTGACATTCAGTACATTTATCAAGACAATCAAGGCATGCACGGCGCTCATAACACGGCCTATCAAAACATAACTACCGAATTCAATGTATGTATCGATTCGGATGATTTCATGCCCAACAATGCCATTGAGCTGATACTTTCCAAAAAAGAACTACTGCAAAATCAATCGTATGCAGGTATGATTGGTTTGGATGCGGATAAAAATGGAGCGATTATCGGAACGACGATTCCCAATGATATAGTCGATTCAACGCTGAATGATTTGTATTACAAACACCGCATTTCGGGTGATAAAAAAGTAGTTTTAAAAACCAGTGTCGTCAAACAATTTCCACTGTATCCTATATTTAATGGAGAAAAATTAGTACCATTAGGAACCTTATATTTACTCATTGACCAAAAATTCAAATGGTTGTGCACCAACGATGTGTTGTGTGTTGTGGAATATTTAGCCGATGGATCGTCGAATACCATTTTAAAACAATACCGCGTGAGTCCGAGAGGTTTTGGTTATTCACGTTGGGTCAAAATGAAATACGCGCCAACGTTCAAAGAGAAATTGAAAAGTGCGATTCACCTAATTTCATCCGCTATTTTTGCAAAAGATATCCGTTTATTGACCAAAACACCGAATCCAATTTTAACTATTTTAGCAGTTCCTTTTGGAGTTGTACTTAATTGTTACATTCGTTTCAAAACAAATTCATAATGAGAGTTGTACACGTTATAAATAGTTTAGCTACTGGAGGCGCAGAAAAATTGTTGTTAGACAGCATACCCATATACAACAACAAAGGAATTACTACTGATTTACTATTGTTGAACGATAATCATCAGATTTTTTTAAAGCAACTTGAGGAAAAAAAATGTTGTTCGGTATTTAAATTATCAAATAAAAGCGTGTATAATCCCTTGCTTATTTTGAAAATAATTCCTTTTTTGAGAAAATATGATATAGTTCATGTGCATTTGTTTCCTGCTCTATATTGGGTTGCCTTAGCTAAAATGATAAGTTTTTCAAAAACAAGATTAATTTACACCGAACACAATACAAACAACAGAAGAAGAAGATTACTGCTTTTCAAGATTTTAGATAGAATTATTTATGGGAAGTACGATACTGTTATTGCTATCACAAATGAAGTAAAAGATTTATTGTTGCATCATCTAAATAATAACTATTCAAATAAAATGGTAGTCGTCAATAACGGGGTAGATTTAGATGTTATAACCAAGGCAAAACCCTATTCCAAAAACGATTTTTTTGATGACGACAAGGCATTAATTTCCATACAAGTTGCGAGGTTTCATCCACAAAAAAATCAAGAAACACTTATAAAAGCTATTCAACTATTACCCGAAAATTTTAAATTAATACTAGTAGGTGATGGTGATCTATTAGAAGAAAGTAAAAAACGAGTAGAGGCAACTAATTTGCAACACCGAATCTTATTTTTAGGAAATAGAAATGATGTTCCTCAATTGCTAAAAACTGCCGATTTTGTGGTTTTATCATCTAATTTTGAAGGATTGTCACTTTCGTGCATAGAAGGTTTAGCTTCCGGAAAACCATTTATTGCTTCGGATGTCCCCGGATTAAAAGAGATAGTTCGCCATCATGGAATCGTATTTGAAAACGGAAATGAAACTAAATTAGCCCAAATTATTTTAGATTTGAGCACCAATAAAGTAGAGTATGAAGCTGTTGCTAACAAATGTATACAGCGATCAAAGGATTTTTCCATACTGAAAATGATTGAAAACTACATAAACTTATATAAACAAAATAAAAAACAAAGACATGCAAAAACTTAGTATCATCAGCCTGGCAAAATTTATCATTAAATCTCCAAGCAGGCTTTTTGAATTAATGAATAAAGTTACAATGAGATTTTTTGACAAAAAAATAGTCTTTCGGTAAAAGATTACACGTTGTGGTTGAATCAAAATCTTATCGATTTTGAAGATTTTGCAAAAAATATTGATCAAAACCTTTGGCAAGAATCGGTTACTTTTTCTCAAGAATTAGAACATAAATCAAAAGAAATTCTTTCAAAGCTTTCCATTGGTATTGGTGGTGGCGGAATCTATCCTTTAATCTACTTTGTTACTCGACATAAAAAACCTAAAATAACAGTCGAAACAGGCGTAGCTGCGGGTTATTCTTCTCAAACTTTTTTATCGGCAATTGATAAAAATGGATTTGGAAAATTATACAGTAGTGACTTTCCCTACTTTAGAATTGATAATCCTGAAAAATACATCGGAATTCTTGTGGACGAAAAGTTAAAATCCAATTGGAATCTATATATCGATGGTGACAAAACCAATTTGCCTAAAATAATGAGTGAAATTGATTCCATAGACTTATTTCATTTCGACTCAGACAAATCCTACGAAGGACGAATTTTTGCAACAAATCTTATTAAAAATAAGTTGTCAGAAAATGCCATTGTTTTTTATGATGATATAAATGACAATACTCATTTCTATGATTATGTTACTCAAAACAATATTAAAAATTACAAGGTTTTTAAATTTATGGGTAAATACATCGGTATGATTGGGAATTTCTAACATACATTTTTGCTTTGAAAAAAAAACTTATTAGAATAACTACGGTTCCACTTTCCTTAGACAAACTATTGGAAGGTCAACTCCGTTTTATGAATGAATTTTATAGTGTAACGGCAGTTTCCTCTGAAAAAGACTACCTAGAACAAATTGGAAAAAGAGAAGAAGTGGAAACGTTTCACGTCGAAATGACCCGAAAAATAACACCCATTCACGATTTGATTTCGGTTGTAAAAATGTACTTCTTCCTCAAAAGAATAAAACCTTTCATCGTACATACACATACGCCCAAAGCCGGAATTGTCGGAATGTTGGCTGCAAAACTTGCTGGAGTTCCCATTCGGTTGCACACCGTTGCAGGCTTGCCTTTGTTGGAAACCAAAGGAACCAAACGAAAAGTATTGGATTGGGTGGAAAAACAAACCTATAATTGCGCCACAAAAGTGTATCCCAATTCGAAGGCGTTGCGCGACATCATCAATCAGAACAACTATTGTACTTCTGATAAATTGAAAGTAATCGCAAACGGAAGTACCAATGGCATCGATACCTCACATTTTGATGCTTCCCTTTTTTCAGAGGAAGAAACTTCGAATCTAAAAAAGAAACTAGGTATTCAAGCGACCGATTTTGTATTCATTTTTGTGGGAAGAATTGTAGCCGATAAAGGCATAAACGAACTTTTGGCGGCTTTTTCACAATTGAATAAAGAAGTAAATAGGGTGAAATTGCTTTTAGTCGGACCGCTGGAACAAGACTTAAATCCGCTTTCTTTCGAAACCATCAATGAAATGGATACCAATTCTAACGTCATTTCTGTGGGTTATCAAAATGATGTACGGCCGTATTTTGCCATTTCTAATTGTTTGGTTTTTCCGAGTTACCGCGAAGGATTTCCCAATGTGGTGATGCAAGCCGGCGCGATGAATTTGCCGTCTATCGTCACCAATATCAACGGATGTAACGAAATTATTATAGACAATAAAAACGGATTGTTGATTCCGGTGAAGGATGAAAACGCAGTACTTCAAGCGATGAAAAAAACACATTCGGATACCGATTTATGTTTTAAATTACAACAAAATTCCCGACAATTAATTGTAAGTCGCTACGAACAAAGCTTGGTTTGGAATGCGATTCTTGAAGAATATCGTACCTTTGAAAAATAATTAGTGGCAATGTATAAATCGATTGTAAAACCTTTTTTTGATGTTTTTTCTGCAGCATTGGGCTTGGTCGTGCTTTCTCCCTTATTTGTAGCGATTACGTTGCTTTTGGCCTTTGCTAATCAAGGGAAGCCTTTTTTTGTACAACTACGGCCTGGTAAAAACGCAAAGTTTTTTAAAATCGTGAAGTTCAAAACGATGAACGATAAAAAAGACAGCAACGGAAAATTACTGTCAGATGCAGAACGACTGACCAAAATTGGTTCGTGGGTGCGAAAAACATCGTTGGACGAAATTCCACAATTACTCAATGTTGTTCTAGGCGACATGAGCATCATTGGACCACGACCGCTTTTAACCCATTACGTGCATTTGTACAGTGATTTTCAAAACCGTCGGCATGAGGTAAAACCCGGAATTACGGGTTGGGCTCAAGTTAACGGGCGCAATGCGATTTCTTGGGATCAAAAATTTTACTATGATGTTTGGTATGTTGACCACATTTCATTTATTTTGGATGTGAAAATAATTTTAAAAACAGTTATCAAAGTGATAAAAAGTGATGGGATAAACGCTGCGGATGCGGCAACAATAGAACCTTTTGATGGCAATTGAAACAATATTATACGGCGCTAGCGGACATTGTAAAGTCATCATTGATATTTTAGAATGTGCGCAAATGAAAATAGGAACAATCCTAGATGAAAATCCGAATACAACAGCAATTTTGGGAAGACCGGTTGCACAAGCGAGTCAATTCAACATACGACCTACAGACAATTTGATTTTATCGATTGGAAACAATAAAGTACGAAAATTGCTTTCGGCCAAGTTGAACGCAAATTATGTCCAAGCTATTCATCCCAAAGCAATAATTTCGAAACACAGTTCGATTGGAGCGGGAACCGTTATCATGGCTGGAGTTATCATAAATGCAGATGCTACTATCGGCACGCATTGCATCATCAATACCGCTGCAGTGGTGGAACACGATTGTGTGATAGAAGATTTTGTACATCTGTCACCAAATGTTTCTTTGGCAGGTGGAGTTCAAGTGGGTGAAGGATCGCAAGTAGGCATCGGCGCAACAGTGATACAAGGAATCAAAATTGGCAAATGGTCGGTGATTGGCGCGGGTGCCGTAATCATTTCAGACGTTCCCGACTACAGCGTAGTGGTTGGAAATCCGGGAAGAATCATAAAAAACACACAGCATGAGTAATTCAAAAATTTGGTTATCGTCTCCGCACATGGGTGGAACAGAAATGAACTATGTTCAAGAAGCGTTCGATACCAATTGGGTGGCACCTTTGGGTCCGAATGTTTCAGGTTTCGAAGAAGATTTAGAGCGTTATTTAGGACAAAATAGTTGTGTTGGCGCTTTATCATCGGGTACGGCGGCTCTACATTTGGCTCTGATTTTACTCGGCGTGAAACGAGATGATGAGGTGATTTGCCAAAGCATGACGTTTTCGGCTTCGGCCAATCCAATTGTATACCAAGGTGCGTTGCCGATTTTTATCGATAGCGAACCCACAACCTGGAACATGTGTCCAATTGCTTTAGAGGAAGCGATTCAAGACCGAATTGCAAAAGGTAAGAAGCCCAAAGCCATCATCGCGGTGCATTTGTACGGAATGCCTTTCAAAGTAGATGAAATTAGAAAAATAGCCACGACCTATCAAATTCCGATTATTGAAGACAGCGCCGAATCGTTGGGAAGTACTTATAAAGGTCAGCGATGCGGAACCTTTGGAGATATTTCTATTTTGTCGTTCAATGGAAATAAAATCATTACTACCTCAGGTGGCGGTGCGATAGTTACCAAAACGATGGAACTAAAAAGCAAAGCTGTTTTTCTTTCTACTCAAGCCAGAGATAATGCACCGCACTACCAACATAGCGAAATAGGATATAATTACCGAATGAGTAATATTTGCGCCGGAATTGGCCGTGGACAAATGGAAGTTCTAGACAATCATGTGAATTTGCGGCGAGCAATGCACGATTTTTATGTGTCTCTTTTTGAAGGCAATAATGGGATTACCGTTTTTTCTGAACCTAATGCGGATTATTTTTCCAACCACTGGTTGTCGTGTATTTTAGTCAATCCCGATGGTACAGGTGGAATGACTCGAGAGCAACTTCGATTAAAGTTAGAAGCCGAAAATATTGAAAGTCGACCGTTGTGGAAACCTATGCATTTACAACCTGTTTTTGCACATTGTCCGTATTATGGTGGAACCGTTTCAGAACATCTTTTTAAAAACGGATTGTGTTTGCCGTCGGGTTCCAATTTAACGGATGAAGACCGTAGTCGAATTAAAAAAGTAATTTTATAAGGAATAAAAATTTAACTATAAATTAGGAATACTTTTTTTTTAGTATCTTTACCAGTTGGTTAGTATATTTAAATAGAAATAGTAAGTTGAAAGACAAAAAGCCCAATTTTTTTGCTGTTTTTTCGGAAATTAATCTTGGTTTTAATATCCGAAACTTAGGATATTTACCTCGTTGGCTAATCTTGTTATTAGATTTGTCCATTGTGGTTTCTTCTGGAGTGATAAGTTATTTCTTGTTGAAGGGAATTAAACTCGATTTTATCCCTGGTCCATATATTGTTTACGGATTACTTTTTTATGTTTTAGTCAATTTATTCTTCTTTTGGATTTACCGCACTTATTCAGGAATTATTCGACATTCTTCCTATATTGATGCATTGAAGTTGTTTTTCTCGCAATTTTCGACATTTGTGGTCTTATTGCTGGTTAATTTGGTGCTAATTATACTCAATAAGCCCAAACTTTTTTTAACCACAGGCTTATTTATCAATGTTGTGCTGTCCTTCAGCTTATTGTTTTTCTACCGGATTATTGTAAAACAAGTTTTTGAAAAATACCTAACATCATCCAAAGAAGTAACTAAGAAAAAAGCAATTATTTATGGAACAGATGTTAACGCTACAGCTGTTGCCAATGCATTGAATTCTGAAACTCCAGGCCGTTTCAAATTAATCGGTTTTATCGACAAGAATAATTTGAATACGTCGAAGCGGATTCTGAATCTTCCGATTTATAAGATTACCAAAACTATTCCGATTCTTTTGCGCTATATTCATGCTGAAGCAATCATCATTGCTGATAAAAGTTTGACCAAAGAAGAAAAATCTATCATAGTTGATGAATGCATCGAATTTGGATTTAAAGTGTACACTATACCCGTAATTTCTGATTGGGATGACCAAAAAGAGATTTCTAAAAACATCAAAAATTTTGAAATCCAAGATTTATTAGAGCGGAAACCAATTGTTTTAGATACTAAGTTAATTTCTTCTATTTTAAACAATCAAACCGTCCTTGTAACAGGCGCCGCTGGATCAATTGGAAGTGAAATTGTTCGTCAGGTATTGAGTTTCAATCCAAAAAAGATACTTCTTTTAGACCAAGCTGAAACTCCGCTGAATAGTCTGTCATTGGAAATTCTTAGTGAAAATAGCGGAATTGAAATAGCGAACTTAATTGCCGATGTTAAGTCTGCAGAAATGCTCGACCCCATTTTTCAATTGCATAAACCTGATGTGGTTTTTCACGCTGCCGCCTATAAACATGTTCCCATGATGGAAGAAAATCCTGCTCAAGCAATTTTTACTAATGTGCTAGGGACAAAAAATGTAGCCGACCTATCTCAAAAATACCACGTGGATACATTTGTGATGGTTTCAACCGACAAAGCGGTAAATCCAAGTAGTGTAATGGGTGCAAGTAAACGAATTGCCGAAATGTACGTGCAATCCAAACATTTCAAGCACAAAAAACTGAATACCGATCGGTACACGCGATTTATTACCACTCGATTCGGAAATGTACTGGGTTCGAATGGTTCGGTTGTTCCGTTATTTACGAAGCAGATACAAGAAGGCGGGCCAGTCACGATAACACATCCTGAAATCATTCGGTATTTCATGACTATTCCAGAAGCTTGTCAATTAGTGCTCGAAGCCTGTTCGATGGGAAAAGGAGGAGAAATATTCATCTTTGATATGGGTAAGCCCGTCAAGATAATCGATTTGGCTAAAAAAATGATTCGACTCGCCGGATTTGTGCCTGATCAAGAAATAAAAATTAAGATTGTCGGATTGCGTCCTGGAGAAAAATTATACGAAGAACTATTAAATGACTCAGCAAAAAATTTAGCTACACATCATGAAAAAATCACCATTGCTGAAGAAGTATGTGATGAATTTGATGTAATTAGCCTTGGTATTGAAGAGTTAATTGAAGCTTCCAAAACGGCCAACAATGATCGAATAGTAACGTTAATGAAAAAAATTGTACCCGAATTTAAGAGTTTAAACTCGGTTTTTGAAACATTGGATATTGAAGTTAAAGACCTCTACACTTTTAAAAGTTAGTAGTACCGCATTACTTGTAAAGGATGGTTTATATTTGCACCCATAATTATGTTTCAGAAAACAGCTATTTAGTATAAAAATTAGTAAAATGAACAAAAAACACCTAGTACTCTATTTATTTGTTGCTTTCTCTCTTAGTTCTTGCCTTTCCAAAAAGAAGATGATTTATTTACAGGGACAGCAAACACAATCGAGTAATGAAGTCAATTACGAACCGCAAATTCAAAATGACGACATATTGAGTATTACGATTATGTCGAGTGATCCCGAGATTGCCGCACCGTTCAATATTGACCAAATACAAGGAGCCAATACTGCTGGTGGCGGTGGAAATAATTTATTTAAGACAACTTATTTAGTTGACGCTAGAGGTGAAATCGAAATGCCTGTATTGGGAAGATTTCCGGTTGCTGGATATACAAAAACCTACTTAAAACAATACCTTAAAGAGCGGCTTGCCATTTATATACAAAACCCAATTATTAATATTAGAATTGCCAATTTTAAAGTATCAATACTGGGAGAAGTTAAGTCACCAGGTACTTTTCGTTTTGAAGGAGATAGAGTCACATTATTGGAAGCTATTGCAGAAGCAGGCGATTTAACCCTATACGGTAAAAGACAAAACATTCTTATTATTCGTGATTATCTGGGAACAAAAACCTACAATAGAGTTGACATTACCCAAGCCGATTTTGTTAATTCTCCATTCTATTATTTAGACCAAAATGACATGATTTATGTAGAACCCCGAAAAGCAAAAATCGATTCAACAGCCATCGGTGGTAATGTGAGCGCCATCATTTCAATCATAGGATTCCTCATTACAACCAGTTTAATCTTAACCCGATAATATGCAAGAATTGCCGCAAAGTACCGTTTCAACTTCAACGGGTAATGAGACAAATATCAAAGATTTACTCCTTGGTTATCTCGTCTATTGGAAATGGTTTGTTTTGTCTTTAATGATTAGTTTGTTATTAGGATTTTTCTATTTGCGGTACACAACAACTCAATACGGTATTGATGCATCCATTATCATTAAAGACGAGAAAAAAGGAGGAAACAGCGAGTTGTCTGCCTTTAGTGATTTGAATATTTTTTCTGGAAAGAACAATGTTGATAATGAAATGGCCATCCTCAAATCGAGAACTCTGGCGTTGAATGTTGTCAATCAATTGAATTTAGATATTAGTTATTTTGTAGATGGAAAAGTAAAACGTACCGAAGTGTACGATGATACGCCAATTGAACTGAGGTTTGTATCTAAATCCAAGCGGTATATTGAAAAGGACACTAGTTTTAATATCTCTCAAAATTCGAAAAGCACCGTACTTATTTCTGACATTAACGGTCAAAATGAAAAGCAATATAAAATAGGCAGCATTATAACAGCCGATTTCGGTGAGTTCATTGTCAATGTAAAAAACGTAAGCGGAAACAATAATAATGTATTTGTAGTTAAGAAAAACAGTTATCGTACAGCTAATTCATATGCCAAAAGACTGAACGTAACTAATGTTGGAAAAAACAATATTATCGATTTGAATGTGGTGGACCCGATTAAAAAACGAGGTGAAGACTACATTAATTCGGTTATTTTGCAATACAATATTGATGCAATTAAGGATCGAAATATTATTGCCGACAGTACATCTAATTTTATAAAGAGAAGGCTTGCGATAATTGCTGATGAACTTAGTGATGTTGAAGATGAAGTCGAAGGATTTAAAAAGAGTAAACGAATTACGAGTGTGGAGTCGGATGCACAAATCAGTCTTTCAGCCGTCACGGAATACGAAAAAGAACTATTGGATATTGATACTGAAGTGAAGGTTATTAACTTTATGCTTAAGGTAGTAGATAATCTAAAGGAAGATGAAATTATCCCTTCTAATCTTTTGACAAGTGCCGATGTTTCTACATCGTTTATTGACCGATACAATAGTGCTGTTCTAACTAGAAAGCGATTATTGTCCTCCGATGCGCAACAATTTAATCCAAATATAGTAAAATACGACCAGCAGATCGAAGGTTACAAAGAATCAGTAAAAGAGAGCTTGCTGAACAAATTAGTCTCTTTAAATATATCTAAGAGCGATATCAAGCGCATCGAAAACCGTTATGATAACAAGGTATACGAAGTACCCACAAATGAGAAAAATTTTAGAAAAATTGATCGTCAACAGCAAATAAAACAATCGCTGTATTTGTATTTATTACAAAAACGTGAAGAAACAGAGATTTCATTGGCCATTACTTCTCCCAAAGCTAAAATAGTTGATGCAGCTTTTGTATCGGGCCCAGTTTCTCCCAATCGCAAAGCGATTTACCTAATTTCGTTCATCGTTGGTTTGTTGATTCCCGCGGGTATCGTATTCTTGATTCAGCTACTCGACACCAAAATCAAATCAAGGCACGATATTGAGGGACGAGTTACAATTCCGTTTTTGGGCGACTTACCGAAATCAGAAACTAATGAGCAAATTATTCAGGCCAATAGTCGCACCAGTTCTGCGGAGGCTATTCGAATGATTCGAACTAATCTCGAATTTATGCTTTCTCATGTGCCGGAAGATAAATGCAAGACGATTTTTGTAACTTCTTCCATTCCAAAAGAAGGAAAGACATTTTGCGCCATTAATTTGGCCACAACCATAGCATTATCTGGTAAAAAGGTACTAATTGTTGGTTTGGATATTAGAAATCCGAAGCTTGATACGTACATCGATTTACCTTCGAAAGGGATAACCAATTATTTGGCAAAACCAAATGAAGATATTTTAAGTTATGTTTCTAGTGTTAAAGGTTTCGAGAATTTCTATGCACTGTCATCCGGGGCAATTCCGCCTAATCCAGTTGAACTTTTGCTCAACAACCGAGTGACAGTAATGTTTGATGAACTCAAGAAAAACTTTGATTACATTATAGTTGATACGGCGCCTGTTACGATGGTTACTGATACGCTGTTAGTTGCTAAAAATGCTGACTCGTTCATTTATGTGGCCCGCGCCAATTACCTTGATAAACGAATGTTGAAAGTAGCCGAAAAATTGTACAAAGAGAAAAAATTACCAAATATGTCCATGATTCTAAACGATACGGAAATAAATAAAACCTATGGATATGGCTACGGCTATGGCTATGGCTATGGTTATGGTTACGGGTATGGTTATGGAGCAGAAGTGGTGAAAAAAACGTTTTTTGAAAAGGTAATAGATATCTTTAAATCTAAAGAAAAGGACGTTTAAAAAACTGATTGTTTTGAATAATTGGATGTAAAGAGGAGTAATTCTTAATCTGTAGTTTAGTATTCAATGCATTTACATGTTTTTGATGGTGTACATCCGAACCTACAAAATCGTACAGGTTTTGGTCAAGTAACTTTTGCGTTATTTTACTTACTGCCGTTCCATAATAACCAGTAGTTGACAATAAATTGAGTTGAAATAAACAGCCGCTTTTCTTGAGTTTTAGTAACTCATCAAAGTTGGAAGCATAATATAAATACCGCTCTGGATGTGCTAACACTGGTTTGTATCCTTGAAGTTGAATCTCAAAAATGATGTCGTACAATTGAATAGGCGCACTCAAATAGGACATTTCTACTAATAAATAGTTTTCTTTTAATGTCAATAACGGTTCTTGTTTTTTAAGTCGATCAAAAAAATACGAGTCCATCATGTATTCGGCTCCTGCATTCAACACCGTATCATCCAATTGAGCATTTGTTTTTTCTAAAGTCGATAAGATTCCGTCAGTACTATTATCCCAAACTCCATAGTAAACATGCGGTGTAGTTATAAACGCTGCAAACCCGATTGCTTTCAAACTCGAAATTAAATGCTGCGTTTCTTCAATATCCTTTGAACCATCGTCTATTCCAGGTAACAAATGCGAATGGATATCGATATAATCGTCTGGAATTAAATCAGATAATAAAGGGGTATTTTTTTTTAAAAAAAACATGCAAATTAATTTTAGTACAATGTAATAAATATTACTCAAAAGTACTCAATCTGTTAAAATAGTTGCACTTAATTACTATATTTGTTTTTTAAAATAAAGAAATTTTTCTTTAGGAAATCGTATTTGAAAAATGAATTCAAAACAAGATGCTCACGATTGGGATTTAGTAATTAAAGGGCATACATCACTTTTTGATTTAAATTTCAACGACCTCTGGAGGTACAGGGATTTACTTTTGATGTTTGTGAAAAGGGATTTTGTGAGCTTCTACAAACAAACCGTTTTAGGTCCGCTTTGGTTCTTTATTCAACCCATTTTCACCACACTGGTTTTTACTTTTGTCTTTGGAAACCTAGCTGGAATAAGTACGGATGGTTTACCACAGCAGTTGTTTTATCTAACTGGAATTACATCTTGGAATTATTTTTCCGATTGTTTGACCAAAACTAGTACTGTTTTTCGCGACAATGCAAACATCTTTGGAAAAGTATATTTTCCACGATTAATTATGCCGTTGAGCATCGTGGTTAGTAATTTAGTTCGCTTCGGAGTGCAACTCTTATTGATGGTGGCGATGATGGTGTATTTTTACTTTTTTCCAACAGCAGGTACATCTTTTGCACCATCAATCGGATTACTTTTATTTCCTGTTTTGGTGCTTTTAATGGCATTATTAGGTTTAGGATTGGGATTGATCATCACCGCAATGACAACGAAATATAGAGATTTAACGTTCTTGGTTACTTTTGGAGTTCAACTCTTAATGTACGGAACTACAGTAATTTATCCGCTGAGTTACACACGCGAAAAAGGCTACGGAACCTGGGTTGAACTCAATCCAATGACCGGAATTATAGAAGCGTTTCGCTATGCTTTTTTAGGCAAAGGCGAATTTACCCTTTGGAGTATTGGATATTCGGTGGTAGTAACTTTAGTAATTCTCTTCCTCGGAATCCTCATCTTTAATAAAACAGAGAAAAACTTTGTGGACACGATATAATGGCAGAACCAGTAATAAAAGTCGAAGATTTATCTAAAGCGTATCAAATAGGCCAAATTGGTTCTAGAACGTTGTCACGCGATGTCGATCGGTTTTGGCAAACCAAAATTTTAGGAAAAGAAGATCCTTTTCTCAAAGTAGGTGAAACCAACGACCGAAGCACCAAAGGTGATAGCAATATCGTTTGGTCGCTTAAAGACATCGATTTTGAAGTCAACCAAGGTGATGCACTCGGAATTATAGGAAAAAATGGAGCCGGAAAAAGCACACTGTTAAAATTACTGTCACGCGTTACGAGTCCGACAACCGGACAAATAAAAGTCAAAGGCCGAATCGCCAGTTTATTAGAAGTCGGAACTGGTTTTCATCCCGAATTATCAGGAAGAGAAAACATCTACTTGAACGGCGCCATACTTGGAATGCGCAAAAAAGAAATCACGCGAAAACTCGAAGAAATAATTGATTTTTCTGGAGTAGAACGCTATGTGGATACACCTGTAAAACGCTATTCTTCCGGAATGTACGTCCGACTAGCTTTTGCCGTTGCCGCGCATTTAGAAAGTGAAATTTTAATTGTAGATGAGGTGTTAGCCGTTGGCGATGCCGAATTCCAAAAGAAATGCCTCGGTAAAATGGGTGATATTTCAAAAGGAGAAGGACGAACACTTTTATTCGTAAGTCATAATATGGCGGCCGTAAAAAGTTTGTGCAATCGAGGTTTGTTCCTCGAAAACGGTATGATCAGTTTCAACGGAAACATCGACAAAACCATCGATAATTATCTTCGAAATAATTTATCTTCGATGAGCAACAGCAGTAGCATCGATTTTTCGAGTACCGAAGCACAAGTTGCCATTACTAGTGTCGAAATCAATACAATTGATGAACACGGAATGATGCATCCGTCCAATTCCATTTTGATGGGAAATCCAATTGTTGTCAAAATTCATGTGACCACACAACGATTACTTAAAAATATCAAAGCCAGCATTATTATTTCTACGATGAGCGGAATCAAAGTAGCCGCCATTCGGTCGCACGAAATATCGGATATAGTGTACGAATCGGACTCGAATTTCGAATTCAGCTCACACATTTCAGGCCTCAATTTAATGGAAGGCGAATACAGCGTCACCATTGCATTGGCTGCAGAAGGCGAAACCATTGACATCAAAGAAGATTGCATCAGTTTTAGTATTGTTGCCAATGATATTTACCAAACCGGAAAAATTCCAAAGGGAAATTTCTTAATTTTTTCAAACGCTCAATGGGAATTAAAAGCAAAATAAAAACCTGGCTTTCTACCAAACTCAAAAATTTGGTCAACGACGAGCAATTACCTGTTTTATTGGTAAATACAAGGCAATTACTCGCGGGTAGAAGTTCGTTTCACAACGGAGGTTTTGAAATTCGTGGCGCTGCAAAAGTGGCCATCGGATCGTTTTGCGCTTTGGGCCGTGACATTAAAATCATCACCAAAAACCACAACTACCATTTTGCTTCCATGCAATATGGATTCTATAAAAAATACTTCAACGAATTACCCTATTCGTCTGAAATCAATAACGAAGTAACCGTAACCATCGGAAGCGACGTTTGGATTGGCGATAATGCTATTATTTTGCCTAACGTAAGCATCGGACACGGCGCAATTATTGGCGCGGGGAGTTTGGTAACCAAAGATGTACCCGATTATGCGATTGTTGGCGGTGTGCCCGCTAAAGTATTAAAAGACCGTTTTTCACCCGAAGTAAAAGCAACGTTGTTGGCTTCCGAATGGTGGAATTGGAGTGACGATGAAATTAGCCAAAACAAAGCGTTCTTCTTTAAAAATTACAACCAATGATGAACCGTATTTATCTTTATTGGTGCAACAATCAACTCAAAGACGGAAAAGAAAACTTTGGAGACTTGCTTCCCAAATACATCATCGAAAAAATATCCAAACGAAAAATAATTCAGGTGATTCATCCTTCCATGAGAAGGTACAAACATTTTTTAAAACATTATTTAACGGTTGGAAGCATACTCGAAGCGGCCAATGAAAATTCAATCGTTTGGGGAAGTGGCATCATTCGGGAAAATGACTTCATCAAAAAAGCAAAATTTTTGGCGGTACGCGGACCAAAAACGCGCAAACGACTTTTAGAATTAGGATATAAAGTGCCCGAAATATATGGCGATCCTGCGATTTTATTATCGGATGTTTATCCCAATTCAATCGAGCCAAAATACGAATTGGGAGTTATTCCGCATTATGTAGATTATGAGGCAATCCAAGCTATTTTTAAAAACGATGCTTCGGTAAAAGTGATTGATTTGACCACCATCAATGTAGAAAAAACACTTGATGAAATTCTAGAATGTAAAGCCATCATTTCTTCTTCGTTGCACGGAGTAATAGTTCCGCATACCTACGAAATTCCGGCGCTTTGGGTTAAATTTTCTGATAAATTAGGTGGCGATAACATCAAGTTTTTCGACTACTTTGAATCGGTTGACTTACAGTATCCAAAAATATTTGAAATCAACTCTGACCAAGTAAACGCTACTCTTTTCAAAGAAATTTTAGAAAGTAACGCACACTTGGCTTTGCCTAAAAAGGAAGTTTTGATGAAGATAAAAAACGATTTAATGAAAAGTAATCCGTTCTAATCATGAGAATTGGCAGCAATCCCGAAAAGGAGAAAAACGAAAAAAACCAACTCAAACAACACCGCGTTGTGATGGTTTTTTACGTGCCTAATTCGGAAGAAGAATACTATAAACAGTTACACAAAGTACTCGACAAATCATTAGAATCGTTGGTCAAAACCATCAATTTTGAAACGACAGCCATTACGCTAATCAACAACAACAGTACTTCTGAACTAAATTCGGTGGTCAGCAAATACATCCAATACATTGATAAATACATTTGTTACTCCGAAAATAAAGGAAAAGTACATGCCGTAATCAACGAAGTGCGCGGAGTGTACGAACCCTTTGTAACCATTACCGATGCAGATGTTTTGTTTTACAGCGGTTGGGAACAAGCTGTTTTCTCCGTTTTTAAAACCTATCCAAAAGCCGGATTGGTGAGTCCGCTACCGGTTCCGCATTGCTCTTTTGCTCGAAATAGTGTGCTTTTTTGGGACGGACTTTTCTCCAATCTCAAATACGGTTCCATACTATCATCCCACGATACCGAATTGTACAAAAAAAGCATCGACAATCCCGAAATTTTCCGCAGACAGTGGCACGAGTATTGGGATGTCAAACACCTTTATTTGGATGGTGCTCCGCAAGCAATCGTCGGCGCCACGCACTTTGTAGCAACCTACAAAACCGATTTATTCCGAAACCAGTATGAATTTCCTGAGTTCAAATTTAAAGCCGGTTATGAAGATCATTTTATGGATGTAATTGCAGAAAATAAAGGCATGTACCGACTTTCAACTACCCAAACATTTGCCTATCATATTGGTAATTCTTTGGATGATGTGACCGAAATTCATACGTATACTTCAGATAAATTCATCACTAGTAATTTTTTTAATGGATTATCTACTGTAGTTGGAAAAACATCTTTCATCAATAAAATCAAAATACTACTCGGAAAAGCAGTACTCAAATACAAATGGAACAAGTAAGTTTTGATATCCTTATCTCGACAAAAAATAGAAAACCCGACTTGATTCGAACGCTCAATTCACTTACCGAATTGATCGACACAGCCAACGTTCGATGCGTTGTTTACGATGATGGTTCAACGGATGGAACCTCTGATTACATCAACTCTCACTTCCCAAAAGTAACGCTCTTTCGTAATGAAGTATCAAAAGGATATCTATTTTGTAGGAATACGATGCTCAATCAAACCAAAGCCGATTATGCGATTTCTTTAGACGATGACGCGCATTTTATTTCTGAAAAACCCTTGGAAGAAATTCAGGCTTTTTTTGAAAATAATCCTAACTGCGGCCTTATAGCATTCCGAATATTTTGGGGTTTGGAAGAACCAATTCAAACAATATCGGATGAAAAAGTTGAACAAGTTAGAGGATTTGTAGGATGTGGTCATGTTTGGCGAATGAAGGCCTGGAAGTCGATTCCGAATTATCCTGAATGGTTTCAGTTTTTTGGGGAAGAAGCATTTTCAGCTTTTCACCTGTTCAAAAAAGACTGGCAAATTCATTATCTTCCTAGTGTCTTGGTGCATCATCGTGTCAATGTAACCGAACGAAAAAAGCATGCCGATTACCGCTCACGACTCAGAAGAAGCATTCGTTCGCGTTGGTATTTGTATTTTCTGTTTTATCCATGGAACGTAATTCCAAGGAAATTGCTTTACACTTTATGGATGCAAGTAAAATTCAAAACGCTCAAAGGCGACGTAAAAGCAACTCTAGCAATTATTCAGGCGCTCTTTGATGTACTGATAAATTTTCCTAAATTGCTCCGACAAAGCAAGCGATTTTCAAAAGAAGAATTTGTTCAGTTTGAACGATTAAGTGATGTGAAAATATTTTGGATTCCGAGAAGAAAAAGCGCACAAAAATAAAGGTGATGAATATACTCATAGTAGGAAGTGGCTCAATAGGAACAAGACATCTGAACAATACGATGACGTTGTTTCCGCACGCCAACGTCACTGTTGTGAGTAGAAGTAAAACGGCGCTCGATATGCACGTTCATGTAGTTTCAAGTATCACCAAAGCATTTGAAAATTTGTCTTTTTATGATGCAGCAATTATTGCAACACCCACTTCTTTACACGTTGAAAATGCCCTCGAACTGATTCAACACGGAATCACAAAATTATACATCGAAAAACCAATTTCACATACATTTGAGTCAATCGACGAACTTATCTCACTCGCAGAACAAAACAATGTTCAGGTATTTGTAGGTTTTGACATGCGTTTCGACCCAGGTTTGAATAAAGTAAAAGAGCTGCTTTCCAATCAAACCATCGGAACTCTATTAAGCGTTCAAGCCGAAGTAGGTCAGTACTTACCCGATTGGCGTCCCGGAACCAATTATAAAGAAGGAATGAGCGCTAAAGTCAGTTTAGGCGGAGGCGTCATGCTCGATTTGATACACGAATTTGATTACCTCAGTTGGTTGGTTGGTTCCTATAAAAGAATCGTCGGATTCAACAAACCCATCGATTCATTAGACATTGAAACCGAAGGCATTTCGGTCAATTTATTTGAAAGCGAATCAGGTGTTTTAGGTACGCTTTCACTCGATTATATTCAGAAAAACCTCAATAGAAAAGCGAAGTTCATTGGCGATTTAGGAACCATCGAATGGAATTACGTAACGTCAGAAGTAAAATGGAAAACACAACGTGAACCTGATTGGGATTATTTTCATTACTCCGATTTCAACCGAAACGACCGATTTGTAAACATACTCAACGCTTTTTATTTAGCAACTCCAAGTGAGTTCGATGCCCGATTGACATCGCTTCCACAGTCATTGATTTCACTGAAAGCGGTACTCGACGCCAAAGCCACCAACTTAAAATCTAACAATTAAATGATACTCTGTTCTATTTGTATACGTGGCGGTTCTAAAGGTGTTCCGAAGAAAAACATCCGAATGGTCAACGGAAATCCGTTACTGTTTTACACCATCGATTGTGCTCAAAAAGCAAAAGGTTTAGACGATTTGGTGATTTCTTCCGACAGCGATGAAATGCTTCAAATTGCCCAACAATTAGGAGCCAAAACTACTATTAAACGTCCCGATCATCTCGCCTCCGATACGGCATCCAAATGGGATGTTTTCATTCATTTAATTGAAGAATACGAAGCAAAAACAGGTACAACAGTCGATTATTTAGTCGATTTGGATGTTACGGTTCCGCTACGAAAACCCGAACATATAGAAGGAGCGATTCAGATGATGCTCAACAACGACACCGACGTAGTCATTACTGGTTATGAACCCGAAAGAAATCCGTATTTTAACATGATGGAAATCACCGACGGAAAGTACGCCACGATGGTAAAGAAAACAGAGCGACCGATTGTTCGTCGACAAGATGCGCCGAAGGTTTACAGTCTAACTCCTGCAGTATATGTGATGAAAAAAGAAGCTTTGTATCAGTACAAACATTGGTCTGAAGCTCGATGCATGATTTACGAAATACCTAGAGAAAATGCTGTGGATATTGACACCGAATTCGACTTAAAATTAGTCGAGTTCTTAATGAAAAATAACAACATAAATGGATAATTTATTTGATTTACAAGGAAGAATCGCACTCATTACTGGAGGCGCAGGTTTATTGGCTTCCGAACATGCCATCGCTTTGGCAGGATACGGAGCCAAAGTAATCATCAGCGATTTGAATGTGGATGTCTGCAACGAAAAAGCAGCCGAACTCAAAAAAGAAGGTGTAGAAGTTGAAGTTATGGCACTAGATGTCACATCAAAAGGAAATTGGATTTCGGTGACTCAAACCATCATCCAAAAATACGGCCGAATTGATATTTTAATCAACAACGCCGGTTTCACCAATCAGAGTAAAACCAGTGCGTTTGATCGCTCGTTCGAAAATTTCCCTTTGGAGGATTGGAATGCCATCATGAACGTAAACCTAACGGGAACTTTTTTAGGATGCCAAGTCGTGGGTGTCGAAATGCTCAAACAAGGGAAAGGAAGCATCATCAATATTGCCTCGTTGTACGGAGTAGTGAGTCCAAATCACAAAATGTATCCCGGAACGGGAATTTCACAACCCGTGGCGTATAGCGTCAGCAAACACGGAGTCGTTTCGTTAACCAAATATTTAGCAACGCTTTGGGCCGAACAAGGTGTGCGCGTCAATAGCCTTACTCCGGGTGGAATTTGGAACGGACACGATGGCTTATTTTTAGAACGATTTAAAAACCTAAATCCGATTGGAAGAATGAGCGATAAATCGGAACTTCGCGGCGGAATCGTATTCCTTGCCAGCGATGCGAGTAGTCATGTAGTAGGACATAATTTAATAATCGACGGCGGCTGGACTGCCTGGTAACATACATACAATGAACCCTTTTATAGAAATAGCAGGAAGAAAAATAGGTCCCGATTTTCCACCTTTAGTGATAGCCGAAATCGGAATCAATCACGAAGGTTCGCTTCAAGTGGCCAAAGAAATGGTCGACGCAGCGCATCGTGCCGGAGTAGAAGTGGTCAAACACCAAACCCACATTGTGGAAGACGAAATGAGCGGTGCCGCCAAAAAGGTAATTCCGGGTAACGCCGATGTATCCATTTACGACATCATGGAACGTTGCGCGCTGAGCGAAGCAGACGAACTCGAACTCAAAAACTACGTGGAAAGCAAAGGAATGATCTTTATTTCAACGCCTTTTTCACGTGCAGCAGCCGAACGATTGAAGAAATTTGACATTCCCGCCTACAAAATTGGATCGGGCGAATGCAATAATTATCCGCTGCTCGAACACATTTGCTCGTTTGGAAAACCCGTTATTTTGAGCACCGGAATGAATACCATCGAAAGCGTAAGCAAAGCGGTAGCTATTTTTGATAAACACAACATTCCCGTTGCTTTATTGCATACGACCAATTTATATCCAACGCCGATTCATTTGGTGCGATTTGGCGCGATGACGCAATTGCATCAAGCCTTTCCCGATAAAGTGTTTGGTCTATCCGATCATACCTTAAATAATACAGCTTGTCTAGGTGCAGTAGCCTTGGGCGGAAGTATTTTGGAGCGCCATTTTACCGATCACATGCAACGCACGGGTCCGGATATTGTGTGCAGTATGGACGAAAAATCATGTTCGGAATTAATCACACTTTCCAACGAAATGTGGCAGATGCGAGGCGGAACCAAAGAACCAGCCAAAGAAGAACAAGTGACCATCGATTTTGCTTTTGCGACCGTTTGTTCGATTGCTGCTATAAAAAAAGGCGAAACCTTCACCAAAGATAATATTTGGGTAAAACGACCCGGAACGGGTAAAATTCTAGCGGAACATTTCAATGATTTATTGGGAAAAACCGCAACCCGCGACATAGAAAACGACGAACAACTAACTTTTGAAGATGTTAACTAATGGATAAATTATACGACTTAACGAAAAAATTTGACTACGAAAACGGATTTTATGCCACGGCTGATCCTTCTCGTTTCAGTAAATTCATCACGCATTTGGAGTTTTTCAAACAAACATCAACCGTACGCGGTGAAATTCTTGAATTCGGAATCTTTAAAGGAAATTCGTTTTTCCGATGGATTAAATTCAGAGATTTATTGGAACAGACGTCCAGCAGAAAAGTAATCGGTTTTGATATTTTTGGCGATTTTCCAGCAGCACAATTCGAAGGCGACAAACAACGACGTGACGATTTTGTGGAAGAAACCAACGGCGGAAAAAGTATCACTTTGGAAGAAATGCAAGAGCTTTTGGACAAACAATCATTGTCTAAAAATGTCGAACTCATCAAAGGCGATATTTTGGTTACGCTTAAAAATTATTTGGAGAAAAATCCGCATTTGAAAATTTCGTTATTACATATCGACGTTGATTTGTACGAACCCGTAAAAGAAATTTTAGAGCAATTGTACGACCGAGTGTCGACGGGCGGAATCATTATTTTAGATGATTACGGAACTTTCGCCGGAACGAATAAAGCCGTAGACGATTTCTTCAACAACAGAGCGGAAGTAAAGAAACTGCCATTTTCAAACACCATTTCGTATATCGTAAAATAAATGAAGAAAATCCTATTCTTAACAGGCACGCGCGCCGATTTCGGAAAAATAAAATCATTGATATCCATTTTGGACGTACATTCCGAATTTGAGGTATTTGTATTTGTTACCGGTATGCACCTACAAAAAGAATATGGATACACCGTAATCGAAATTGAACGCTGCGAATTTTGCAACGTTCATACCTTCGAAAATCATACGCACGAAACCACAATGGATTTGACGCTGGCCAAAACGATCGAAGGATTGTCGAGTTATTGTAAAGAAGTCCAACCCGATATGATGGTTATTCACGGCGACCGCGTCGAAACCTTAGCGGGTGCGATTGTAGGTTCGCTCAACAATATTTTGGTCGCTCACATTGAAGGCGGCGAACTTTCGGGAACGGTAGATGAATTAATTCGTCACAGCGTAAGTAAACTGAGTCACATTCATTTTGTTTCCAATAGTGACGCGGCCAAGCGATTACTTCAAATGGGCGAAATGAAATTGTCGGTGTATACCATCGGTTCGCCCGATATCGACATCATGTTTTCACCCGATTTGCCTTCGATTGAACGCGTAAAAGAATATTACGAAATTGCGTTTGACCACTTTGCCATCGTGATGTTTCATCCGGTGACGACCGAAGTCAACGACATGAAAGAATACGCCGATCATTTTGTCAATGCTTTGCTTAACGATAGCCATAATTATGTGGTAATTTACCCGAACAACGATTTGGGGAGTCAGTACATCATCGAAAATTATAAAAAACTCACAGATAATCCACGGTTTAGAGTGTTTCCGTCGGTGCGATTTGAATATTTTTTAACCTTACTTAAAAACTCACAGTTTGTGATTGGCAATAGCAGCGCCGGAATTCGAGAAGCGCCGTACTACGGAATTCCCATCATCAACATTGGAACACGTCAGCAAAACAGAGCGCTTCACGCCGATATTCTGAATGTGAGTTACGAGGAAAGAGACATCGCCCAAGCGTTAGCGGTAATCGATCAACACAAAATCCAAAACACTGACTCCGATTTTGGACTCGGAAATAGCGCCGAATTGTTCCTCGAATCACTGCAAAAATCAGATATTTGGCGAATCAACCATCAAAAACAGTTTCGGGATTTGTAGCTTCTACACATAAGCAGCTGCAAAAGCATAGTTATCAAAATGATATTCGATTAAAACCAAAATAATTTAACACAAAACTCCGCCCAACCGCGGAGTTTTTTATGCGATAAACTATTTTTTTCTTCCAAAAAAAACCTTGATATTTGGCAAATCATTTTTTTGATGCATCGATGATTCTCAGAGGATAAAATGACTGTATGAAAAATGAATTGAATGGTTGTTATCGAATGAAAAACAAAACCAATGAAACTAAAAAAAGCACTGACCAATTACTTAAAAAAGCAAGTAAACAAGACGGGTTACCAAATTAAAAAAGTAAATAACTTTGTTTTTTTAGATAGTATATTGAACAAGTTACTTGCCGAAAAAGGAACAATTAATTTCATTCAAATTGGCGGAAATGATGGCGTAAATGACGATCCATTACATCATTTTATAGTCAATAATAAATCGAAAGTTACGGGTTATATTTTAGAACCCGTAAAAGATTATTACACCGATTTAGAAAAAAATTACAGCGATTTCCCGTTGATAAAAACACTCAACAAAGCCATTCACAATAGCGAAACTGAAATGCTCATCAATCGAGTAAATCCTGAAAGTGCGGCTATTTTGCCCAAGTATACTAAAGGAATTGCTTCATTCAAGAATGAGCATCACATCAATTGTAAAGTGCCATCCGAACACATGATACAAGAAAAAGTAGCGTGTGTAAGTTTACAAAATTTAGTAAAAGAATACGCTTTAAATAGAGTAGATTTATTACAAATTGACACCGAGGGTTATGATGCAGAAATAATTTTAAATATCGATTTTTCTGTATTTAGGCCTTCCATAATAAACCTTGAATACTACGTTCCGCAAACGATGACTAAAGAAACGTTTGATTCCATTATTGAACTTCTTCATAAAAACAACTATGAAATTTGGATGGAAGCAAATGATATTAGCGCTTTTCAAAGGAATATGTTTATAAAAAATTAATTTATTGATGAAAAAAATTGGAGTAGTAATTACGGATGGCGTTGGATTTAGAAATTTTATTTTAAGTGATTTTATTCAAGAATCGCAGAAAATATTTGGTGAAGTAGTTGTACTTTCATGCTTACCTAAAGAGGTGTATGCCGAAATCAATCCCAATTTAAAAGTCATTGAACTAGATATTTACAAAGAAAATTTCTTGACCTGGTTTCTCAGAAAATATAAAGAAGTTGCTCATTTAAAATTGCACCGTAAAAATAATTTCGGAATTCAGAATAATTTAGACGCTACCAAGTCAACGTCTAAAAACAGTCGAGGTTATGCCACCCGATTGATTTTTCTTATTGCTTCGTATTTTCATTCAGAGAAATTAATCCAAAAGTTCAATTATTGGCAACAGCAATCGTTTAAAAATGATGCGGTTACTAAATCCTATTCCGATTTATTAAAAAAAGAACAATTCGACATTTTGTTTTTTACGCATCAACGTCCGCCTTTTATCGCGCCTTTAGTATATCAAGCGGAGCAAATTAAATTGAAGACCGTTTCCTTTATTTTTAGTTGGGATAATTTGGCTTCAAAAGGAAGAATGGCGGCCAATTTCGACTACTTTTTAGTGTGGAGTGATTTGATGAAAAAAGAATTGCAACAGTTTTATTCGACTGTGGGCGCATCTAATATTGAAGTAGTGGGAACGCCTCAATTTGAATCGTATGTTTTGGATCGCTATGCGACGACAAAGTCAGATTTTTACCAAAAGTTTGGCTTAGATGAAACAAAAAAGACCATTTGTTTTAGTTGCGGCGATAGTTCGACTAGCAGAAATGATGAGTTGTATATTGAGACCATAGCAGAATCCATAAAGAATGGTGAAATTCAAAATGCCAATTTATTGGTGAGAACTTCTCCTGCAGAAGATCCAATTCGGTTTCAGTCATTAGTAGAAAAGTACGATTTTGTGCGATGGAATCACCCCAAATGGAAATTATCTCGTGAAGGCCATCAAGAAGTTTGGTCGCAACGCATTCCGGCCATCGAAGATGTTATTGATTTACGCGGAAGTTTAGAACACACCGATTTAAACTTGAATATGTTATCGACGATGAGTCTAGATTTTATTCAATTTGACAAACCAGTTATCAATACTGTTTTTGGAAATGCTGAAAATGGGTTGTACGACGATCAAAAGTTTTTAAAATACGAACACATCATTAACGTTGTAAATAGTAAAGCAACCCGAATTGTAAAAAATAAAAAGGAATTAATAGATACAATTAATATGTATTTGAGCAATCCTTCCATCGATCAAGAACACAGAAAACAATTATTGCAAATGCAGGTGAGTAAACCGCTAGAAGGAACGGGTAAACGCATCGCAGAAGCATTACTACAATGGGCGTAAACAAAAAAATAGCAATCATTTGTAACTACGAACTTTTGCCCGATCGGATAGGCGGAATGGATTACTTTTTCTGGCTATTTGAGGAAAAATGCAAACAAAATAATATCAAAACACAATGGTTTTTTATCAATTCGAACACTCATGGTGCGTATGCTGATTTCAATGCGGTTTCGTGCGAGTACCAAAATGTAGAACATTTTTTTGCGACAAATTATTTAAATCAACCCAACGAATACAGCCATATCATTACTCATTTTGTCGAATTGTGTTCTCCTATTTTTAAGGAAATTAAACGCAAATCGGAGGCAAAAATCATTATGGTCGATCACAATCCGCGACCCATAAATGGCTATTCGTTAAAAAAGCGAATAGAGAAAAAAATGAAGGGAATTCTTTATTCGCGGTACATTGACACCTTTGTTGGAGTTTCAGAATATTCTAAAAATCAAATCATATCCGAGTTTGGTGCACAGTTACAAAAGAAAAGCACTATTATTTTCAACGGTTTGAATCATTCCAAATTTATTCAAAAAACACAGTACAGTTTCCAAGGAAAATTAATTGTTGCCGCTCACCTCAGAAAAGACAAAGGCATACAGGATTTAATCGAAGCGGTTCATTTTTTGAATTCCAAACAAGCCGTTGTGTTCACTATTGATGTATACGGAATCGGCGTGTACGAAGAGGTTTTGAAGAAAAAAGTTGCCGATTACAACTTGCAATCCATCATCATTTTTAAAGGAAATGTGACCAATTTACACGAATTGTATCATCACTACGATTACCTCATTCACCCGTCGCACGGAGAAACCTTTTGCTATTCGGTGGTGGAAAGTTTGATGAGTAAATTGCCCGTCATCACTACCAAAAATCAAGGCAACGTACTCGGATTGGTTCATGACGGAATCAATGGGTTTTTATTTGAAGAAGAAAATATAGACCAACTACAAGCAATTTTGTACGACATCAGTGTAAACGGAAAACAAGCCATCGATTTCTCTCAAACCAACAGCGAAATACTTCAGTATTCCTTAGATAATATGGTAGAGAACTACCTCAAATTACTGCGCTGATGCTGTTCAACTCCATTTCCTATTTAATCTTTTTACCGCTAGTTTTTGCGTTGTATTGGCTCGTCAATAAACGGAGTTTGTCGCTGCAAAACATCTTATTGTTGGTGGCGAGCTATGTGTTTTATGCGTTTTGGGATTGGCGATTTCTATTTTTACTGATTTTTTCTACCGCTCTAGATTATTGCACCGGATTACTAATGCACGACGCACCCAATAAAAAAGTAAAAACATTCTGGTTTTGGCTGAGTTTAGGCATCAATTTGGGATTTTTAGGCGTATTCAAATACTATAATTTCTTCGCTGAATCACTTGCAGTTGCGTTGGAAAACGTTGGTTTTCATGCGAGCTTTTGGACGCTTGAAGTCATTTTGCCCGTCGGAATTTCGTTTTACACCTTTCACGGATTATCCTATGTCATTGATATTTACAAAAACCGAATCGAACCCGAACGCAATATCGTAACCTATTCGTTGTTTGTGAGTTACTTTCCGCTTTTGGTCGCCGGACCAATTGAACGCGCCACGCATTTACTTCCACAAATCAAAAAACCACGCGTCTTTAAGTACGGTCAAGCGATTCAAGGCGTGAAACAGATTGTTTGGGGTTTGTTTAAAAAAGTAGTTGTAGCCGATAATTGCGCCTTTTTTGTCAATCAGATTTTTGAAAATTCAGGAAATTATAGCGGCATCGAATTGTGGATGGGAATGATCTTGTTCTCCTTCCAGATTTACGGCGATTTTAGTGGCTATTCTGATATAGCATTGGGAACGTCCAAATTGTTCGGAATCGACTTATTGCGTAACTTTAACTTTCCTTATTTTTCAAGAGATATAGCCGATTTCTGGCGCAGATGGCACATTTCGTTGTCGTCGTGGTTCCGCGATTACGTATACATTCCGCTTGGTGGTAGTCAAGGTTCCAAAGCCAAACAACTCCGAAACGTAGCCGTAATTTTTCTGTTAAGCGGATTTTGGCATGGTGCCAATTGGACGTTTATATTTTGGGGAATGATACATGCGCTGTTGTTCATTCCGCTGCTTCTTTTTAATGCCAACCGATCGAGCTTGAATGAGACTCAATACGATTTGAAAGCTTTTTTAAAAATTATAAGTACGTTTCTGTTGGTTTCATTGGCATGGATTTTTTTCCGATCCGACAGTATTTCAGATGCCTTTCACTACCTTTCGGGGATGGTAAATTTTGACGATGTGACGCCGAATTATTTTTATAAAAACGCCAAATATGCTTTATTGAGTGCGATTACTTTTGCTTCAATTGTTTTTTTAATAGGTGTGGAATGGAAAAATGTACGTAAAGGAAATCCCGAAATTCAATTCCATAAAATTACATTATTTGTATTGCTATTTATGCTTTTTTGCATGGGAACGTATCGAAATCAAATGAGTTTTATCTACTTTCAATTTTAAGGATGAACCGATTTTTACGACATATCGCTGTTTACGGATTGATCACTTTTATTGTGCTCAATGCCATTGCGTGGTGCAGTTTGTATTCGTTGCGCAATGCTTCGTTTTATAAGCCGCAGTTCATTACCTATGAACTCAAAGAAAACCAATTTGATTATGCAATCATCGGTTCGAGTATTGGTTTGACCACATTAAATACGGTGCTCATTGATAGCATCACACAAAAGAAAGGCATCAATTTAAGTATAGACGACACATCTATTAGTTCGAATTATTTGATGTTGCAGCATTTTTTCGAGCAAGGAAAGAAAATCAACGTGTGTGTTTTGGCCATCAACCATTGGGATTTGGCAAATTCTTCACCACAATTAAACGATAACGATTACCGATTTTTACCGTTTGTTGCCAACGATTATGTCTACGATTACTATTCCGAAATGGAACGCGGTTGGTTCAAACCGTTGACGTTATCGCATTACATTCCGGCTATTGGCGTAAGTTATTACAATACAGAAATTTTTTATCCGTCGATAATCGCCCCAATCCATCCCAATAAAAAAAACCGATTTGATGCACAAGGAAATTATTTCTACCCCGAAAAAGGAATCGTTGAACCCAAGGAAGAAAATTCGGTTACTTTAGCCTGGAAAAATCCATTCATTAAACGAATTAAACAACTATGTGACGCACATAATACGAAGCTAATTGTCTATCAAGCGCCGATGTATAAAACAAAAATTTACAATACGAATTCTGAATATACCTTCATCAATCATGCTGCAAGCCTCACCGATTCGACTTATTTTTATGATGAAATCCATTTAAATGCATCGGGTAGAGTAGTGGCTTCGACCTTGTTTGCTAATGAAATGAAAGAGTTAATAAAATTTTGAATTCAAACCATTAAGGCAGTAAGTTTCATTAAGTCGCTAAAAACTTAATTACCTTAATCTCTTAATGGTTCAAAATAGAATTTTCAGTAGTAGTCTATGCGACTCTGCGACTTTGCGAGAACAAACCCTATGAAAACATATTTTTTTTGTTTCATAAAATTTTAATTATTGCATTTCGAATAGATGTTATTATTGTTCTTTGTTTTTTACAATTAGTAAACCTAATATAATCCGATTTCACACTATGAGTTATTCTAAATTGATTCCGTTACTGCAAAAAAAAGGAAGTTCACTCACTCCTGAACAGTTTCAAGAGCGCGTTAATATTGTCTTTCACAATCATGAAGCAATCCATTACGATCAAATGCACACCGACATGAAAGAAAGTTTGCAAGAGCAAATCGATTTATTGGTGAGCGATATTCAAAAATCTATAACACCTACAAAACCATTAAAGATGTTGGACATTGGTTGTGGCGCTGGTTTGAGTTCGCAAATGCTTCTGAATTCATCTTTAGGAAAGCATGTTCAATCGGTTACTTTGCTCGATACGTCACCGGGAATGCTTCAAAAAGCAGCCGAAAAAGCAAAAACATGGAACGTGAATTACGAATTAAAAAACGGATATTTATCATATGTAAACGATACTTTTGATGTGGTACTTATTTGCTCGGTTTTACACCATATTCCCGATTTAAACGGATTTCTCAAACAGTTAGATGCAGTTCTCAATTCGGATGGGATTTTAATCCATCTTCAAGATCCAAACAGTGATTATTTGCACGATGCGAAGTTGTTGGCTCGAGCTAAACGATACGCTGATGCCACTAAAAATAAATCAAAGATTGCTAAAACTCCGGCCAGTATCATTCCGAAAAGCGTGCGTAAATGGATCAAAAAACTCATCGGAAGAAAAGATTATATCGATTTGATCAACGACCAATTGCTTCTCGAAAAAGTAATCACCAAACGCATGACTGCCGATGAAATCTGGAGCGTAACCGACATTCAAATTGAAATGGACAAGGGCGAAGAAAATGGTGGAATTTCCTATGCTTTTTTACAAGAACAATTAGTAAATTTTCAACCCGTTTCTCATCGTTCGTATGGTTTTTTCGGACTCTTAAAAAGCGATTTGTCGGCCGAATTCAAAATCGAAGAAGCTGATTGTATTGCTTCGAATCAATTGAATGGTAGAAATTTATCGGCCGCTTGGATAAAAAAATAGGATTCGTTTTCGTTTATTTGGTTAACTGATAAAACTCCTTAAATATATCGTTGGGCTTTCGTTGCACTGTATCTTTTTTAAAGGTAAAGGCATAACCTTTCGGATTGGCAACGGTTCGCCGATTCATTTTGGGCTGTAAATAATCCAAGTATTTCATCCATCCAAATAAAATTCGAGTGGTAAAAAGCCAACCACTTCTTACGATGCCAATGGAAGTGGTGTTGATGAGGTAATTGGAAATCGTAACCGCAACAATAGCAGCATTTCCTTCTGTAATACTCGATTTCTCTACTTCACATTCGGGGAATAAACTGCGTAAACCTGTAAAGGTAAATCGGAAAAAATCATACGGTTCGGCATGATAAGGATAATTTTGCGGCGCTTCAATTTGCAGTAAACCGCCCGTTTTAGTTACGCGTTGCAATTCGGTACAAAATTTCCACGGATTCATCGTGTGCTCAATCACTTGGGCAGCCAAAACCATATCAAAATACGAATCTACAAACGGAATGTTATGTCCATCGAAAATATAATCCGGTTGAAACGACGCATGAACATCGGAACAAATTACGTTGCACTGCGGAAAAAGCGATTTGTAGTAGGTTGTTTTTTCACCAGTTCCAATAATGAGTACAGTACTATTTGGTGCTAACTTTTGGGAAAGTTATCTATAGCGTTGTTCTACTTTAAAATCTTCACACAACGAAGGCAACATTTTTCTCCGTATGAAATTTTTTAACGAAGAAGTATCTAGATATTCGGCATCTTGAATGGTCTTTTTTTGTTGGATGATATCGTCTGAATTAAAAAGTGAATGTTTAGAAAACAAAACCGGTATGCCTTTGTGCATGGGAAATACAGAGCCATCTTCGAAAACTAATTGTTCATCAGATACGGAAGCAAGTTTGGAATGTGTATCAGGTTGAATGATAAAATCGACCATAAATGTTTAAGTTGTGTATGGATTATTGGCTTCGTTGGAACATCTATTTTTCAAAATTTAAAAATACACATTTTATATAAAGTCTGTGCATGTTGGATTTTATATTTGTTTTTCAATGATTTTTCGCACTTTAATTGTTTAAATAATTCAGCATAATGTAGAATTGATACGAGTTATTGGAGTGCTTTTTTTATATTTGTTGCCTGTACTTTTATCAAAAAAGCGTTTTATGAATTATAAAAAGAAAATTAAAAAAGCCATTAGTGTTTTAGTGCCTAAAGGTTATACCAAAGAAAAATTTAAATTGTTCTTTTATAATTTGAGTAAACCCAAAAATACCCGCTATGAAGTACTAAAAAAAGGCGACAGCATTCTCTTCAAAACTACGTACAAAAATGACGTGTTTTATACTAATCAAGCATTATATCCTGTGGTGGCGCATTTTGATTTTTATCAAAAATACTATACAGTTAAAGAAGATGATGTCGTGATTGATGCAGGAGCGAATATGGGACATTTATCGATCTTTTTTTCTAAAAATGTAGGCGAAAACGGTAAAGTATACAGCTTCGAACCCGATAAATTCAACATTCAAACGCTGCTGAACAATGTGAAGTTAAACCCAAGTTTGCCTCATAATATTATTGTTCAAGATAAATTACTTTGGGATACAAATACGTTCATCGATTTTGAAGAATCGGGAACCGTTGGCTCTTCTGCCGTTTGGTTTTCCGGAAAAAATTCAGTGGTAAAAAAAGAAGCTGTAACCATCGATTCATGGGTGAAAGAACAACAACTTTCGCGCTTGGATTACATCAAAATGGATATTGAAGGCGCCGAAATTGAAGCCTTAGACGGATGTGTAGAGACTTTGAAAAAATTCAAACCTAATTTTGCGATTGCATCTTATCACATCGTAAACGGCGAGCCAACGTACATCAAAGTAGAAGAGTTCTTTAAAAAATACAACTATCCCTGCAAAACGGTAACTTTTCCGAAAAACGAGATCATCACTTTTGCTGGAATCCTCGACTAATTATTTTTAACGATATGTTACTTTAGATTGTAAAGTGTAACCATGAAAATTGCTTTTCTCACACCCGAATTTCCTCATCCAAAAACCGGCGTATCCGGTGGCATTGGCACAAGTATTTTAAACTTGTCCAAAGGATTGACGCTTTTGGGTCACCGCGTTTCTATAGTAGTATACGGACAAGATACTGACGAATCATTCGAAGAAAACGGAATTCACTATTACAAAATAAAAAATGTAACATTCAAAGGATTGTCGCTTTTTCTGACTCAAAAAAAGATTGAAAAAGTACTTAATTCTTTGGTGAAACAAAACAAAATTGAAATAGTTGAAGCACCCGATTGGACGGGAATTTCGTCGTTTATTTCTCTCGATTGTCCGCTTGTCATCAAACTCCACGGAAGCGACACTTATTTTTGTCACCTAGACCAACGTCCGGTAAAAGCCATGAACAAGTTTTTAGAAAAACGTGCCTTGAATCGTGCCGATGCCATTGTTTCGGTAAGTCATTTTACAGGAGAAACCACACAGCAATTATTTCGGTTGAAGTCAGGTTTTCAAACGATTCACAATGGTATTGATGTCTCTCAGTTTGAGCCTTCTACTTCCGATAGCAATCAGAATATTTTATATTTCGGCACCTTAACGCGTAAAAAAGGCGTACTCGAATTACCGCTGATTTTCAACGAAGTAGTACAATCCAATCCGAAAGCGCAACTCATTTTAGTGGGAAAAGATGCCTGGGATATCCATACGGGAAATGCTTCAACGTGGAGTATGATGCAACCTCTTTTTGATGCAAAGGCCATACAAAATGTGACGTACCTTGGAAGTGTTCCGTACGCCGACATGAAAAAACAAATTCAAATGGCTTCCGTTTGTGTTTTTCCTACTTTTGCAGAAGCCTTACCTGTTTCCTGGATTGAAGCAATGGCGATGGAAAAGCCAATAGTAGCCTCAAACATCGGTTGGGCAGCCGAAATCATAGACGATGGCAAAGACGGATTTTTAGTTGATCCTAAGAATCATTCGCAATTCGCCCGTCAAATTAACGCTGTGTTGAGTCAACCCGAACTGCAAAGCAAAATGGGTACAATGTCCCGAAAAAAAGTGATTCAAAAATTTAGTAATTCAGTCATAGCTGAGCAAACCGTCGATTTTTATCAAAAAATTCTTAATAGAAACTAATACAATGAGTGTAGCATTCAATGAATATGTAAATTCAAAAAACGAAGTAATTCTGTATGTGGGTTCACCCAATTTAGAGCAACTAGAGGAACTTTCGTTAGGTTATGGCGATGTGTGGCATTCATCATTTGAACAAGGTTATAAAAATGCATTCCCCGAATTGGTCTATCAAGCCATCGTTTCGTTTTATTACATCAACGATTTTGACCATTTAGACCAATGCATCAGTTGGCGAGTGAACCCGAATCATTTTGCCGTGCGAAAGTCGGTTTGGGAACGCATCGGCGGATTTGACGATGAAATACAAAACAAACAATTACGCGCGCTTGACTTTGGATTTAATGTATTGCGCAATTGCGGTGGAATTCCACTTTACGTGAAAAACCTTTTCGATGTTACTACTCGTGAAGTAATTTCTATTTCGACCAAAGACCGCTATGTGTTTTTTAGAAAGAACTTCAAATGGAGTCATGCGATTTTTATGTTGTACCGCAAAGGATTTTGGAATCTTAAAGAAGTCAACGCTTTTTTCTATGCCAAAAAGAATTTTAAACAACGTCCGGATCGCCCTATCATTCCGCCGCGTGAACTCAACCCCATTCAAGGTAAACCAACCGTTAGTTATATCATTCCGACCATGATGCGACAAGATTATACGTTAAATTTGTTGCACGATTTAAAGAATCAAAATTATCCTCCTACGCAGGTTGTGGTAGTCGATGCAACACCCGAAAATGCGCGCGACGAAAGTTTGTACAATCCAGCTGATTATCCTTTTGAAGTGCAATTTCATTGGCAAACTACCAAAGGAAGTTGTCGCGCCCGCAACGAAGCCATCGAGTTTTGTACCGGTGACTACATTATTTTTGGAGACGACGACATCCGAATTCCACCCGATTTTATCGAAAACCATATCCGATTGTTGCAAACTTATAATGCTGGTGCATGTAACGGTTTGGATATTCGTGCCGATCATCAAAAGCAAACGTTGGACGACTTATATACCAAATTAAAAAACTATACCAAAACACGTTGGATTGTCGGTGCTTCCGAAAATTTCAGCAACGCCAATTCGTGCGTGAAACGCGAACACGTAACGACTTTAGTAGGAAACGACATCAATTACGACGGCGGTTATGGAGAAGACAGCGACTTCGGAATTTCGCTCACTAAAATAGGAGTGGCAGTTTTGTTCAATCCGTTTTCGACCAATTTGCACCTAAAACCACCTTTAGGAGGTTATCGTTTTTGGGGAAGTCAAGCTAAAGTTTTAGGAAAAAAACGCAAAACGCAACCGTGGGAATTGGATACACCGGTAAAACGAATTCGTCCCGTTCCGAGTCCGACGATTATGTATCAGATTCATAAGCAATTTACGCCGCAGCAGTTGGTGGAATACAAACACCGCTATTTTGTGATGTATTTTGTAAAGGGAAGCAAATGGGAAATTCCGCTTAAAATTCTACAATTGCCTCTGAAATTAATGCAATTCAACAAATCGGTTTTTTATGCCAAAAAATTGATGCAATTAGGAAAACGTACCAAATAATATGATACAATCCATTACACTTATAGCGCAATCGTCACGCGAAAAACAACCGGTTTCTGTCCATCAGGCAAAAACGACGATTGATTGCTCTAGGGTAATGGCACAACAATTGAATGCGTTTGATGTAATTATCGAGTTTGACCAGCCCATCATTTTATTTAGAAACCATGATTATACCTGGGTGGATGTTCGTTCCAATCGAGTAGCCAATGCCTTTTGCCCGAAGATCATTCAATTACAAAACGGGTCTTTGGTGCAAGCCAACCTTACTGCCGGAATTTGGGAAGTTCAATCCAATAAACCCAATCAATTACTATGGCGTTTTAATCCACCATTTTCTCAACCCATTTGCAGTTATCAGGGCGCAAAAAGTTCGAAAACTGTGCGTAATGCGGCGGTGCATTGGAACTTCGAAACCATGCCTGCTTTGTTGTTTTCCCAGTCGGACGCTATTGAGTTCAGTCGTTCTAAAGTTCCGTTTTCGGCCATTGCTTGCTTTACCGATCATTGCGATTTCGATACCGCCCAAAATGTACAATTGCAGCGGGAGTTTTTTAAGAAGAACGACGTAAAAGTAACCAAAGGATTTTTCCTGAATCATTTTTCGAAACGCGAAGACAATTCTTCTATGGAACGCGATGCGGCCGAATTAGTGCAATGGCAAAATGACGGACATGAATTAGCGTATCATTCGTTATCGCAATCGTTGAAAAGTGATGAGGAAAGCATGAACGATTTTAAAGAGTTTGTTCCTCCAAATGGAGTTACGACATGGATTGACCACGGATTTCAGCCCTACAATTTTACATTGTTTGAACGAAGCGGAATGAGTGCGGATGAATACGAATCGGTTTTGAAACGCAAAAAGATTAATGTAGTTTGGAATTATATCGATTCGGGAACCGCGACAACCGGAATGATCAATCAGTTGAATCGGGAACAATTTACTTTAAAAAATGTAGCGGATGGTTCAAAAAATCTCAAATTCATCAGTCGAATACAACTGATTATTAAAAGTTTTTTGTTTCATTATCACACGGGAGAGGAGTACATTCACAGTTATAAAAGTTTAGCAACCGATTTTAAAAAAATCATTTATAATAAAGAGATATCCGCTTTATTTTCTTTGGCAAAAAATGGAGCAAAATTATTCGTGCCGCTATGTGTTTTGGCACTGAATTGGAGGAAAAACTCCAAAAAGCCATTCCCTTTGGCCAATTATTCGCCATTGCTTTTTAAACATACTATTAGCAACGAACCGATTTATGTGTTTCAAACCCTAGAAATGGTCGATTTTAAAAAATCATTATCACAACAGAATATTGAACTTTTGGTACAGGAAAAAGGAGTGTTCATTGCGCATACTTATTTTTCGGTTCCACTGAAATACCACACGGGTAAAATGTTCGATTCGGAACATCAAATCAATGCGAAAGTAATAGAGAATTTCGATTATTTACAAACCAAAATTACCAATCAAGAGATATGGAATCCGACACTGAACGAATTGGCAAACTATTGGTCCAATTATGAAAAAGTTCAGTTGGATTTCGATAATGACGGAAATATAGTTGTGGTAAACGACCTAAAAATCGCTTTTAGAACTATCACTGTATGAGATTTTTATATACAAAAGACGAAAAATGGTTAACCCAATGGGATCAATTTGTAGTGGATAATTCCATTGGAAGTCATCTGCAATTGTCGCATTGGCTTAAGTCTTATGTTTCGTACGGCTTTGACTATGAAGTGCTTTTGTGTTTGGAAGACGAACGCATCATCGGCGGGTTTGCCGCTGTCATTCCGCGTGTAGCGTTTTTTAAATTCTACATTGTTGCTTACGGTCCGTTAGTTGCACACGAGAATTATGTGGTTTTGAATCAGCTGATTGAAAAAATTCCACAAAGAGCCAAAGAGCTCAAGGCATGTTACTGTCAGTTGAATTTACCTTTTTTAGCCGAAGCGCATCCAAGTCTGTATTTATATCAAAACAACGAATTACTCACCGCATTACATTCGTTTAAAAAAGGAAATCAGTTTAAGTATGTTTTCAGTTTAAAAGGATTGAATTGGATTGATTTATCAAACTACTCCGACTCAGAGGCATTGTTAATGGATTTCAAATCGTCCGTTCGTCGTGACATCAGAAGTTCCAATCGAAAAGAACTAGAGTTAAAAGATCTGCAATCGCTCGATGAGATTCAGCATGCCTATCAATTGTGTGAAGCCAATGCCGATAAAGCGGGTTATTCGATACGAAGCTGGAAGGATTTTAAAACGACAGTTCTAGGTTTAATCGAAAATAATCAAGGCAAAGTGTTGGCAGCATACAAGAATGGTGCATTAAAAGGTGCGATTTTACTCATCAAATCGGGAAATTATTACACCTATATTTTAGGCGGAACGGTCAAAGAAACGCCCGATTTATTAGTCGGACATTTTTTGCAATGGGAGGCATTGAAATTATCTCTGGAAGAAAATTGCATCGGTTACAACATTTCTCTAGGTGGTTCAAAAGGTGTAGTTGAGTTTAAAAATAGTTTCAACACACAACCTATTTATTTTCACGAATCGCATTATTATTGCATCACAAAGCCCATTCTTTTTAAATTATTTACTTACTTTGAAAAATATTTAAAAAACCATAAAAAGAACATTTCGAAGTGGCTCTCGTACTTCAAAAAATAGACAGTACCTATGAAAGTTGAAAATAAAGATTTTTGGGAACGTGAAGATGTCATATATTCTCAAGATAAATCCATCCAAAATACCTCAGGCTATGAGAAGTACTTGTATGAAAAAGCGCGCGATTATTTTTCAACGGTAAAAATGCAAATCAACAAAGCAAAAGTCTTTGGCTGTGGAACTGGAAGAGAAATCAACGGAATTTTGCACTCACTTAACGTTGGGAAAATTGTCGCCTCTGATATTGCTGAGAATATGATTAGCAAAGCTAAAATTCACATGCAAAATTGGGGTTATCAAGACAAAGTAACGTTGAAAGTTTGTGATGCCACGCAGTTTTCTGATGATAAAGAAAGCTACGAATTGGTGACGCTGATGAGTTGTATGCTGACTTATGTCAATAAAAAGGAAGATCGATATACCATTTTTAAAACAGCTTACGACATTCTAAAACCGAACGGTTGCTTAATTGGAGTTGTACACAACCAAATTGGGACGCCACAAAAAACGGCATTTTTTATGTTGAGACGATTGATAAAACCGTTCCTAAAGGATGAAGTTGGAAATCGAACGGCTGGATTTTATGGTTGTGATGTGCCCGGTTATTATTTTTCAAGATCCGATTTGTACAATCATTTGGCCGATAATGGATTTAAAAACATCGAAATCAAATCATTATCAGAATATTACAAAGAAATAAATTTCAAATACAATCGATTAAAAGGATATAATAATTTATTATTTTTTGCTACAAAATAGCAAGTTCCTTCCTACTTAAGAAAGACTATTCAGCAGAAATACAAGGAGTTAAAAATGAAAATTGAGAATAAAGATTTTTGGGAGATTGAAAACGTAATCCATACGCAAGATTATAGAGCAACGCAAACTTCGGATTACGAGGCCTATTTGTATGATAAAGTTGCGCAATTGACGAACCAAAATGGTTTGAAAGTTGAAAATGCTAAGATTTTTGGTTGTGGTACTGGACGGGAAATTTTAGGACTCATGAAGTACTTTGACTTGAAGAAAGTTTTAGGTACCGACATATCCGAAAACATGATTAAAAAAGGCCATCTGAATATAAAAGAATGGAATCTAAGTGATAAGGTAACGCTAAAAGTAGGCGACGCCACGCAATTTTCAGATCAAAAAGAGACCTATGAGTTGGTTACTTTGATGAACAGCGTGCTCACGTATGTTGACAAAAAAGAAAATCGATACAAGATATTTAGCACGTCAAACGAAATTTTAAAGCCAGGCGGATACATTATCGGATCTGTGCATAATCAATCGGGTGCGCCGCTCAAAACAATTTATTTTTTCTTGAGAAGATGTTTAAAGCCGTTTTTACGCAATGAACCTGGAAATCGAATGACCGGATTCAAAGGCTATGACGTAAAGGGTTATTATTTTACGAAAAATGGACTGAGGAAACATTTAGAAGATGCTAATTTTAAAGTGGTCGAAGTACTCTCCTTAAATGACTACTACAAAAAGCACAATGTAAAATACAACTCATTGAAAGGTTGGAATAATATTATTTTCATCGCTAAAAAGTAATTTATTTTGAAACTAGTACGCAAATACTTAAAAATCTACAGCATTCACATTAGAATTTATTCTATTCGTGAGCATGTTGATTTGAAGTTACCCAAACTTGAATACGAACTTGAAAAAAGCACTATAGATTCTAATCGAACCGATTATGTGATTCATGAAAACGACATAGTTGTGCACAAAACAACTGTTTTTAAATATTTAAATGTCTTGCGGTTAATCGGTAAAAAAGGCCCCGCTATTGGTGACTGTTTTACACATCCTGATTACAGAGGAAAATCAATTTATCCAAGAGTTATTAATAGAGTTTCTAACGAATTGCTAGCTTCTGGACGGTACGACGAATTGTTCATCATTGTGAATGACAATAACACTAGTTCAATCATTGGAATTGAAAAAGCAGGTTATCAATTGAAAGTTGAAATCATCTCAAAAAAGTTTTTATTGTTTTATTTCAACACTCAAATTAAAAAGTTTTAATGCAACTATCGCTCATCATTTGTACGTATATGCGTGCGCAACCTTTGCTGAACTTATTGGAATCTGTTTACCAACAAGAGCTGATTCCCAATGAAATTATTATTGTAGATGGTTCAACAAACAATGAAACGAAAGAAGCAATTGAACAACATAACTTTCATAACTTACACTATTATTTAGTGGATGCGAAAGACCGCGGGCTCACACGGCAACGCAATTTCGGAATAGCAAAAGTGAACGAAACTACTGATGTTGTTTGTTTTTTAGATGATGATACGATACTCGAGAAAGAGTATTTTAAAGAAATTTGTATAGGTTATGAAAAACATCCTGAGGCACTTAGTATTGGAGGTTTTATCACCAATGAAGTAGTTTGGGAACCGTGTGAATCATCATCACAATGTGCGTTCGACGAGTATTTTTTTGATGGATGGAAAAGAAAGGATGGTAGCCGATTTTTAATGCGAAAGCGATTGGGATTGGATACCGATAAAGACCCGTGTTGGTTTCCTGATTTTGCTCATGGAAGAAGCACCAGTTTTTTACCTCCATCTGGAAAAATATATGAAGTAGAACATTTAATGGGCGGCGTGTCGTCGTTTCGAAAAGAAGTATTTGAAACGTTACAATTTTCTACGTATTTTGAAGGATACGGATTGTATGAAGACGCCGATTTTACCCTTCGTTTGTCCAAAATTGGAAAGTTATACATCAATACTAGTGCACGATTGGCGCATTATCACAACGAATCGGGTCGACCGAATAAATACCAATACGGAAAAATGGTAGTGCGCAACGGCTGGTACGTTTGGAGGATAAAAATTGCGCATCCATCAGTAAAAAATAGAATTAAATGGCACACGATTACGCTGGTATTGACTTTAATTCGTTTCACCAATAGTTTCACTTCTCAAAAAAAATATGAGGCTTTTACTGAGTCAATGGGACGACTTTCCGGTTGGTTTGGTTTAATTTTTAATCCACCAAAATTAGAAAAATGACGGTAGCGCAACTCATCTTTTCGGATTACAGAAAGTATAAAAAATATGGTGGAAATTTTCTCTCCATCGTATTTTTATCTCAAGGATTTTGGGCGATTTATCAACACCGGATTGCTCATTACATGCATTTAAAAGTCACGATACAATCCTTTCGTTTTCTATTTTTAGCTCCGATGATTCTGTGGCAAAAAGGAATAGAAATAATGACCGGAATATCAATTCCAGCATCAGTTTCCATCGGGCCATCTTTTTACATTGCTCACTTTGGTGGAATAATTGTCAATTCAAATGCCATTATTGGTTCGAATTGTAACATCAGTCAAGGGGTAACTATTGGAGTTTCCGGACTCGAAGAAAAACGCGGTGTGCCTGTAATTGGAAATGATGTTTATATCGGAGCCAATGCTGTAGTAGCCGGAAAAATAACCGTTGGAAATCACGCCCTGATTGCTGCCTCGTCGTTGGTCAATTCTGATGTTAACGACGGTGAAGTGGTCATGGGTGTGCCCGCCGTAAAAGTTTCAGACAAAGGTTCAAAAGGATATATTTAATGAAGTTTTTAATCGTCTCAACCTCGCCCATCATCCATTTGGATAACGAGTATTCGGCTTATAGTCCGTATGTTCGTGAAATGGTCATTTGGGAAAAATATGTAGACGAAGTTGGGTTTTGTTGTCCGATTCGTACGAATAAAACCAATTTATTGCGAACTAAAATTCCGTTTTCAGTACATTCTTTCTTTACCACTAAAGAAGCCAATTTGAAGTCGGTTTCCTCTACTCTAATAGCGCTATTGTACTCTTTTTATAATGTAGTCGTTATTTTTAAAGGAATGTATTGGGCCGATCACATTCATTTACGATGTCCAGGTAACATTGGATTATTGGGAAGTATCATCCAACTTTTTTTTCCGTTTAAACCCAAAACAGCCAAATACGCTGGAAATTGGGATCCGAATTCAAAGCAACCGTGGAGTTATCGATTGCAAAAATGGATCATTAGCAACCCCATTTTAACGCGGAACATGCAGGTTTTGGTTTATGGCGAGTGGAAGAATTCGTCTGCAAACATAAAACCTTTTTTTACAGCAACGTATTTTGAATCGGATAAAAAAGAAGTAATCAAACCCGATTTTTCAAGCGGAATCCAGTTCATTTATGTGGGAACGCTCACTACCGGAAAGAATGCACTCTACGCCATCCAATTGATGGAAGAATTAAAAAGATTAGGAAAAAATGTTTCTCTAAAAATATACGGGGAAGGTCCAGAAAAAGAGCGTTTAGCGGATTACATTGTGCGTCAAAACGTCTCTGATTTTGTTTTCTTACTCGGAAACCAAGATGTAGAAACTGTGAAACAAGCCTATTGCGACAGTCATTTTGTAATTTTACCATCCAAAAGTGAAGGTTGGCCTAAAGTAGTCGCCGAAGGTATGTTTTGGAAATGCGTACCGATTGCGTCAAAAGTTTCTTGTATTCCGAGTATGCTCGATCACGGAAAAAGAGGTGTGGTAGTAACGATGACTATTGATAATGATGTGCGTCAGATTTCAGCCTTGCTTGAAAACCCGGAGCAGTACGCAAAAATGGGGGAAGAATCGATGCTTTGGTCGCGGAAATACACTTTGGACTATTTTGAAAGTCAAATCAAACAACTGTTGCAACGATGAGAATTGTACAACTAATCGATTCATTGGAAACGGGTGGAGCCGAGCGAATGGCAGTCAATTACGCCAATCTGTTATCGGATAACATTGAGTTTTCGGGGATAATTGTTACAAGAAAGGAAGGCAGTTTAGTTTCAGAATTAAGCAATAAAGTGCCCTATTGTTTTTTGAATAAGAAGAAAACCGTTGATATTGCAGCACTTAGAAAACTATATTATTTTTTAAAAAACAATAAAATTGAAGTGCTACATGCCCACAGCACCTCTTTTTTTAGTGCGGTTTTGGTGAAGATATTCCTACCTAAATTAAAGTTGATTTGGCACGATCATTATGGAAAGAGCGAATTTCTTCATGAACGAAAAAGTGCAGTTTTAAAGATATCTTCTTATTTTTTCAGCGGAATTATCGCCGTCAATCAGCACCTAAAAAAATGGGCAGAGTCTCAATTAAATTGTAAAAAAGTAATCTATTTTCCTAATTTTACGCCGCAACAATCATCCCAAATAAAAGGAGAAACCGTACTTTTGGGGACAGAACGGAAACGTATTTTATGTTTAGCAAATTTGCGGGCTCAGAAAGATCATTTTTTACTGTTGAAAGTAGCTCAAAAACTAAGGGCAACACATCCAGATTGGTCATTCCATTTAGTGGGAAAAGATTTTGAAGATGCGTATTCGGCGTCAATTCGGACTTCAATCGCTCAGATGAAATTGCAACAAACCGTTTACTTATATGGATCAAGAAATGATAGTGCGGCCATTATTGATCAATCGGATATTGGAATTTTGACATCCAGTTCAGAAGGATTGCCCGTTTCGTTGTTGGAATACGGGATGAATCAATTACCAGTTGTTGTGACTGCCGTGGGCGAAATTCCGATGTTGATTCAGAACCATAAAAACGGATTTTTAGTTCAATCGGGTGATGCAGATGAATTTTTCAATGCACTCGTACAATTGATTGATAATCCCAATTTAATGAATACATTTGGAAGCGCTTTGTACCAAACGATTCTGAACAATTACTCTGAAAAAGCAATTATAAACCACTATATTGAGTGGATAGAAACGAACTGATTTCATGCAAAATAGAGACAAAAATTATCTTTTTCTAATCGCTGCCCATTTGTTAATAGGTGTGCTGATTTATTTGGTGCCTGTTTTTGCGAAAGTATACGGTTACTCAATTATTCTGATTGGAATTTTGTTTGTGATTAAAAAGCGGAATAAAAACAATGAAGTCCTTTATGCTTCGGCTTATATCATCGGAAGCGAAGTATTACTGAGGATGACCGATGGTAATCCAGTGTATGAGTTTTCAAAGTATGGGGTTATGATTTTCATCATTATGGGTATATTTTATTCCGGATTTTCCAAGTATTCAGTTCCATATTGGATTTATATTTTACTGCTCGTACCTGGAATTTTAATGGCAACCCATGAACTGAATTTGCAAACTGAAATCAGAAAAACCATTGCCTTTAATATTGCTGGACCTATTTGTTTGGGTTTAGCATCTATGTACACTTATAATAGGAAAATATCGTATGATGAATTAAATAATATCTTACTGATGATTGGTTTGCCCGTCGTCTCCTGTGCGATGTATTTGATGATGTATACTCCAAATATTAAAGAAGTTTTGACGGGTACAGGATCGAATACGGAGTTATCAGGTGGCTTTGGTCCGAATCAAGTTTCAACTGTTTTAGGTTTGGGAATGTTTGTATTTTTCTCTCGTATACTGTTGGTTTCTAAATCTAAATTAATATTTATTGCCAACCTTGGGGTAGCCCTTTTGATTAGTTATCGAGGTTTGGTGACTTTTTCAAGGGGCGGAATGTTAACCGGATTAATTATGATTTTTTTCCTGTTATACTTTATTTACATTAACAGTAAGAGTCAGGGTAAGTTAAAGCTATTTTACTTTTTCGGTTTTTTGTTTGTAGTATTTTTGCTTGTTTGGTCCTATACTTCGTTTCAAACAGGCGGATTAATCGAAAAAAGATATGCTAATAAAGATGCGCAAGGTCGCGTCAAGGAAAGTCAACTTACAGGTAGGGAAGACATTGCAGCCCAAGAGTTTGATATTTTTCTAAATCATCCTTTTTTTGGTGCTGGAGTGGCACGCGCTACTGAAATTCGAACAGGCATCAACGGATTCAGGTCGTTATCACATAATGAGATTTCGCGATTAATGTCGGAACACGGCGCATTGGGAATATTGGCGCTATTAGTGCTTTTTATTACTCCAATGATTTTGTATTTGGACAACAAACAAAATATTTACATTTTTTGTTTTTTGTTTTTTTGGCTTCTCACCATTAATCATGCAGCAATGCGAATAGCCGCGCCTGCGTTTGTCTATTCTTTGGCATTATTGAAAGTCCAATTCAATGAAGATTAAACTACTCTACATCGGTAACAAGCTTTCCAAACATGGAAATACCCAAACATCTATTGAAACATTGGGTCATTTTTTAGAGAAAGAAGGCTACGAACTGATGTATGCTTCCTCCAAGAAAAATAAAATAGTAAGGATGCTGGACATAATCATTACTACCCTTCGATTTCATAGAAAAGCTCGCTATGTTTTGATTGATACGTACAGTACTCAAAACTTCTGGTTTGCGTTTGTTATTGCTCAGTTATGCCGGATTTTGGGAGCTAAGTACATCACTAAATTACACGGTGGAGATTTACCCAATCGTTTAAATAGAAGTCCGTATTTGAGTGATATAATCTTTAAAAACGCCTTTAAAATTATTGCGCCATCGGGTTATTTGTTCAGTCATTTCTCTGAAAAATACTCTGAGAATTTACTTTTGATTGCCAATACTGTAGCCATCAATAAATATCCTTTTTTTAAGCGAGAAAGTATAGAGCCAAAACTACTGTGGGTTCGTTCGTTTTCTAAAATTTATAATCCCAAAATGGCCATACAAGTCTTGTCTGAATTGAAGAAGAAGTATCCCAATGCACAACTGTGTATGGTCGGTCCTGATAAGGAAAATCTAATACCAAACTGTGTTGCATTTGCCGAAGAGCTTAACGTTGAAGTTCAATTTACGGGCAAATTGTCAAAGAAGAAATGGGTTGAACTTTCAAAAGAATATTCAGTATTCATCAATACCACTTATTTTGATAATACTCCGGTTAGTGTAATCGAAGCAATGGCTTTGGGATTGCCTGTCGTGTCGACCAATGTTGGTGGGATTCCGTATTTACTTGAAGATAAAAAGAATGCACTTTTAGTGAGTGAAAACGATGTTTTTCAGATGGTTCAATCTATAGAATTGTTGTTGAAAGATTCACAATTACGTTCAGCCATAGTTGATAATGCTAGAGCTTTAGTCGAAGATTTTGATTGGGAAACGGTCAAAGAAAAGTGGTTTGAAATATTAAAATAATAGTTAACTTTGGCTTAAATTTGGTACCTTGCAGAACATAATTAAGCGCATAGATGAATTCTACTAAGAGAATACATTTCGAAATTTCAGAACGAAAGATACTTCTTAAAGTGTTTGATGTCATCTTTGTATTGGCTGCGTTATATCTCATAAGTTCGATTTTCAACTTCAAATATTTTACTTTTTCAACAAGCAATTATTATTGGACTATTGTGCTTGCCATTTACTTGAATATTTTTGCTTCTGTTTTTGAAATGTATAATTTACAAGTAGCAAGCAGTAAATTCCAGATCATAAAAAGCATCATATTAACGACATCTACTACAGTTTTAGTGTATCTGTTGACTCCAATTTACACACCCGTGCTGCCTTCAAATCGTATACAAATCGTTATTTTTTACCTGTCGATTTTTGTTTCCTTGTTATTGTGGAGATTATTTTATGTTGCTTTTTTAGCTTCCCATCGGTTCATTAAAAATGCTATAATTGTTTGTGACAAAGCGCAACTGGAAGAATTGGTTAGTGGACTAGAAAGTGTTGATCCGCATTATAAATTCATCGGATTTGTCAATTCTGATGGTGAACAGAATTCTAAAGTTAATTACAATTCGATTATTAACATAAATGCCGATGATTTAGAGAAGTTTTTTAAGGGTAAATCGATTTCAGAAATTGTAGTGGCTTCTCAGAAAACAGAGGGAATTACGACCAATTTATACAATCAGCTGATTCATTTACTTGAAAATGGAGTCATAATCAAAGAATATACACAATTGTATGAAACGATAACGCAACGTATTCCAGTTCAGTATGTTTCTAGAGATTTCTACAGGTATTTTCCGTTTAGTAGAAATAATCAAAATCAATTGTATTTGTTGGTTTCACGGCTAATTGATGTACTTTTTTCACTTATTGGGTTATCGTTCGGATTGTTGTTTTTGCCCTTCATTTTTATAGGAAATATGATGGGTAACAAGGGAAAATTATTCTATACCCAAGAGCGCGTCGGCAAAAACGGAATACCATTCAAAATATTGAAATACAGGACTATGGTGAAAAATTCTGAGGAAAATGGTGCCGTATTTACCTCATTTAACGATTCGCGAATTACACCTTTTGGTAAATTTTTGAGAAAGACACGACTCGACGAATTCCCGCAGTTTGTAAATATTCTGAAAGGCGATATGTCGATTATTGGTCCACGACCCGAACGACCTGTTTTTGTAAACGAAATTGCAGAAGTAATGCCTTTTTACGAGACGCGACACATCATTAAACCTGGACTAACGGGTTGGGCGCAAGTCAATTATTCGTATGGCGATTCGATTGCCGATAGCTTGGTTAAATTACAATACGATTTGTATTACATCAAACACCGAAGTATCTTTTTAGACATTAATATATTCGTAAAAACCTTCAGCACCGTATTGTTTTACAGAGGACAATAGTTCAATTTACTTTCAAAGTTCTAAGCAACTTCATCAGCATCAACAGATGGGTAATCATAAACGGAATCATCAGGAGCACATAAGGTTTCGTAATCACTACCACTAAATAAATTGCCAATAGTGCTAGGCAAATAAGAACAAGTTTTCTAAGTGCTGTCGATTTTAAAAAAGGCAATACTAGAAAAAGCGGATTGAATAACAAAGCGTTATAATTCCACAATACTTCTTGATGAAGCGAAAATAATCCTACTACACACAAGAACAAACCTACTAAACCACTTATCAATAAATATGATTTGTACAGCCAGATTTTTCGAGTCAGAAGAAGTAAAAGAAGCAACACCGCAACAAAGTAAATACTGTTGAAAAAAGAAAAGTGATGTGTTTTTACAACTTCTTGTACTAGGATTTCTTTTTTGGTTACAATTGGCTTACCTTCAATTGTGGCGGCATCTAAGCTGTTTAATAGCTCTACCGGTAAAAATAACTGCTCCGCTTTTTTATCGGTTTTGGCGCCGAAAATGACGTTGATTCCAAGTTTGTACCAAAAATAATTATCAAAGTAGGGATACAATACTTCGCGATAACTAATAGTTTGATCGTCAACTTTTCGAATTAATTTTGTACCATAGGTTTGATTTATTTTGTCGACAACCATTGTCGTGCAATTTTGATCGATAAATTTGTAAGTATAATTGCGTTCTTCCGAAAGTAATGAAGCATTCAATCTTTCAAATAATTCTTGCTTTTTGACCAGTGGAAAATCCAAGGTTTGCTCAATTACTTCTCGACCATCGTATTGGTATTCATAAATAAATTCGTTGTAACTGGTAGCGACGATAAAATACTGTAAATCGCCTTTAACAAATTTTAGGTAAAAATGTTCCGTACTAAAATTAAAAGCGCCGTAGTTGTAAACCACATCCAAATTGGTCAGTGGATCTTTGATTCGGATGGCGGTATGACCAAAGGTCGAGTATAATTGTTCGCCTCGTCCACACGTGAAAATACTTACCGTAGCTTGGTCGGATAAAGGCGGATTTTGAGCGAAAGTTTGAGTGAGGACAAAGAAAAAAAAGAGTAATTTTTTTAGCATACGGAGTTATCTAAAAATGCTTAAATCGACTTTTACCGAAAAGATGTTAGAATATAAGGCCGCACTTTGGTCTCCTAAATCAGTCAAAGCATAATCAACTTGTATGCCTCTGTATTTAAAACCAAGTCCGATATTGGGTTGAAAACCAACCTTTGTTGAATTGTCAATTTGTGTGATGTTTTGAAAGTTGCCCACGCCAGCTCTTAAAAATACTAAATCGGTATAACCAAATTCGAATCCGAGCGCTGGACTCACACTGACAAAATCAGTCGACAGAATATCATTCGTTCGGGCAAATTGCATATTTAAGTTTACCGCTGCCAAAAGTGTATAATCATAGTGGAATTCGTATTTTTTTGACATTCCGAGTTGAGCTTTCGGAGCGGTAATTTCGGTGCTTTCGGGCAACTCTGTGTTCTCGCCGGGAATCGCGTTCTTAATGGTTTCAAATTGCTCTTCGTCGATGGCCCAGATGTTATAAGTTGTTGTAATGTCGCGTAACATCAGTCCGTAGTGCCAGTCGTTGCGCTCGAATTGCAATCCGAAATCGACTCCAAATCCCCACGAATTAGCAAAATCTCCAATAATTCTTCGCACCACTTTTGCATTGACACCGTACTGAAAACCAGGTACTTTTAGTTTTCTGGCGTACGAAAAAGTCATGGCGTAATCGGCGGTAGAAAATAGACTAATACGATTGTAATCAATATTTCCGTTATTGTCAATTAATTGAGTGGTGTTTAAGATATCGTCAACTCCAAATCGGATGAGCGAAATTCCCCATGCACTGCGATCGTCGATTGGTTTGGCATACGCCGCATAGTCATATTGTGCAATATTTGCAAAGTAACTAGCGTGCATAATTGAAGCTTCGCCATCTTCAAGGTGAATCAGTCCAGCTGGATTCCAATAACCTGAATTTACATTATTGGTGCTAGAAACTACCGCGTTCGACATGCCCAACGCAGCTCCGTCTACACCAATGCTCAAAAACTCATTAGAATATTTTCTAACGGCTTGACCATACGATAGCGAACTACAGATCAAAATAAAGAGCACTAATTTATTCAAGGCAATTTTTTTCAAAAATATAAATTTTTATTCTCTTAGAAGCGCTATTAACATATTAAAAACAGTTGTAGAACGCGAAATAAAATTCTCTAGTAAAAACGTGCTTCTCTTTAAGTTATTGTACTAAATTTGTTTTTTGAAAAATCAAATCATGAACATACAAAAACACATTCCAAACGTACTAACACTTTTAAATCTTTTTTGCGGATGTATTGCCATCGTTTTTATTGCAAGCTCAGCTTTTAAGTTGGCCTTTCTTTTTGTGTGTTTGGGAATTTTCTTTGATTTTTTCGATGGATTTTTGGCTAGAAAATGGGGTGTAGCCGGACCATTAGGCGTTCAGTTGGATTCGTTGGCAGATATGGTAACTAGTGGTTTGGCGCCGGGTTATGTGATGTATCATATGCTTTCGTTCAATGGCGGATTTATGAAAGTTGTCAATGATCTATCTTTTTTTCAATTCTCGTTTCTAGGATTTATTATTACGCTTGGTGCCTGTTATCGTTTGGCCAATTTTAATATCGATACACGTCAATCAGATTCATTCATCGGTTTACCAACGCCAGCCAATGCTTTGTTTATTATGAGTTTACCGTTGGTTTTACAGGATAATCCGTTTACTGAATGGGCTTCTTTTATATACAATCCTTGGGTTTTATTAGTAATCACTTTGTTGAGTGCGTATGTCATGAATGCTGAAATCCCGCTTTTTTCCTTAAAAATAAAAGATTTTAGTTTTCAGAAATACAAATTGCAAATTGGGTTTTTGGTGGCTTCTTTAGTGTTGTTGATCTTTCTTCAGTTTACAGCAGTGCCTTTAATCATCTTGATGTATGTTTTACTTTCCGTTGTGAATAATATAGTTTCAAAAAAATAGTTATTGATTGAGATGAATCTATAAGTATGGCAAAAACTACTGTACGGAAAAGACCTGTCCGTAAATCGACCGCTTCAAAATCCAGTTTTTGGACTAAATTCACCCTCATTTCACTTATCTTTTTTTCACTGCTCTTTGCAGTGTACCACTATAAAGATGCGTTGCTCTATTATTTTAGTTTTAAAAGCAACCATTTAGTGCAGCAAAATAAAATAGACGGCGCCCGAATTCATCAAGTATTAAAACGTCACGAAGATTTAGTTCTAGGTTTTGATGTATCTGAATACCAAGGGAAAATCGATTGGGCAGCAATCGATTCCATGGATCATTACAAATTGCATTTTGTATTTGTTCGGGCAACCGCAGGATCGGATAGAGTCGATTCGAAATTCAAATCCAATTGGGAAGAAGCAAAAGAAAAATCACTCATTCGCGGTGCGTACCATTATTACCGTCCGAATGAAAACTCAATTGAGCAAGCCAAAAATTTTATCCAAACAGTCAAGCTCAGAAAAGGCGACTTGCCACCAGTTTTGGATATAGAAAAGTTGCCTGAGAGTCAGTCGCTCGACAGTTTAAAATTGGGTTTGCAAAGATGGTTGAATTATGTTGAGAAGCATTACAAAGTAAAACCGATTATTTATTCGGGTGAAAAATACTACCAAGATTTCTTAGAAGACGAGTTTGATGGTTATACGTTTTGGATTGCCAACTACAATCCGTGGAAAGAAACTATGGACGACGATTGGAATTTTTGGCAGTTTACCGAAAAAGGAGTTATTGACGGAATTCCAGAAAAAGTAGATTTGAATTTGTACAACGGTACACCAAAAATGTTGCGTTATTTGACGGTAAACTGATTTATTTTTCGGCTAAGACAATTGTGAAAATTACAATCCCAAAAAAGATAATCATTCCAATAAAAAAGAAGTAAGATTTTGGGTGCGCAAAATTTATAGTTGAACCCATATTAGGATTGGATTTATCGACCAACAATCGGGAATCTTCTTTGTTGTAATAAAACACGCGCCATTTCCAGTTTTTTGAATCGGTGCGCCATTGGTTTATCTGCTCGATTGATGGTTCCATTAAAACTCCAATTTCTTTTTACGTAATTCGAAATTCTGACCGAGATACACTTTTCGTACCATTGCATCATTGGCCAATTCTTCTGGAATTCCAGCTTTTAAAATGCCACCTTCAAACATTAAATAGGTTTTATCGGTGATGGCCAGAGTTTCTTGTACGTTGTGATCGGTGATTAATATTCCGATGTTTTTATTTTTTAATTGGGCTACAATACGCTGGATGTCTTCAACCGCCACAGGGTCAACTCCAGCAAACGGTTCATCTAATAAAATAAACTTTGGATCGGTGGCCAAACAACGAGCAATTTCAGTTCGTCGTCGTTCTCCACCTGAAAGTAAGTCGCCACGATTGGTTCGGATGTGTTGTAAACCGAACTCATCCAGCAAACTTTCCATTTTAGCGATTTGCTGCTCTTTGGTTAATTTAGTCAATTGCAATACACTCAAAATATTGTCTTCAATACTCAATTTTCTGAATACCGAAGCTTCTTGCGCCAAATATCCGATTCCGTTTTGCGCCCTTTTGTACATCGGAAACTCGGTGATGTTCATATCGTCCAAATAGATGTTACCCGAATTGGGTTTCACTAAGCCTACAATCATATAAAAGGATGTAGTTTTTCCAGCTCCATTCGGACCTAATAATCCTACAATCTCTCCCTGATTCACTTCCACAGAAATGCCTTTTACAACACTTCTTCCTTTGTAGGTTTTAACTAAATTTTCGGCTCTTAATTTCATTTTTAGATTCCTAGATTTTTAGATCGTTAGATTGTTAGACAAAGTAACGAAAATGTTTTAGTTTGATTTGCGCTTTTAACTTGAAATTCTGAGAACTTTAGTTTAATCACTGAAAACTGAACACTGATTACTGACCACTTTCTAACGCTTCCCAAAATTCATAGGCTCTTCGCAAATGCGGAATAACTATAGTACCACCAACTAAAGTCGCGATTCCCATGGCTTCCATCATTTCTTCTTTGGTGATGCCTTCTTTGTGACTCGTTTCTAAATGGTATTTGATGCAATCGTCGCAACGCAGAACAGCCGAAGCTACTAATCCTAATAACTCTTTGGTTTTTACGTCCAAAGCGCCTGCGGAGTAAGCATTGGTGTCTAAGTTGAAAATACGCTTGATAACTAAATTATTGTCAGCCAACAATTTGTCATTCATTTTGGCGCGGTACTCGTTGAATTCTTCTACTAAATTACTCATTTAATTGTTGTTGTTTTTTATAGACAATGGTCGAAATAATGATGCTCGCTTCATATAAGATCATTAATGGAATGCACACGATAATTTGGCTAACTACGTCGGGAGGAGTAACTATTGCTGCAATTACGAGTAAAATTACAATGGCATATCTACGGTATTCTTTTAAAAATTTAGGTGTAACTAAACCAATTTTGGTTAAGAAATAGATGATAATAGGAAGTTCAAAAAACAATCCGCTCGCGATGGATGAAGTTTTAATCATGCCAATGTAGGATTGAATGTTGAAGTCGTTTTTGATTTGCGGACTCACCGTAAATGTTGCAAAGAAGTTCACCGACATCGGAACAATCACAAAATAGCCAAACAAAACACCCGTGAAAAAAAGCAAGGATGATACAAAAATAAACGACTTCGCGTATTTCTGTTCTTTTTCATACAAAGCAGGTTTGATGAAATTCCAAAATTGGTACAATATATAAGGAAAAGCCAAGATGAATCCTACGGTGATGCAGGTCCAAATTAATAAGGATATCTGGCCTTCAACAAGTGTATTCTGAATTTCGAAAGGCAATTCGGTTACACAAAAGCTATCGATACCAATAGTTTTTGAAAGTTCGCAAAAAAAGCGGTAGGTTATAAAATTAGGGTCTTTTGGTCCGAAAATAACTTCGTTAAAAATAAAATCGCTGAAAAAGAAGGCACCAACAGATACTAAAACAATGGCTAATGAACATCGAACTAAAACCCATCTCAATTCCTCAAGATGATCCATAAATGACATCTCTTTCTTTACTTTTTTTGCCATTATACGATTCCTTCTTTTAATATATCGTGCAAGTGAATTACACCTTTGTATACGTTATCATCGACTACAACTAATTGTGTAATCGAAAAATCTTCTAAAATATTAAGCGCATCGACTACCATATCAGAAGAAGAAATGGTTTTCGGATTCACGGTCATAATATCTTTCGCTGTGAGTCCGGTTATCGTTTCGGTTTTATTGAGCATTCGACGGATATCGCCATCGGTAATGATTCCGATTACTTGGTCATTTTCAATCACGGCGGCTACTCCCAAGCGCTTTTCGGAAATCTCTAAGATGACATTCTTGATACTAGAATCGGGATGAACAAACGGTTTTTTGGATGTGTCGAGCATATCTTTTACACGCAATAGCAGTTTTTTACCCAATGAACCACCTGGATGATATTTGGCAAAATCTTCTGGTTTAAAGTCGCGCATTTCCATCAAACAAACAGCCAAGGCATCACCCATAACCAATTGCGCGGTCGTGCTATTTGTGGGTGCTAAATTATTCGGACACGATTCGCTTTCTACAAAGGTGTTTAATATAAAATGTGCTTCTTTTCCTAAAAATGAAGTTGGGTTTCCTGTGATAGCAATTAACTGATTTCCGAAGCTTTTTATGATGGGAACAAGGATTTTGATTTCAGGACTATTTCCGCTTTTCGAAATACAAATAATAGCATCATCCTTTTGAACCATTCCTAAATCGCCATGAATTGCTTCTGACGCATGTAAAAAAGATGAAGGAGTACCAGTAGAATTTAATGTTGCTACAATTTTTTGTGCGATTATAGCGCTTTTCCCAATTCCGGTTACAACTAGTCGGCCTTTGCTGTTATAAATGAGCTCTGCTACTGCAACAAATTGATCGTCAATATATTCTGCTAATTGCGCGATGGATTTACTTTCGGATTCAATTGTTTTTCGAGCCGTGTCAAGTATCTTATCTTTTGTTATCAAAATTGGTTATTATAAAATTTGTATTAGTAAAATAAAGATGTATATTTATGGTTACAAATTTAGATAAAAAATCAGTATAATTTCAGAATGAGTACAAACGAAATCGATATACACAAAGAATTAAAAAAATATTTTGGTTTTGATCAGTTCAAAGGATTGCAAGAGACTGTAATCAGCAGTATTATAAGAAAAGAAAATACTTTTGTGATCATGCCTACAGGCGGCGGTAAATCACTATGTTATCAGTTGCCTGCTTTGATTCAAAAAGGAACAGCCATTGTAGTTTCGCCTTTAATTGCGTTGATGAAAAATCAAGTAGATGCCATTCGCGGTGTTTCTTCTGAGAATGGAATTGCACATGTATTAAATTCTTCTTTAACCAAAACTGAAATCAATCAAGTTAAGAAGGACATTACATCAGGAATTACTAAACTTTTGTACGTAGCACCTGAATCATTAACCAAAGAAGAATACGTAGAGTTTCTTCAAAGTGTGCCGATTTCATTTGTGGCGATTGATGAAGCGCATTGTATTTCGGAATGGGGACATGATTTTCGTCCCGAATATAGAAACTTGCGAGCCATTATCAAGCAGTTAGGTGATGTGCCTGTCATCGGCTTGACCGCAACAGCAACACCAAAAGTGCAAGAAGACATTTTGAAAAATCTCGATATGTCCGATGCCACAACCTTCAAAGCTTCGTTCAACCGACCGAATTTATTTTATGAAGTACGCACCAAAACTAAAAATGTCGAAGCAGATATCATCCGATTCATCAAACAGCACAAAGGGAAATCGGGGATCATTTATTGCTTGAGTCGCAAAAAAGTAGAAGAAATAGCTGGTGTTTTACAAGTAAACGGAATCAGCGCAGTTCCTTATCACGCAGGCTTAGACGCCAAAACCAGAGCCAAGCATCAGGACATGTTTTTGATGGAAGATGTTGATGTCGTTGTCGCTACCATTGCATTCGGAATGGGAATCGATAAACCCGATGTGCGCTTTGTCATTCACCACGATATTCCAAAATCACTAGAGAGCTATTATCAAGAAACAGGCCGTGCCGGTCGCGATGGCGGAGAAGGTCATTGTTTGGCGTATTATTCGTATAAAGATGTTGAGAAGCTCGAAAAATTCATGTCGGGGAAACCTGTGGCCGAGCAAGAAATTGGATATGCATTGTTGCAAGAAGTAGTGGCGTACGCCGAAACATCAATGTCCCGTCGTAAGTTTTTACTCCACTATTTTGGTGAAGAATTTGATAGCGAGACTGGAGACGGAGCAGACATGGACGACAATGTGCGCAACCCAAAAACCAAATTGGAAGCGAAAGATCAAGTGAAAATGTTACTTGAAGTAGTTCGTGACACCAAACATCTATACAAATCGAAAGAAGTTGTTTATGCTTTAATCGGACGTGTGAATGCGACTATAAAAGCGTACAGAACCGATACTAAAGCCTTTTTTGGTTGCGGAAAAGCCTTTGAAGAACGCTACTGGATGGCGTTAATACGTCAGGTTTTAGTTGACGGATTATTGAACAAAGACATTGAAACCTACGGAATATTAAAAGTTTCAGAAAAAGGGGAAGCGTTTATTTTGAATCCGACCTCGTTTATGATGTCGGAAGACCATGAATACAACGAAGCCGAAGACGAAGCCATTGTTACGGCAGCAAAATCTTCTGGAACTTCCGATGAGGTTCTGATGGGAATGTTGCGCGATTTGCGTAAAAAAGTGGCCAAGAAATTAGGCGTTCCGCCGTTTGTGGTATTTCAAGATCCATCGCTTGAAGATATGGCGTTGAAATATCCAATGACGTTAGACGAATTGATAAATACACACGGAGTAGGAGAAGGCAAAGCTAAAAAATACGGAAAAGAATTCATTGAACTCATTAGTCGGTACGTGACCGATAACGATATTATTCGGCCAGATGACTTGGTCGTAAAGTCGACGGGTGCTAACTCAGCCAATAAATTGTACATCATTCAAAATATCGACCGAAAACTATCGTTGGAAGACATAGCGTCAGCGAAAGGTATGAATATGGATGCTTTGATAAAAGAAATGGAGCAAATCGTTTATTCAGGCACAAAACTGAACATTAAATATTGGATTGATGAAATGCTCGACGAAGAGCAACAAGAAGAGATACATGAGTATTTTATGGAATCCGAATCGGATAAAATTGAGGATGCACTGAAAGAGTTTGATGGTGATTACGATATTGAAGAACTGCGGTTAATGCGGATTAAATTCATGAGTGAAGTAGCGAATTAGTTGTCGGTTGTCGGTTGGCAGTTGTCGGAAGTTTCTCTGTGATTTGACTAAGTGTTTTTTTCTTCGTAAACAGCACCACGATGCGGTTTCAACGCATCTCTAACCTGAATCATATTTTCGTCGGTTACCACCATAAATGCTATAGCATGCAATTCATTTTTGACTTCAAATCCGGTGATGTTTAGTGGAAATTGTTCGATGGTAATATACTCCTTTAAGTGAATTTCATGATGCTCAGCGGTTTTAGCTGAAGCTGGTCCGCGGAAATCCCAAATCAATTTTATCTGTCTCGACATAAGGTGTAATTGTTTTTACTTCATATTATCAACCAAAAGGTATTTTACAAAGGTAGCTTTTTACTGTTAATTAATTTAAAAGACGTAGATACAAAGATTTTAATATTGAACTGGAGAAGCTTCGCTTTAGTTTAGAATTCTAGGCTATGTGATACAATTTATTTTCTATACAATCCTTTTTTTCTATGTTTCTATGTGTTAAAAAAATGGATTGTCATTATTTTACTAAATTTGATGAAACTTACCCCATGAAATACATCCTATATTTTCTATTCGTTCCGATGCTTTCTGTTTTTTCACAAGAACTTACATTGGAAAAAGCCAATCATTTAGCGTCTTTACCCATTAAATGCCTGCAACAAGAATACCCAAATAAACTGGGACAAATGCTAATCGATAGCACCGAAATTCAAGCTCCCAAAAAATTGCATCCCGCTTTTTATGGTTGTTTTGATTGGCACTCGTCGGTTCATGGTCATTGGAGTTTAGTGTATTTGTTAAAGCACTATCCCAATCTCGCCAACCGAGAAGAAATCATTCGCAAACTCCAAATTAATTTGTCTAAAGATAATATTCAAACCGAAATCGACTACTTAAATAAGAAACATGAGAAGTCTTTTGAACGAACCTATGGTTGGAATTGGCTCTTAAAATTACAACTCGAATTAGAAACCTTCAACGAACCGTTCGCTCAAGAATTAGCTCAAAACCTAAAACCATTGTCTGATTTAATTATTGTGAGATATACTGAGTTTCTGCCTAAATTATTGTATCCTATTCGGGTGGGAACGCATACGAATACGGCATTCGGACTTACATTCGCATGGGATTATGCCGTGCATTCAAAAAACGTGGCTTTTCAGAATAGCATCAAACAAAATGCAATTCGGATGTTTCAAAATGATGCTGATTGTCCGTTTATTTGGGAACCTAGCGGAACCGATTTTTTATCGCCGTGTTTGGAAGAAATGGGTTTGATGCAACGTGTGATGGATAAAAAAGATTTTTTGTTATGGCTCAAGAAATTTGCACCCAAGTTATTTTCTAAGAAGTTTTCGTGGGAAGTAGCCAAAGTATCCGATCGAACGGATGGTCATTTGGTTCATTTAGATGGGTTGAATTTTAGTCGAGCGTGGAATTTTTATCATCTACTAAATGATTATCCCAAAGAGTTTAATCATTTAAAGGCGGTAGCAGATTACCATTTGAATTTTTCACTTCCTTCTATTGTAGACGGAAATTATGAAGGTGAGCATTGGTTAGCTTCTTTCGCTTTACGAGCTTTTGAAGAGAAAAAGTAAAGGTCGCCTAACCACAAGACGACCTTTGGATTTAATTTGATAACCAATTCAAACATATTTTTAACACTCAAATATACATTTAAAATAGATAATGTGATTAATAAAATCGATGAAATACATTTTAATTACAATAAAGTAAGAAAAAATATATAAAAAAAGTAACTTATAAATGCTGTTTATTTATTATACATATAAAAAGCAACAGCATTTCCTTACTTTTGCAAAAAGATACTATAATGCCTCGCGAAATTCAATTACAAGTCGCACCTGAAGTGGCGGCGAACGAAAGTCTGCTCAAAGATTATATTGCAAAGTTACTTCATGTGTCATCAAAGGAAATTGAGCATATTGTTCCTGTAAAACGTTCCATTGATGCGCGTCAAAAGGCGATTAAAATTAATTATAAAGTCAGTGTTTATTTTAAAGGTGAAGATTTTATTCCACAAAAAATAGAATTACCCAATTATAAAAATGTTTCCCATGCTCAAGAAGTCGTCATAATTGGTGCTGGTCCAGCCGGATTGTTTGCTGCCTTACAATTGATTGAATTAGGTTTGAAACCGATTGTCATCGAACGCGGCAAAGATGTTCGCGGGCGCCGTCGCGATTTAAAAGCCATCAATGTGGATCACATTGTAAACGAAGATTCCAATTATTGTTTTGGAGAAGGCGGAGCTGGCACTTATTCGGATGGGAAATTATATACAAGGTCAAAAAAACGCGGTGATGTTGACCGGATTCTTCGTTTGTTAGTTGCTTTTGGAGCTTCCGACCAAATTCTAGTGGAAGCGCATCCTCATATCGGAACTAATAAGTTGCCTCAAATCATTCAAGATATTCGAGAGAAAATCATCGACTGTGGCGGGAAAGTTCTTTTTGAAACAAGAGTAACAGATTTCATCCTACAAAGTAGCGAAATTCGGGGTGTTGTCACACAAAATGGCGATACGATTTCGGCCAATAAAGTAATTGTTGCCACTGGGCATTCCGCTCGTGATATTTTCGAATTACTAGATAGAAAAAAAATTCATATCGAAGCCAAATCCTTTGCGTTAGGCGTTCGAGCTGAACATCCCCAAGAATTGATTGACCGCATTCAGTATTCTTGTGATTTTAGAGGTGAATTTTTACCGCCGTCGCCTTATTCTATTGTAAAACAAGTCAATGGTCGTGGCATGTATTCGTTTTGTATGTGTCCGGGTGGTGTTATTGCGCCTTGTGCTACGAGTCCGGGTGAAGTGGTTACTAACGGTTGGTCGCCATCCAAAAGAGATCAAGCTACGGCGAACTCCGGAATTGTAGTCGAATTAAAACTCGAAGATTTCAAACCCTTTGCTAAATTTGGTGCTTTGGCCGGAATGGAATTTCAAAAATCTATTGAACAAAAGGCATGGTATTTGGCCGGTTCCACTCAGAGAGTTCCTGCTCAGCGTTTGGTCGATTTTACACAAAGTAAAGCTTCGGATTCTATTCCGAAAACGTCCTATGTTCCTGGAACGACTTCAGTAGAAATGGGTCAGGTTTTTCCGGGATTCCTCACACAAATTTTACGAGAAGGTTTTGGTGAATTCGGAAAATCGATGCGCGGCTATTTAACTAATGAAGGCATTTTGCATGCGCCCGAAAGCAGAACTTCTTCACCCGTTCGAATTCCGAGAGACAGTGAAACCTTAGAACATGTTCAGATAAAAGGACTTTATCCGTGTGGCGAAGGCGCGGGTTATGCAGGCGGAATCATTTCGGCAGCTATTGATGGTGAAAAATGCGCGTTGAAGATTGCTGAGGTTTTAAAATAAAAAACCGCTCATTTTCACAAGCGGTTTTTTGAATCAATACTTATTTCCTTTTCAATCTATCTTTAAAAACCTTTTCGAATTTTTCAATTTTCGGCTGAATCACCATTTGACAATACGGTTGGTTTTTGTTGTTTTCATAATATCCTTGATGGTATTCTTCGGCTTTGTAAAACTTTTTTAGTGGTTCTAAAGTGGTTACAATTTTGCTCTCAAACACTTTTTCATTCAATTCAGCAATTAAATCTTGAGCAGCTTTTTTCTCGCTTTCATTTTTATAAAAAACTACTGATCGGTATTGAGTTCCCGAATCTGCGCCTTGTCTATTCAAAGTTGTAGGATCGTGTACAGTGAAGAAAACTTGAAAGATTTCATTTAAATTGGTCTTGGTTTTATCATAGGTAATTTCTATAACTTCTGCGGCTCCAGTTCTACCCGAACAAACTTGCTCATAGCTTGGATCTTCCACCATTCCACCAGCGTAACCAGAATAAACGCTTTTCACACCATCAAGGTTTTGATAAACAGCTTCGACACACCAAAAACAACCACCGCCAAGAACTATAGTTTCTAAATTTGTTGGATTTGTTGCTGGAGCATCTGGCACAAAGTCTAACGAAACCGCATTCATGCAATATCTTTTTCCGGTTGGTTCTGGACCGTCGTCGAATAAATGTCCGAGATGACTATCGCACCGTCCGCAATTGGCTTCAATGCGTCGCATTCCATACGAGTTGTCGTCTTTGAACGTAATGCTATTTTTGGACACTTGTTCAAAAAAACTTGGCCAACCGCAACTGCTTACAAATTTTTGATCTGATTTGAATAATTTGTTTCCACACGTCGCACAATAATACGTGCCTTTGGTTTCTGAACTCCACATTTTTCCCGTAAACGCTCGTTCAGTATCGGCTTCGCGAGCTACAGCATACAAATCGGGAGAAAGCACTTTTTTCCAGTCGGCATCCGATACGGTTAATTTGGCAGTATCAATATTTGAGTAATACGGATTTTCGGGTTTACTAATGACGTTTTCCATTGCAAGTGTGTTTTTAGAATTTTGTTTATTTGAAGATTGTCCGCACGCGCTCAAAACGAATAACGGCACTAACGCTAAATAGTGTAACAATGATTTTGAATTTCGCATAGCTTTTGTTTTTATTGAGTACAAATTTACAATAGATATACGTTGTGAAATGTCATGTGGTTTACAAAATGTATTGATTTAAGTAAAGTTTAACGAATGTTCGAACTGCAAAAATACATAGGCTAAACTTTTTTCGTATTTTTACACACTTTAAGAAATTTATGAAGGAAGAACAAGTCATATTAGTCAACGAAAAGGACGAGCCCATCGGTTTAATGAACAAACTAGAAGCGCATGAAAAGGCCGTTTTGCACCGTGCTTTCTCGGTGTTTGTGTTGAACAATAAAAATGAAGTGCTTCTGCAACAACGTGCGCATCACAAGTACCATTCACCCTTATTGTGGACGAATACCTGTTGTAGTCATCAACGTGCAGGAGAAACTAATTTGGAAGCGGGTAAGCGTCGACTTTTCGAAGAGATGGGTATGCAAACAGAACTCAAAGAACTCTTTCATTTTATTTATAAAGCACCTTTTGATAATGGTTTGACTGAACACGAATTGGACCATGTCATGATTGGTTACAGCAACGAAGAACCCAATATCAATGATGAAGAAGTAGAAAGTTGGAAATGGATGAAAATTGAAGCCATCAAAGACGATATGCTTCAGAATCCCGACATTTATACCGTTTGGTTTAAGATAATTTTTGATGAGTTTTACCATTATTTGGAAGAGCACACATTATAAGATTTCAAAAAGAAAAAGGCAAAATCCAAAAAGCAAATCCTAAATTACACCATGCAAGTAACCGTTTCAAGAAAGGCACATTTTAATTCAGCGCATCGATTGTATCGAAAAGATTGGACCATGGAACAAAACGATGCCGTTTTTGGGAAATGCAACAATCCGAATTTTCATGGTCATAATTACGAGCTAATCGTTTCAGTTACGGGTGAAATCGATCCAGAAACTGGTTTTGTTATGGATGTCAAAATACTTTCCGATCTGATTAAAGAACACGTTGAAAACGCCTTTGATCATAAAAACCTGAATTTGGATGTTCCCGAATTTGCAGATTTGAACCCAACTGCCGAAAATATTGCGGTTGTAATTTGGAACAAGTTGCGGGTACACATAGATCATAATATGAAATTGGAAGTTGTTTTGTATGAAACACCGCGCAATTTTGTAACCTATAACGGAAACTAAGATGGCACTACAAGTGGGCGATAAACTACCTAATTTTTCTGCAAAAGACACGAACGGCAACGTTTTTACCTCTCAAGATTACATTGGAAAACAACCACTTGTAATTTATTTTTATCCCAAAGATAACACACCTGGTTGCACGGCTCAAGCGTGTAGTTTTAGAGACAATTATGAAGCATTTAAAGAGCTAGGTGCTGAAGTTGTTGGGATCAGTTCTGACACGGTTACATCACATTTGAAGTTCAAAAGCAAATTTAATCTTCCTTTTATTTTACTTTCGGATAATGATAAAAAATTGCGAAAACTATTTGGCGTAGCCAACGATTTTTTAATTGTTCCCGGTCGGCAAACCTTTGTTGTGGATCAACACGGAACCATTATTTTGGTTTTTAATAATATGTCGGGCAAGATTCACATTGAAAAAGCCTTGAAAGTTCTTAAAAAAACGCAATCAGCTTCCTAGTTGAAAATATACAATGTCAAATTATAAATTGACAAAATAGTATTTTTATTTTTTTCATCTTTGCACTTTAAATATCTTCCATGAAATTTTATCCCTTGCAATTCCAGCCCATTCTTAAAGACCGAATTTGGGGCGGTACCAAATTAAAAACCTATTTGAATAAACCCATCATATCTGAAATTACAGGTGAAAGTTGGGAAATTTCTACCGTCGAAAATGACGTTAGTGAAATTGCCAACGGAGTTTTGAAAGGTAAATCGTTGAATGAGGTATTGAACGAGTATCCCGAAGCTATTTTAGGAACAAAAGTGCATGCACAATTTGGCGCTCAATTTCCATTGCTTTTTAAATATCTTGACGCCCGTGAAGATTTGTCAATTCAAGTGCATCCGAATGATGATTTGGCCCAAAAACGCCATAATTCTTTTGGGAAAACCGAAATGTGGTACGTCATGCAAGCTGATGCTGACGCGCGTTTGATTGTTGGTTTTAAAGAAAATTCATCAAAAGAGGAATACCTTCATCATTTGAAAAACAATTCATTAGTGACACTTTTGGATTCCAAAAACGTTCAAAAAGGCGATGTTTTCTTTTTAAATACAGGTACGGTTCATGCCATTGGCGCCGGAACTGTAATTGCTGAGATTCAGCAAACGTCGGATATAACGTATCGTTTGTACGATTTTGACCGTAAAGATGCAAATGGTAATGTACGTGAATTGCATGTGGATTTGGCTTTGGACGCCATCAATTACGATAGAGTAGAAGCTGAAAGACTGTATTCGGAAGTTGCTAATTCGTCTAATTTAGTTGCCACTTGCCCGTACTTTACGACGAATATCATTCCGCTTGACGGGGATATTGAAGTGGTTGCAAATTCAGAAACGTTTAAAGTCTATATGTGTGTAGAAGGAAGTTTCCAATTGGATTTGGAAGATGAAACTTATAATTATGTAACGGGAGACACGGTTTTGGTTCCGGCTGAAATGGGTTCGTTTTCTCTTTCGGGCGTAGCTAAAATTTTAGAAATATATATTTAGTAGCTTGTTTTCAAAAGATTATATGTAATTTTGCGCTAAATTTTAAAAATAATAGAAAATGCCAAGTGTAAAAAATTTAAAAAAAGACATCAACTACGTTTTAGGGGACATTATTGAAGCAGTTTATATCTGTGAAATTACTACTGCTGGAAAACCAACGGATGCAACCAATGCAATTATTGACGAAGCCATCGAGTCGTTCGACGCTTTAATCACTAAAGTAAATGCAAAAAAAGTAGAAAATAAAAAAGCACATTTTAAGCAAATCAATGCCGAATTAGAACAAACTGCTAATCAATTGGTTGCTAAAATCAATGCTTTGTAACATAATAAATGAGTAAAAAAGTGTAAAAATATTTTGGTAAGTTCATTTTCACTATTATATTTGCACACGTAATGAGTCGCCAGCGTAGCTCAGTTGGCTAGAGCAGCTGATTTGTAATCAGCAGGTCGTGGGTTCGAATCCCTCCGCCGGCTCAAAAAAAAACCGTAAGTGAAAACTTGCGGTTTTTTGTTTTAGAAGAGACAGAAACTATTCTTTGTTCTCTACTATTGTTCGTTGCTTGATCAATTCATCTAATTTTTTTCCATACATGGATTTTGCTACTTTAGTAGACAATGATTTCTGAATCGTATCTAAATATTTCAAATTGATGTCGTAGATTTCTGCTAAAGCGACATATGGCGCTACCTCGAAGTTTCTATTGTTAACTGCGAAATTCGTTGTGTATAAATATTTACTTTTCACTATATTTTCTCTTTTGGCTTCTATGGCTTGAATTTTGGTTTGATTGTCTTGTTCTTTTGAAGCATAGATCCGTTCTCTGATTAATTCCATATCCTGATCAATGTATCGTGAAACCACTTTTTTATATTCCTCATATAATTCGTGGTTTTTCGAGCCAGTAATTTTGGCATCTGCTGTAAAAAAGTCAAGCGATGTATTGATGGTAATTTTACCTTTTTCGGCAAAGAAAACAATGTTGTTGTCAAGTGAATTACTTACGCCGCGGTCTAAAAATAAATACATCATTTCGGGTTCGTCAATGTTCATTTCGCTTTTGAAATTTGAGTCGCCGTTCACGACTATTGTGTCGAGAATTACAAATGAGGTGTCTTGTATTTTCTGAATATAAAGCGTTCCTTTTTTGAGTCCTTTTACAGTGCCCGAAATTATAAGGTTTTTGTCAGATTTCTTTTCTGCACACGATGCGAAAAGGAGCAAGGTGAAAAGTACGAGTAATTTGTTTGTCATGGGATTTTATTTGGCGCAAAATAAGAAAAAAATTGGCAAAGAAATACTAATTGGTGCGGATTCATTTTAATAAAAAAGTGAATCTGTTAGTGCAATTGAATAAAATTGGTCATTGCGTCAACTAATTGCTTCATGACGGGTAAATCGGGATTGCTGTATGATTTTAGGTTGTCATCATCATTGATGATTTCTTTGAAGATGTGATTCATGTTTTCAATGAGAGCTAACTCCGATTTTGGATTGGCTGTATGCAATAATTCAGCGTCCTGTGCGGGAACTTGTAGGTCTTTAGTGCCGTTTATGATTAATATCGGGATATTCAATTTTTGAATTTCTTCTTGCGGATTGTATTTCATCCATGAAATCAAATACGGCTGCACACTTTCTCTAAAAAGCGACGTCAAAAACGGATTGGTTATTTTAACTGTTTCGCCTCTTTTTAAAGCTGCTAAAATTACTTTTGAATCCTCTTCTAGAATAGGTCCGTTTTTTGCAATTTGCTCAGCTAAGACCACGTCAATCGGTCGGCCTGGGCCAGCCAATGAAATAAATCCATTTGCTTTTGCAGTGTTGGAGGCGACCATTCCTACTAATGAGCCTTCACTGTGCCCAGCAAAGTATATTTTTCCGTACGTGTTTTGTGATTTAAAGTAGTTGAAAACATCGCAAGCATCCGTTAACAAATCGTCAAACCGAGCTGATTTTTCATCAACTGTTCCCATTTTTAGTTGCTGAAGTATGCGTTTGTCGTAACTAAATACAGAGGTTTTTTGGTCGGTGATACTTTCGGCCAAAAACTTCAGTGAATTATTGTCACCTGTTGCTTTCTGATTTCCGTTTCGATCCGTTGGGCCAGAGCCTGCAATAAGAATTACTAAATTGGGCTTTTTTTCTGTATTCTCTGCGTAAAATAGCGTTCCTTTTATCAAGGAATTTACATCAACTTCTGTTTTTTTTACGTTTTCATTTTGACTATAGCTAAAAGAAAATGTGAGCCAAATAAGTGCGAGAATTAGTTTTTTCATAGCGTTCACAAGAAGTTAGTATGTAAATTTACGGAAAAATTATACAGACTTAACTTGCGATAGTAAATTCTATTTTAAAAAGGGTATTTTCTTTAAAATAAAAGAACTCCTAAAAATAGGAGTTGAGGTTTAATCAAATTTATTTTTAATGTAGTATTTGCCTTCTAAATCGTCAAAGTCGTCATCTGAAAGAGGTTTAGGCTTAGGTTTACTCGCGGTTACTTTTTTCTTCCAGAGTTCAAAATTATCTTTTGTCAATCGTTTCCGCATGATTTCAGTTACCTCATTTTCAGTAATCCCAAATTCTGCTTTTAAAACTTCAAATGGTTTTCGTTCTTCTTGAGCCATACTGATCACTCGCTCAATTTGCTCGGTGTCGAGTTCTACTCTTTTACTTTTTTTCATTAGTGAAAAGTACAATTATCGTTAGATTTATGTTCACATTCAAATGCTATACCAATATTAATAAAAAAAATAATTACTTTTTAAATTGGACGAAAATTTTTATTCAATTTTGGGTGAACGTCCTTTCTGAAAAGGAATCTTCAGTAAATTGGATAATACATTGTGCTCTTTCGGATCCATATGTGTGTCAATTCCGTATCGAATATCTTCTCGGTTCATGTACAAAAATGTCCCAAACAATCGATCCCAAACCGAAAAAATATTTCCGTAATTACTATCGGTATAGGGTAATTTGTAATGATGATGAATTTTATGCATATCGGGAGAGACTATGCAATAACTCATAATTTGATCCAATTTTTTGGGTAACGAAATGTTGGCATGTGTAAATTGAGTCGAAACCACCGACAAGGTTTGATAGAGAAACACCATCCACATTGGACTTCCAACAACCAAAACTCCGAGAGTTGTGAACGCAAATCGGATCACACTTTCCCCAGGATGATGACGATTCCCTGAAGTGGTATCGATGTACGTATCGGTATGATGAATCAAGTGAAAACGCCACAAAAACTTTACTTTGTGTTCTACAAAATGCGCAAGATAGGCGCCAAAAAAATCCAATAGTAGAATTCCAAGTAACGCAAATAACCACGGATTCATTTGAGGCAGCCATTGTAGTAAACCAATTTTTTTGTCATCGACGAAATCAGCAGTTTGGAGTAAAACAAAAGCCAAGGCAAAATTGATGGCGATGGTGGTGAGTGTAAAAAAAATATTAATACCCGCATGCTGCCATTTGTTGTAGTCAAACTTAAAAAAGGGAACGGCACTTTCAATAAGCCAAAAGAAGGCAATTCCACCGGCTAGAATTAAACCTCGGTGTAATGAAGGTATTGTTTCAAAATAGGCTATAAGTGTTTCCATTTACTTTAGGTTTAAGCTATCGAATTATTCGAAAGGTAAGATTAATTCTCGGACCAATGGGTTTGGTTGTTTTCGGAATTTGATGTTTCCAAAAATGCTGCGTTTCTCCTTTCATAAGTAGTAAGCTACCGTTTTCAAGGGTCAATTTAATTTTTTCTTCTTTAATAAAATTGTGTTGCAAATGAAATACGCGTTCTGCCCCGAAACTGACGGACGCAATCGTTGGATTGGTGCCTAGTTCTTTTTCATTGTCGGCATGCCAACCATTACTGTCTTTTCCATCGCGATACAGGTTGAGTAAAACAGTAGTGAAACTAACGTTGGAAATCTGTTCAATCTCATTCTTAATGTACAGCATCAACGGATTCCATTTATGGGGATGCATGACAATATTGGAATACGAATACGGTTTGCCTTCGTTACCAAAAAGCGCGGTAAGTCGCGGTTGTGGATGAGTCATCCCAAAAACGGTAATATCATCTTGTTGCCAAGGAACCTCAGAAAGTAGTTGTGTGAAGAATACATTCGATTGCTCCTCATCAAAAAAATGAGGATGATATTCAATTTCGGCATTGGGTACAGAAAAAACTACTTTTTCAGCAGGAAACAGGCTACTCATTCCACAAAAATAAAAAAAAGCGATGAAATTTCACCGCTTTAGATTGTCTATTTTACAAGCTTATTCTCCTTTTTTCTGTAGTAACGAACGGTAGATTAAACCACCAAAAGCAGCGCCTCCAATCGGTGCCAACCAAAACAACCAAAGTTGAGACAACGGTTCGCCCAAAGTAATAACCGCTTGCGATAGTGATCGCGCAGGGTTTACAGAAGTATTAGTAATCGGTATACTAATTAAATGGATTAAAGTCAATCCCAAACCTATTGCGATTCCAGCAAATTTACCATTGGCAAAAGTATCGGTCGCTCCTAAAATGATGATGAGGAAAAACATAGTCAAAATAAATTCGGCAAAAAATGCAGATTCAATTGAATAGCCTTGTGGAGAAAGATCACCGTATCCATTAGTGGCAAAAGCACCTGCTTGGGCGAGGTCAATTACATTTTCTGCTTTGCCCGTCCAAATGAAGTACAAAACTCCAGCCGCTGCAATTGCACCTAAACATTGAGAAAGAACATAAGGTAGAATGTCTTTTGGAGCAAAACGTCCTCCAGCCCATAATCCTATTGTAACGGCAGGATTAAAATGTCCACCTGAAATGTGACCTACTGCGTATGCCATGGTCAATACGGTGAGTCCGAATGCTAAAGAAACGCCTACAAATCCAATTCCAAGTTCGGGTATGCCCGCAGCAAAAATAGCGCTACCACAACCACCAAATACCAACCAAAAAGTTCCAAAAAATTCAGCAAAAAGTTTTCTCATAATAAAAATTTTAGTAAAATAGTTAAACATATTGATACGCCCAAAAGATGAGCAAAAACTGCAAGGGTAAGCGGATAACCAAAAGCCACAAAGGTATCCCTAACCGGGCTTTCTTATTAAAAACCATGTAAAGGTTAGATGGGAAAATCAAAAGTAATAAAATAATTATAGAATATGCCGCAACAGACTGATATTTTGGTAGTAACAGACTTACACCGAATACTATTTGCAAGAAGCCTGTCATGAAATTAATAAAATCTTTGTAGATAAGAGAATTTGGAATGATCTTAAAATAGATTTCGGGCTTTCTAAAGTGATTTGCTCCAGCCAAGATATATAGGATAGCCATTAAGACCAAGTGCCAAGTATAGTTCATCAACGATTTTTTTACTAAATTAGGAATAAAATCGAAAGTAAGATACCATTGTAGTAATCATTCTACAACTAATATGCTAGCATTTAGAAGGCTTACATTGAATATTCATGATGATAATGGCAAGTAGAATACATGCGATTCCGAGCCACTGGATGGATGTTACTTTTTCATTGAGAATGAGGTATGCCATCAAAACTGAGACAGGAAGTTCTAAAGATGAAACTATGCTTCCTAATCCTATTCCGGTGCATGGAAATCCAGCATTTAATAGAAGAGGTGGAATAATAGTTCCGAACAAAGCCAAGACGATTCCCCATTTTAAGAAAATATCAAAATTGAATGGTGTTGTTTGCGTTAAGATACTGAATACAAAAACGATTACCGCACCACCTAGTAGCATATACAAACTTCGTTGGGCAGAAGATATACCCAATCCGATTTTATTGGCAGTAAACATGGTTGTGGTAAAGGAAGCGGCGGCTAAAATTCCCCAAAAAATGCCGCGCCAATCTAAATCAAGGTTGGCTTCGTACAATTTGGTGGCGAGAAAAGTTCCGAATAAAACGATAAGAACAGAGATTATTTTTCGAAAGGAAGGCGCTTTCTTATCTAAAAAGTATTCCAACAAAACGCCCATCCACACCGTTTGCATCAATAATACAATGGCTATAGATACATCGATGTATCGGACACATAAATAGTAAAAAACACTGGTCATTCCCAACGAAGTTCCGGCTAACATCAGATGAAAAATAGTTTTTGGACTCGCTTTAGTTACATTGCTGTTGGATTTCGCTTTTTGGATAAAATTAATAATGAGTATTCCAATGATTCCAATAATAAATTGAGAAGAAGTCACTTCTGCAGTGGTAAATTTTTCCTCATAGGCAAGCTTAACAAAAGTAGCCAGCATTCCGTAACTCGTGGCACCTAACGCAACTAAGACTACTCCTTTTACGACCTTATTTCCAAACATTTTATATTTTTTTAAAGCCGACAAAGATACTTTAATCTTTTAATGTTTAGAAGTATAGTAAGAAGGTTTTAAAAAACTCCGTTCAACACCTTATTTTTTATTCCAATGATGGTCGGATCGAAATTCATTTTTTCCTTCAGCAGAGCCGCATATACACTTCGAAAATCAATCTGATGTTTCAAATCACCATTGTCTAAATTACTTAGATTCGGATTGTTACCTAGTACATTTCCTTTGTTGTTGCCACCAATAACAAACATTGGAGCGGCGGTTCCGTGATCAGTTCCGTTGCCGTTATCTTTGACTCTTCGTCCGAATTCGGAAAAAATAACGATGGTTACATTTTGCAGTAGATTTGCCTTTTTTAAATCAGTGTAAAAGCTATAAACAGCATCGTTTAACTCACTGAGTTTTCGCTGGTGAGTAGCAAGCTGGTTGTCGTGTGTGTCAAATCCGCTAAGTGATGTGTAATAGACTTTCGAATTTAGATTTCCTTTAATCAATCGGGCAATCCATTCTAAATTTTTGGACAATCCCGTTTTGGGATAGCTGATTTCGGAAGTGGATTGTGCCAATGCATTCTGAATTTCATCTGAGCCTTCGGTCACCGAATTAGCAATTTTTCGCACAAAATCTAGATGCGGATTGTTGGATAAAGTTGTGTTTTCGTCTTTGTCGTTTCTCACTTTAAATCGGTTCGGATCTTTAACTGTTATGGCGTTGGGTTCATTTCCTTTGAGTGCTAAATTATCAATGGAATCCAAATTTACTCCTGCCGTTGGTTGATGGTCTTTACATTGAAAATCCAAATAGCGACCGAGCCAACCATCGTTGAGGTATTGATTAGAATCGGTTGCAGTTTGCCAGATTTCCTGACTGCGAAAGTGCGAACGATTGGGTTCGGGATAACCCACGTTTTGAATTACACTTAAGTTGCCGTTTTGTTGCATTTGCGCAAAATGGTTCAAAGCAGGATGAAATGCCATTCCGTTATTTTTTCCTACAACCTCATTTTTATTCAAGGCAATTTTGGGTCGGTATTGATAATACAATGGGTCATCAAACGGAACAAACGTATTGAGGCCGTCGTTTCCGCCATTCAATTGGATAAACACCAAACATTGTTCACCTACAACCAAGTTGTTTTGTGAACCGAACGCATGCAGAAACTCGGGTAAGATGAGTAATCCGCCGGTGAAAGTTCCTGTCAGAGATAAAAAGTTTCTTCTGTTCATTTTAGAGGTTTTTGGTTATATGAGCTGGTATTCGGGCGTTTTGGTGATGTAATTGAACAATCGCAGCACCGCATTTTGTGCGTTTTCTCCTTTCGGATCAAAATCATATTTCAGCAGATTTTCCATGTCTTTTTGCATGGTTTCAGTTACTTGAAAAAGTAGGCGATTACTAAGTTCGGCGATGATGTCTTTATTGGTTCCTTTGGAATTGAATTGGATTCCGACTTTAATTTTCTCTAAAGTTACCTCAGGTTGATTGCCTTCTTCTGGTATTTTTTCGAAAACTTTTCGACTGATGTTTTTACCGTTGCACATCAAATCGGACGCATTGTTGCGCTGTAAATAGATTTGAGACGTCAACCATGAATTGCCGCCATCCCAACCTTTTACGTTGGGTTGATTGAGTAAATCCATGCCTTGTTGTTTGGTAAAAAAGCCAATTAATGCATCCGGAATTTCATGTGCATTAAGTTCGTCAATTAACTGAATTATATACACCAATGGATCTTTAATTTTACTTCCGGCATTATTTTTTTTGGATTCTTCGGTAAAAATTTTGGTCAGAAACGGTTCCATTTCAAAGTTCACTTTTCGTAAATAATCGCCATAATAAGTTACTAATTCCTCTGCAGGCGCATCGTAAATGAACCATTTTAGGATTTTCCGTGTGAGTAAATACGGTATGTTTTTTTGCTCAAAAATGATGTCTACCAAATCGTCGGCTTTGAAGTTCCCCGATTGTCCGAAGTAGGTTTTAATGCCATTGTCTTCAAAAATCGGTCGGTATTGCGCGTCCATTTCTCCCAATCCTAATCCGGCCAATGCTCGTGCGCCTTCTTTGATGTCGTTTTCGCTGTAGTTACCGATTCCGAGTGTGAACAATTCGAGTAGTTCCCGACTCAAGTTTTCATTTATTTTTCCTTTTTTGTTGTCGACATTATCTAAATAGCGAACCATAGCGTTGGTTTGAATCATCACTTTAGTAAGCTGTTTGAAATTTCCAAAAGCATGCTCTCGCAGTAAATAGTTGTGTTGAAAAACCCAATAATTCGATTTGACTTTTTGAGTTGTTGCTACAAAATGGTTGTGCCAAAAGCAGACCATTTTTTCTCGAAGTGGATAGTTTTCTGTGCGAATAGGCTTGATCCACCATTTTTTTAGTTCCAATGCATTTTTGATTTGCTGCCGTATCAACTTCTTTTGTGCGTCTGAATCGGAGTTCTTAATTTTCTGCCGATATTCGCGCAACTCGGCTATCGTTTTAGGTTCATCGTGTAAAAATGCAGGAAGTGTTGCATCAAAAGGTGCACTGTATGATTTCTTTAAAAATTGTTCTAATCCTAGTGTGTCGATTTCAAGAGCTTGTTTTCCTGAAAAACCTAATCGAAGTGACCAAAGAGTGCTACTGTTCATGGCTATAAGTTGAGTACTTAATTTAGACTTATTTTAACGTAAATGGTTTAAAATAAAAATGAGAATTGCGAGTTATAGATTTCAATGGCAATATCAATATCAAAAATCAAAAGACAAACCTAAATCACAAATTAAAAATGAGAAATAGTACGTTACTTTTTTTGCTGTCATTCATTTGCTGTAATAATGCGACCGTTGAAGAAACTCCTTTAAAAGAGTATGCAACTTCTCACACCCAAGCGCTGAAGTACTGTAAGGAAAATAAGTTCAACGAAGACTATTATTATTTATTGGATTTGAGTATTCATCCAGGTAAGAATCGGTTGCCCGAATTAGGTGTGATTTTTTCTCCTTCTTTAAAAACTAATTCTGCTTTATCGTATTCTTTTTCATCACTTAAAAAGCTAGCGTATAGCGTAAAAAGTCTCGGTTCATCGGGCATAATTTTCTGGGCGAATAACTCTTCAAATAGTTTTCGAGCCTCGTCTTTTTTTTCCAAAGCCACAAGAGCGAGCGCCTTTTCGTATTGAGCAGTGATGAATTTTGGATCAACTTTGGCTACTTTATCGAATTCCGATATCGCTTCTGAAAATTTTCCTTCTTCATAAAGCGCAATACCATTTTGAATAAATGAATAGCTGTTGTAAACAGTACTATAATCTTTTTGGGCAAATAATTGTAGTGAATATCCTAGGAACAGGAGTGCAAGAGTTTTTTCATTCGTTTTTTTATCAAATATAAATGTATTTTCGGCAGTGCAAAGAAAATTTAATTTGTTTTACGTGTTAATTTTCAAATCCTTAATATAATCCTCGTTTTCAAAGAAAAAATACTCAAAAGCCGTCATTTTTTTATTAAAAAAGTCAAAAACATCGGGCCACGTTTTTGGGTTATTGATGCTTATGCCCTCTTGTTCCACCCAAATTCTACTGACTAATTTACCGCTTTCGAGATAATAATTGCGTTCAAAAATGGCATCAGGTAGATATTCTTCTAAGAGAATGGTCCGTAAAGACTCTATTTTTTCGAAATAAATGGTTCGTTTTTCGTCTTCCTTATTTTCGATGTCCAGAAGGACTTGCGCCTTTTTATTATCGACATAAAACTTAAACGAAACGTCTTTTATTTTAGTATCATACAACAACCATTTTCGAGGATAAGCTGCTGCAAATGCAATCCAAAATTCTTTTTTAATTCGTAGGCTTTCTTCTTTACTATACATTTAATCTGTGTTTGCTATTTTTTTGTAAATTTATAAAATTAAATCCAGCGTCATGAATCATTCTGATTTTATAACGGCGATTCATAAATTGGTAGATGTAGATTTACCAGCTAGAGAATCGCACATAAAAATGGCGCCTTTAGAACGCATTAAACAGCTTGAAGAAGCCAGCTTGAATCAATCTACTGCCCGAAATGCGGCTGTATTAATGTTGTTTTATCCCAAAAACCGTACCACTCATTTGGCTTTGATTAAACGAAATTCCTATCCTGGTGTTCATTCCTCACAAATTGCATTTCCGGGTGGGAAAGTAGAATTAGAAGATGAAAATCTGCAACAAACAGCACTTCGTGAAACCCATGAAGAAATTGGAGTTTCTCCCGACAATATTCAAGTGCTGAAGAATCTAACTTCGGTCTATATTCCGCCGAGTAATTTTTTAGTGCATCCTTTTTTGGGATTTTCAAGCACCGAAATTTCGTTTGTTCTTCAAGAAGACGAAGTATCCGGAATCATTGAAACTCCATTGCATTTGTTGTTGGATGATTCAAGTTTAGTAAGTAAATCAATAGAGACATCGTATGCAAAAATGATCGATGTTCCCGCCTTTCAAATCTATGAACATACAGTTTGGGGTGCAACGGCTATGATGCTTAGCGAATTAAAAGATATGCTGAAACTGGTTCTATAAATAAAGTCTCGTAACCATTTTTGATTTAATGGAAAATTAGGATTTTTGTTTCAGATTTTATCTTGTTTTGCATTGCATGGCTGTGCTAAGGTGAGAAAAAAATAGAAAATTGAAGGCAAAAAAGATTATTAGACAATCAATTTAAAGAAGTTTAAATGACTTCAATAAATTGTTTTCGTAGATTTGCAGTTCGTAAAATTTAAAAACATGGGTTTATTTAAAAGAAATCCTTTTGGTCATATACTTTTCATAAAAAAATGGTTAATCCGTATTTTCGGCGTAATTACACATCGCCGCTATAGAGGATTTAACGAACTTCACATTGATGGTTCCGAAATCATTCGGTCACTTCCTGATAAAAACGTGCTTTTCATTTCCAACCACCAAACGTATTTCGCAGATGTGGTGGCGATGTTTCACGTATTTAATGCAAGTCTTTCAGGTCGTGCCGACAACATTAAAAATATAGGCTATTTGTGGCAACCCAAAATGAATGTATACTATGTGGCCGCTAGCGAAACCATGAAGGCAGGAATTTTACCCCGAATTTTAGCGTATGTGGGAGCGATTACAGTAGAACGAACGTGGCGTGCGGGTGGAAAAGATGTAACAGAAAAGCGTGATGTGAATCCGAATGACACCGAAAATATAAAAATTGCATTGGCCGACGGTTGGGTAATTACCTTTCCGCAAGGCACCACCAAATCGTTCAAACCCGTTCGAAAAGGTACGGCGCACATTATTAAACAACACAGACCTATTGTAGTTCCAATTGTTATTGATGGTTTCCGACGTTCGTTTGACAAAAAAGGGCTGCGGATGAAAAAGAAAAACATTTTGCAATCGTTCATCATTAAAGAACCATTGGAAATTGACTATGAAAACGATACGATTGAAGAAATTGTAGAAAAGGTAGAATATGCCATCGAGCAACACGCTTCCTTTTTGAAAGTAATTCCCATTGAAGAAATCGAAGAGCAAGAAAAACTGAACAAATTGCGTCAGTGGGAGTATTAGAAAACGGGTTCTACTTTAAATCCGTTCTTTCTTAATAAATAAATCACACCCATTTCACCGCCTAAGTGCGCTGCACCTACTCCAAAAAAGGTTGGTTTTTCTTGGGCAATTTTAGTGATTCTATCAATCCAGTTTTTGTTGCGATTGTTGAGTAATTGGTCGTCGTATTTGGACACCATTACATTTTCTGATTTTTTGGTGAAATCAATTAGTGCAGCAACATCCTCAGTTTTATATAAGTCGAGCATCTCTTGTAGTTCTTTCTTATCGCGATTCAAGTCGCTCTTCGCTGTTTTGATGAGTTCGTCCATTTGCTCTTGATACGGAATAGCATCAAAAACATCCAGCTGTTCTGCAACAGTTTCTAAGCCAATAGTCTCTTCCTTTTTCGTGGTTGCGATTTTCATTAATTCGCTTTCCACCGATTGCATTGGGCAATCCATCATTTTTGGATACAGCATTGCACTCACCATAAATGGTTTTAGCGTATTGAGCATTTTGGCCGAGAAACCTAAGTTTTTGGTCAAGAATTCATCAACGATTTTGAAATCTTCTTTAGATGCCAATGATTCCATGGTTACGCCATTTTTCATCATCATTCCACCCATCATTTGAGTTTGAAGCGTGGTATCGTCCATATCTAATTCCAAACACAATTGGTCGGTTTTATCCATTGCCACTTTCACTTTTTCAGGTAAAGTCGCGTCACAAGTGATGTGTATCGTTCCAAATAAATAGGAAGGTTGTGATAATCCGTTGCCTGAGATTTTCCACAACAATGACTTTTCGTTGTTTTGGGCTTGCCCCAATCCGAATGCAAAGCCTAACAGCAGTAACAGTATTTTTTTCATAACTATAAATCAATTTTTTTGAGTTCGGTGTAATTTTTAAATAAGCGTCGCAATAAGGTTCCGTAGATCAATCGGTAAAACAACCAAAATACACCCACAAAAATCAGCAGAAACAATGCCAGGACACAAATAGTAATTATGAAAACTTTCGGATTATTAGTAACTTGTTCCAACTTCGGGTCAACAGAGAAAGCCAAAACAAATCCTGCAATAGAGCTTATCACAATCATTCCCAAATTGCACCAAACATAATACTTCACCGTTTTTCTAGTTTTGAGAATGTCGTGCATCAACTGTTTCGTAGAATTAGTCGCCGAAATATTCCTGTAATTTACGTAGAAGAAGTAAATAAAAACTCCAATAACGGCATAATTAAAAATGGTCAAGTATTTAAAATACTTAATTAAATTTTCGCTGTGCAACTTTTTTAAATAGTCATCGGTATTAAAGAAAATGCTTATAAAAGTCCATAGTACAACCTCTAAAATACTGATAATCAATATCCATTTTACAATCGATGACGATTTTTTGTGAATCATTTTGTAAATGTCCACTTCTGTAATTTGCTGAAAAGAATTTTCCGTCTTTTTCCAGTCTTTTTTCAATAAATCCAATTCCTCAATCATACGTTCTTACGGATTTAATATTTTTTTTAATTTTCCCTTAATGCGGTTCATTTTTACTCGTGCGTTGACTTCGCTAATCCCCAACGTTTCTGCTATTTCAGTATAATCTTTTTCTTCCAAATACATGAAAATTAGCGCTTTCTCAATATCATTCAATTGATGAACTGCTTGATACAACAGTTTGATTTGTTCTTCTTCGTCTGTGTTGTAGTCTTCCTGACTGATGAAAAAACTCTTCGATTCGTAATCCACGGTTGAAATACTTCGTGTGCTTTTTCGGTACAACGTAATCGCCGTATTCAACGCGACTCGATATGCCCATGTCGAAAATTTCGAATCGCCTCTAAACTTCGGAAAAGCCTTCCAAAGCTGAATGGTAATTTCTTGAAACAAATCCTTGTGTGCATCTTCACCCGACGTGTACAGTCGGCAAATCTTATGGATAATATTCTGATTATCCTTAAGTTGCTTTACAAACGATTGTTCCAAATTATCACTCATACTTACGTTAGTAAACCTTAGTTGGTTTTTGTTACAAAAATGCGAAATAAAGTGAAGAGTGAATAGTCAAAAGTCGAAAGTAAAAAGTGAAAAGTCAAAAGTAAATAGAACGTCGTTTTTTTATAAACTTCCCGTCTTCATCGATTAATATCTTCGTAACTTTGCATTAAATAAGCTAAAAGCTAAAGTCTAACAATCTAACAGTCTAACAATCTAAAAGTCTAACAGTCTAACAGTCTAACAATCTTACAGTCTTATAAACATACAATCTTACAATCCTAAAACATGAATATCCCTCACTCATCCAATCCACGTGTAGTTATCATCGGTGGAGGATTCGCAGGTTTGGCAATGGCCAAAAAACTTAAAAATAAAAATGTGCAAGTCGTTTTGCTTGACAAACACAATTACCATACATTTCAGCCGCTGTTGTATCAAGTAGCAACAGGTGGATTGGAAGCAGGTTCTATTGCCTATCCGATCCGAAAAGTTATACAAGAATACAACGATTTCTATTTTCGACTCACTTCAGTTAAAGAAATCGATACCCAAAACCAAAAAATAATTTCCGAAATAGGTGATTTGCATTACGATTATTTAGTCATCGCAACGGGTTCCAAAACCAATTATTTTGGTAATAAAGAAATCGAACGCAATGCCATGTCGATGAAAACCATTCCGCAGTCGCTCAACATTCGCAGTTTGATTCTCGAAAATTTTGAACAAGCGGTTTTGACTCGTGATGAAGCCGATAGAAACGCTTTGATCAATTTTGTATTGGTAGGCGCTGGTCCAACCGGAGTAGAATTAGCGGGCGCTTTGGCCGAAATGAAGCGCGCTATTTTACAGAAAGATTATCCCGATTTAGACGTAAGTAAAATGGGAATTCATTTAATTCAAAGTGGCGATCGTGTGCTGAATACCATGAGTGAAAAATCGTCCACCGCGGCCGAAAAGTTCTTAGTTGATTTGGGTGTAACGGTGTGGAAAAACGTACGAGTAACCAATTACGACGGGCGAACCATAACCACCAATTCGGATGTAACATTTGAAACGGCAACTGTCATTTGGACGGCCGGTGTTCAAGGTGCTGCTATTGCAGGTTTAGATGCAAAGTCTTTGGTTGAAAAAGTAGAACGTATTCGAGTAAATCAATTCAATCAAGTCGTGGGTTACGAAAACATTTTTGCCATAGGCGACATCGCTTCTATGGAAAGTGAACTCTATCCGCACGGTCATCCAATGATGGCGCAACCGGCCATGCAACAAGGCGAATTGTTGGGTGAAAATCTAATTAAATTAGTGGCAAATAAACCTATGAAACCATTTGAATATAACGACAAAGGTTCAATGGCCACCATCGGAAGAAACCTAGCTGTTGTCGATTTGCCTAGATACCATTTTCATGGCGTTTTTGCTTGGTTTGTGTGGATGTTAGTGCATTTATTTTCACTCATCGGTTTCAAAAATAAAGCCGTAGTGTTTTTAAATTGGGTGTACAATTACATTCGTTTTGATCGCGAAGGGCGATTGATTGTTCGACCGTTTAAAAAGAGAAGCTTTACGACGTTTACGAGCGACGAGGTGTAATTGGGTTGTCGGTTGAAAGTTGTCGGTTGTCGGTTGACAGTTTTCAAGAGTAATCTTTCGTTTTATAAGTAGCAGGCGTTAGGTGTTTTCAATGAACAGTCGTCCCGCTTTACGTCGCACGCGGTGCTTCCTTCAATCGGGGCTAGTTTAGACG
>CAIUWH010000041.1 GCA_903902795.1 uncultured Bacteroidota bacterium
GATTAAATCTATTTTGGCATTGACAACAATACTATTGTTGAGTTGTGAAAGTAAAATTGAAAACACCGCGCAAGAAATGGGTGAACTTTACTGCGAATTGAACAAACTAAAAGAGGAAGATATTCCAAACCTTGCTAAAGCTAATGAAATACTTGAAGAAATGAAAATATTGAGTTTAGAAGTAGATAAATTTTCTGATGCTGAAAAACAAGAATATGGTATCTACTTAATAAATTACAAGTGCGATGAATAAACTTCATTTCTTGATCAAGTACAATTGTTGGGGACTAGGCATAAATTTTAGTTAATCGGTAAAGAAAAAATTCAACGTTTTTCACCCCTCTGAACTGGGTTCGGAATGCTTTAATTTTTGCGTTAAACGATTCTGCAGATGCGTTTGTTGATCGGTTATCAAAGTAGTTTAAAATGGTTGTGTAGTGATTCAATATGGTTCGAGAGATGGTATTGAATGATTTAAATCCCGATTGAGCTACTTTTTCATGCCATTGTGCCAATCGGGTGTAACCATATATTTTCTCTTTGGTATGCTCGAATATCCAATTGAGTTGTTGAGATAACTGATACGCAGCTTGGATATCTGGATAATGCTTAAATAATAGCTCTGCTCGGTTGTTTTGATTGGGAGTCCAGTCCTTTTGATTTTTATAGAGAACATACCGACTTCTTGCCAATAACTGTTTCATCGTATCTCCGTTTTCCAAAACTTCAGGAGCATATCCTTTCTTTTGGTTTCTCGCTTTTTCAATGGCATCATTTTCCGCATCAATCGCCTCCCATCGGTGTTTGATTCGAAGTTCTTGCACAGCTTCAAGGGCTAATTTCTGAACATGGAATCGATCCGTTACCAAGACCGCTTTAGGAAAACATTTCTTAGCGATATTATTCATGCTTCCTGCCATATCAAGGGTGATTTCTTCCACTTTGTTTCTAAGGCGTAGAGGAATTTTCAAAAGAAACTCGGTGACTTTTTCAGCCCCTGTTCCCGCAACAATCGCCACAATCGAACCCGATTTTCCTTTGGCAGATTTATTGGTTAAAATCGTATAAAGCTCTCCGTGAGAAAGCGCTGTTTCATCAAGCGAAAGATGTTTACCTTCATTTTCCGGTAAGATTAGGTATTCCTTGGCATGAGTGAGCTGATCCCAATTCTTGAATTCACTTAAATTATCTCGGTACTGACGTTGCAGTTGCCTTCCGCTAACTCCATAAAAATTAGCTATCGTTTCACAGCTTTGCGCTAGTATCGACTGATTTCTTTTAAAAAAACCGCAAACTCTTCAGTTAAACGGCTACCTTTTGCAACAAGATTCCAATCTCGCTGTACGATTCCATTCGTATCCTTATCGGTCCAACGCCTGCGCTTAATATGGAGAAAAACATGCTTGCCTCTCAGGGGGAAATCCTGAACTGTAATCTCTTCATGAAACCCTTTTGAAATTAGCGTCTTGGAAGAATGCTCAACGGGTGGCTTATTCCGCTCCTCAAAAGACAAATGCAATGTTTCACCAACGGGTTTAATTAGGGTAATCTCAAAGTGTTCTACCAATAACTCTGGAAGAAATAATTTTAAAAGTTCTAGTTGATTTTCCAAGGCTGTTTTTTCAACAAAAATCGGAATTCCATTTCATTCTCTCCCCAACTTTTGGCGGTGATCCGAGAATATTTATTATTATTGCAGGGCTAATTTCAATCCCAACTGAACCAAAACTTTTAAACCAATATTCGAAATGAAAAATGTAATTTCTTTTACCATGCTTATTATGACGATTATTTTGATTTCGTCTTTCTCCAATTTAAAAGATGACGAGGGTGTTCCTCCTGATTATGGCTCAAGAGAAACTACGCTGATTATCTTAAAATTAACAAAGATGAAACCGCAAAACGAAAAGATTAAAGACGTTTTCACCGATAACTATAAAGGAAAATTTGTGATGGTGGATACTTTAGATGAAAAATATAATGATGTAGATAAATATGGGTACGTTTTTACTCCAAGAGCATTTTGGAATGAGGCAAGTGGCTCTGGAGATTCAAGAATGGCCGCAAGTTGGTCATATTCCGGAACTCTAACCGACCGTTCAACTGGAACCAAATATCCAATTGGTTATCAAGGAGGCGCATTCGGCCCTTTCTATAAATCATATGCTAAAAGATTAGAAAAAGTAAGGGCTAAAAATGCTACAAACTAATCGTTCAGACTACTTCTAATAGGAATTTTTAAATTACATCAAAATAAAATCAAAAACAGAACTCGCTAGTTTAGGGTTTGTTTGATATAATTTTTGAAAGTTAAATATTTAGATCCTCTCTTTATGGAGTCAAAAGTTTTATTAAATATTGTTTTAACTCCATTAATTGTGCTTTTTTTCAGCTGTAATCGAGAAGCAAAGCGGCAATGCAAAGCAATAAAAAATGTAAAAATTAGTGCTCCAATATCAGTAACCGTTGGCGATTTAATGACTGTCAGCGCTCCAGAAGTTGGAGGATTCCGAATCTACAATTGGGATGGACCAAACTTTTTCGATAGTCAAGACCCCGTAAATACTATTGGAGAAGTAGGAATGAGACACCGAGGAACCTACAAATTACACCTATATACATTAGAAGATGATGCTTGCGAGGTTTTTGACGAAGTTTTTGTAGATGTATTATTAAAACAAGGCAATCCTGATTGCAGCATAGATTTAAATACTACTTCGTTTAATAATCAAGGAACGAACGAATACATTAGTGTAATTGAAACAATAGACGGCGTTACTAACCAAAAAACCCTAACAGCAAATGGTATTGCGGGTACATGCGTAATTTATTTTCACCCAAGTTGGAATACACAAAACATCAAAACAGGTATTTACAAAACGGCTGATAATTATAGCATGGATAATGCAGATGGTGATTATAATAAAGTTTTTATAGGTATTACTAAAAACAGCACGTTTTGGGGATGTCTTGAAAACCAAGACGTTTATGTAACAAATAATGAAGGGCACTTAAAAATTGAATTCTGTAACTTAACTTTCCTTGCTAATAATGGCAGCAGTTTAAGTGATATTGTTTCTGGTAATATAATTGAGCCTTAAATTACAGCTCATCCAAAAGCATCCTGTGCAGAACTTAATCCAGTAATTGGTTCAGGACAAGAGTAGCCAAGATAAATTTCACTTCCTCTTCCCACTCCTCATCAAATCAAAACTCCCATAAATCACATTCCCCTCGGGTGTTTTTAATTCGAACGAATATTTCCCGTCAGGCAGATCCTTGACGACGAGAGTGTTTGCTTAATTGCCGAGCTACGCGAAGAAGTTTTGTTTTGCGCGGCTTGTTAAAGAAGTAATCACATTCAATAACAGGATGCCACCTGAACCTTGGCAAGAGATGCCGGTTTTACCACGAAAAATTTCCATCAAATCAGCAACAATTTCTTATATTCGTTTAACATTTACGAAAATATGACATATCGAATCGTTTGTCCGGTTAATAACAATCAGGTTATAGTAACATTACCGCCCGATTTCAGCGACAAGAAGCAGGTAACCGTTTATGTGGACGACCAAGTAGATACTAAAGCGCTGAAACTTGAATTATTGAAAGCGGCTTCGAATGACCCTTTATTTCTAGCTGATATTAAAGAGATTCACGATGATTTTGA
>CAIUWH010000042.1 GCA_903902795.1 uncultured Bacteroidota bacterium
AAAAATAAAGATTTCATTTTCACATTTATATTGTTTAACGTCATTAATTTTATGATTTGTTACCTTTTAGGTGCTACAAAAATAAAAATGGGTTTTGCATTTGGACTTTTCGCCATTTTTTCTATTATCCGGTACCGAACCATAGTAGTTTCCATTAAAGATATGGGCTATTTTTTTATGTGTGTTGCTTTGGGAATGTTGAACTCTTTAGCAACTATTAAAGATGGATTTATGTTACTCTTAGTATGCAATTCGGTAATTGTTGTACTTACATTTTTGCTCGAAAATCTAAACTTTCTAAATAACGAAAATTATAAGGAAATAATTTATGATCGAGTTGAATTAGTCAAGCCTGAAAACCGTGACGAGCTGATTCAAGATTTAAAAGCAAGGACAGGTTTACCGATACATAAGGTAGATATTATCTCGCTGAATTATTTAAAAGATACGGCCTTAGTTAAAGCCTATTATTACGCAAAAGAAAGTGAAAATATTTTGCCAACTTCAATGGACAACGATTAGTATGCAAAGAAAGAAACTACTTTTGGTCGTTGTGCTGTTCTTCACTTTTAGTTGTTTAAAAGCGCAGAATAACACCGATGTACAATACCGATTTGCACCATCTCTCAGCTATAAAATTAATAAAAAATGGAAAGTAGAATTTGATTATCGCTACGCCTTGGAAAAAGACATTTCTACTTTTCAAGCAAGTGTTTTTCAATTAAGCGGTGAATATAAAATCAATAAGAAAATGAGTTTGGAAGCCGGTTACCGTTTTTCAACATCATTTGAGAATGATAATCAAAGACTATTTGCGTCGTATATTTTTGATTATAAAATAAAGAAATTTACACTTAGTTCACGAACGCGCTACCAATTCAGCACACCTTATTTTAATACTACTTACTGGAACGAATTCAAAGAACCAAATCAGTTCGTTCGTCAAAGATTTACAGTCGATTATAACATTCCAAAAAGCAAAGCGTCCATTTATTTCTCACCAGAGTTTTTTATAAAAATTGAGGATAGAGAATGGAAGTACAACAGAACGCGCTATAGATTGGGTACTGACTACCGACTAAAGTACGGAAGTACAATTGGTTTGTCGTTGATTTATGAAGACCGACTCAATCCAACCAAAACCGATCGTTTTATTTTTACCACTAGTTATAATTTGGCAATAGACGAATTAGTTAAGAGCTTGAATAAAAAAGATAAGGAAGAAAAAAAGGGAAAAAAGAAGAAAAAAGATTAAACTAAAGCTTCTTTTTGAATCATTTGCTCCTCTATTGCATTCCACAGTCCAATGCGTTTTTCTAAAGCTACAGCCGAAGTTTCTTGCACTTCTGTCCACTTCTGTTCATCTTCGCCACACAAGTCTGTAATCATTTGCATAGCCATCGGTCCGTGTTCGTCAGCATCCAATTCAATATGACGTTCAAAGTAGTATATGAGTTTTGATAAGTTGGTTTCGGGAAAATTCGTTTGAAAGTTACGTAGAATTTCGGTAAACATATTTGGAATCAGATCTTCTCGCCCGAAGGTAAAAGCAGCGGCAATTTTATGTGGTTTTCCTTCATCGATTACACGGAAGGTGAAGTCCAAAAAAGCTTTAACATTTGGGTGTAAATCACTTCCTTTGATGGAGACAAAAATATTTTGTGTTGTCTTGACGTCCTCTAAAAAAGTGATCATTGCAAAGGTATTAGCACCACATTGCTTCATGGCATCTAAATACATTTCGAAATGACTTTGGCGTGTTCCATCTAAAGTCAGATCAGTTTCTTCTGCTACAACAATTTCGTTGATGAGGTAGCGCGTCGCTGGATTTCCAATCGGCAACCAAGGTGTAGTGGTGCAGGTTAACTTACTTTGCAAGGCTTTCAAAAGCGACATAAAATCCCATACGGCATAAACATGATTTTCTAAAAAGCAATGTAAATCATCCATTGTTTTTACTTTTTCGTATAGCGCATGTTGGAGTAATTGTTGTTTCTGATTTTCGATGGACTGGTTGATGATTGATACGGTCATAGCTTTTTTTATTATGTACGATGATACTGCGGTGTTGAATCTGCAATCTCACACAAATGTAAAAAAGCTTCGTGAAACGACGAAGTATTTTACATCATTTTTATTGATTGTTTAATGTGTTTTGGAAAGTAAATTGTGTAACTCTTTCATACTAAAACAAATGGAGATGTTTTCGTTTTGAAAACGTTGAGTGTTCCCGTCGTTTACAAATGCGATGACATCAAATCCACCCGATTTTGCCGCTTGGATTCCGGTGCAGCTGTCTTCAATCACGAGGCATTCGTGAACTTCAAATCCCTTACTTTTGGCCGCGTGCAAAAAGATATCAGGTTCGGGTTTCCAACTCTGAATATCGTACGAGCTAAATAGGTTTCCTTCAAAATACTGAATCAAATTTGCAGTCGTGAGATTGCGAATAATTTTTTCGCGTGGTCCGCTTGATGCCACGCAAAACGGAATCGTGAGAGATTGTATCACTTCATGAATTCCGTTAATAGGCTTCAAATTCAATGCAAACTGTTCGTACGATTTTTGTCTGAATTCGAGTTCAAAATCAGATGGTAATGCTTGTCCGAATTTGTTTTCGATGTACTTCAAACTGTACTGCAATGAACTTCCGGTGAAGTTTTCGAGTGCTTCGTCGTGCGAAATTTTGATACCCAATTCTTTGGCCATTTCCGTCAACACGCCACTCGAAATCGCTTCGCTATCCACCAAAACACCATCGCAATCGAAAATGATACATTTGTACTTCATCTGAATTTTTTAAGTAGTGTAAAGTAAGGTAATCGTTGTTGACGTAGACCTGTCCGGTTTCAAAAACATTTAAACCAAAAATGCTTCCCGATTAAGAGAAGCATTTGTATTTATTTTTTCTTCTTACTTCGTACTTCGTACTTCTTACTTCGTACTTCGTACTTCTTACTTCGTACTTCGTATCTCGTACTTTACTTAAACGCTGGAATTCCCGTAATATCCGCACCTGTAATCAACAAGTGAATGTCGTGTGTACCTTCGTAAGTAATTACCGATTCTAAGTTCATACTGTGACGCATGATTGAATATTCACCTGTAATTCCCATTCCGCCCAACATTTGTCGTGCTTCACGAGCGATATGTATTGCCATATCCACGTTATTTCTTTTTGCCATTGAAATTTGAGCAGTAGTCGCTTTTCCTTCGTTTCTCAAGACACCTAGTCGCCACGTCAGCAATTGTGCTTTGGTGATTTCGGTGATCATTTCGGCTAATTTCTTTTGTTGTAATTGGAAACTTGCAATCGGTTTGTCAAACTGAATACGCTCTTTAGCATAACGCAAAGCCGTGTCGTAGCAATCCATTGCGGCACCAATCGCACCCCAAGCAATACCGTATCTGGCCGAATCCAAACACTGCATTGGTGCGCCTAATCCCGATTTTCCGGGCATTAGGTTTTCTTTTGGTATTTTGACATTATTAAAAACTAGTTCACCTGTAGCCGAAGCCCGAAGTGACCATTTGTTGTGTGTTTCTGGAGTCGTAAAGCCTTCCATGCCACGTTCTACGATGAGACCGTGAATTCTTCCTTCTTCATTTTTAGCCCAAACGACCGCAATATCGGCAAATGGTGCATTGGATATCCACATTTTGGCTCCGTTCAACAGATAATGGTCGCCCATGTCTTTGAAGTTCGTGGTCATTCCGCTTGGATTCGAACCGTGATCAGGTTCTGTCAATCCGAAACAGCCCATGAATTCACCCGTAGCTAATTTAGGTAAGTATTTTTTGCGTTGTTCTTCGGTTCCGAATTTCCAAATGGGGTACATCACTAACGATGATTGTACCGATGAAGTCGAACGCACGCCCGAATCACCGCGCTCAATTTCTTGCATGATCAATCCGTACGCAATTTGGTCTAAACCAGCACCGCCGTATTCTTCAGGAATATAAGGTCCAAAACCACCAATTTCTCCCAAACCTTTAATAATTTGTTTAGGGAATTCGGCACGTTGCGCATAATCTTCAATGATCGGAGAAACTTCGCGTTTTACCCATGCGCGAGCTGAATCACGAACTAATTTATGTTCGTCAGTGAGTAAATCATCTAATAAATAATAATCGGGAGCTTGAAATAAATCGGGTCTCATTTTTATGTCATTGCGAGTGCAAGGCAGTGATGCGAAGCAATCTGTTTATAATTATAATTGTTTCAACGAAATCGTTTGCAAAGTTAAGAAAACTAATCAGAGAAATTGTTCAACGTTTGTTATTTTTTAGGAGCTATTTCCAGCTATTGCATACGGAATTACTTTAGTTTATCAAATCCTTCCTTTTTCAGTATTAGAAACTCCAAAACTTTGAGTTCGTCATTGGCCTTTATTACCAATATCGAATTCGGATCGGCTTGGCAATAGTCCAAAAATCGGAAAATTTCACTGGGTTCCAGCTTTAAGGTTTCGGTATAAAAGGATTCGTAAAAATTGGCTAGTGCATATTCTTTAAAAGATAATGTAGATTCGGACGCGTCGTTTTTTGGTTTTTTCTTTTTAAACAGTTTTCCAATCATTTTCGCAATTTGTACAAAGTCAACGCCATTTTCGATCTCACCCGTATACACATCTCTATTTTTGGGTCTTTCGGCATCTTTTTGAATTTTAGCCATCTTCATATCATTATACGAAACATCTAAGCCTTTTGGGGTATTGACCCGTTCAATTTCGATTTCCTCTAGTTCAACCGGTTTTTTACTTAAGGCAATTGTCCATTTTTCTTTTGACAAATCAGCAGAAGTAATGGTAATCTTTCTGTCATAATAGTCTTTTGACAATACAAAAAGTACATCGTCAAGGCTTACTTCAATGGTAAAGTTTCCTTGACTGTCGGTCGTGCTGCTTTTTTTTGAATTGAGGTTTACAACATCTATTTTTTCGATAGGCATTTCGTTGCATACAACTTTGCCGTACATGAGTTTCGGTTTTTGAGAAAAACAGTTCAAAAAAGTGATAAGGAAGACAGATAAAAGCAGTTTTAGTTTCAAGACAAATTGGGTATAGATTATGCTGACCTAAAATTATCCGATTTAGATTGAAGGAAATGGTAAAGGATTGTTAATTGTGATTTCTTTTACATCTTTAAGTAAAAATCACTAGTAAGGGTAATGTAATCATCTGTATATTCATGACGATTAATTTCAATAACCAATTCGTCGGCCTGTAAAACAGAAAGTTCATATCGCTTAAAAGCCAATAAACTGCGTACAATTGGTGTAGTGTGCGAACCTTTAACGCGGGTTACTTTTATTGGGAAAAGCTCGACTTCGGCACACAAGTCAATGAATCGTTCTTCTTCTTTAAACGGAATAATTACTGCAAAAATTCCGTTTTCGGATAGGAGCAAATCGGCAGCTTCAACCAATTCTTCAAAAGGTAGTGCGTCTTGGAATCGTGCTGCATCGCGAGATTCGTCATCGGTTTTGTAATTTTCTGAGTGAAAAGGTGGATTCGAAATGATTAGGTCGTACTCCTGTTCAGGATCGTCTACAAATTCATCCAAACCGGCATGATAGCAAAATAGGCGATCGCTCCAAGGCGAGGCTTCAAAATTTTCGACGCATTGTTCGTAGGCGTTTTCATCAATTTCTAATGCGTCGATTTGCTTCGCCAGTTCGCCTTCCAGGCTCGTGTGTTCAGCTGAGGTTCTTTGGGCTAGCATTAACGATAGTATTCCAGTTCCGGCGCCAATGTCTAACACCGAGGACGGTTTGTTGTCGATTGGGCACCACGCACCAAGCAAAACAGCATCGGTACCGATTTTCATGGCACAGCGGTCGTGTTCGATAGAGAATTGTTTGAAGTGAAACATGTTAAATTCCAATATTTAAAATTCCAAATTCCAATGGTGGAATTAATGATTAATTCTATGTTTTGCTAATGATGGAGGAAAATATTTTTCTAATTTCTTCAACTTCAGCCAAAAGAATTTCTGATTGGGATGAAAATTGAGGATTCATTTCGTGCAATAATTTCAACCAATATTTTGTTTCTTTCGCTTCTCTTCTGGAAATTTTTAGTCGATATACAAAATCTTTATCGCCAAGTTTTTCGTTGGCTTCTATATAATTGGCACCAATTGAGCCGGAAGATCTAGCAAGTTGTTTCGAATCTTCAAGATTTGAAATGGTTCTAGTTAAATGGTTAATGTAAACTCGACAATTTTTCGCAAATTGATAAGTGCGTTCTTCAAGGTTGTAGATTTTTTCCATTTGAATTTTGTTTGGCTTTTAAAATTAGAATTGGCATATAATGGAATTTGGAATTTCTAAATTGGAATTTCTAATTTCTAATTTGGAATTTTTCTTTTGCAATATAGAAATATCTCCTTAAACAATGGAATTTCTAAATTGGAATTTGGAATTTTATTATTGGAATTTCCTACAAATACATTTCTATCAGCCCTTCCGGCAAATTCATCACTACTTTTTTATTAGCGCGATCAATTTTTACGAGAAATTGGTCAATCATCGGGACCAAAATTTCAACCGAACCGTTGACTACTTCAAAGAGCGGTTGTGCAGAAGAGTCGTTGATGGATACGATTTTTCCGAACACGCCAAGTCGTTGGTCTTCAATATCGAAACCGATTACTTCGTGGAAATAGAATTTATTGCCTTCAAGTTTGGGTAACATCGAAAGCGGTAAGTAGATTTCACAGCCCATGATTTCGTCTGCATCGGCTTCGGTTTCGATGTCTTCAAATTTTACTTTGAGGAAATCGTTTTTGTGTAGTGAGGAGTTTTCAATAAAAAATGGAACCAGATTTTTGTTGAATTCAACAAATACTGATTCCATATTTTCATATAATTCGGGTTCGTCGGTATCTAAATAGATAAGGACTTCTCCTTTGAAACTAAATTTTTTAGCGATTTTGCCTAAATAGAAACAATCTTCTTTACGCATTATCGCAGTTAATTAAGCTTCTTTTTGCTCCGCCTGTTCGCTATCGCTCGAGTCTTCGCTAGCTTCGTCAGCAGCTGGAGTTTCGTCAGCAGCAGCTTCTACTTCTGGAGCAACTTCTGCAACCGCTTCTTCAGCTGGAGCTTCTATAACTTCTGGAGCAACTTCAGCAACAACTTCTTCCGCTGGAGCTTCTGTTTCTGGAGCTTCAGTAACTTCTGCAGCAGCTTCCACTTCTGGAGTAACTTCAGCAACTTCTTCTTCCACTACTTCTGGAGCAGCAGCAGCTTCTGCTTTTGCAGCACGTTTTTCGTTAGCTTCTTTTTCAGCTTTCAAGGCTTTGGCTTTAGCTTCTGCTTGTTTTTTAGACAATCCGTCTTTTTTAGCATCTACTTTACCTACTTTTTCTTCTAACCATTTCGCTAATTTAGCATCAGCTTGATCTTGAGTTAAAGCGCCTTTACGAACTCCGCCGTCTAAGTGGTGTTTCAATAAAGCACCTTTGTACGAAAGAATTGCTCTAGCCGTATCTGTTGGTTGTGCTCCATTGTGTAACCATTGAACTGCTTTGTCAAGGTTTAAATCAATGATTGCTGGGTTAGCAGTCGGATTGTAAGTTCCTAATTTTTCTAAGAATTTACCATCTCTTTTTGAGCGAGCATCTGCCGCTACAATCCAATAAAAAGGCTTTCCTTTTTTACCGTGTCTTTGTAATCTAATTTTTACTGACATAATCTTTTGATTAATTTGAGGTACTCGACCTCTGTTATTTAAGGGTGCAAATATACAAAACTTTTTCACACAAACTAACGCTGAGTTATAAAAGACAATTTTTTAGTTAAAAATCTATGCCAATTCATTAAAAAAACTATTTTTGTACTTACTAAAAAAGATTACAATGAAAAAATGGTTCTCAATTATTTCGCTTCTAGTTTTATTTTCGTCGTGCCAAGATGAAGTAAAATTTAATAATCCGAGTTTTCAAGCTTATCGAGATGATGTGTTGTTTAGAGCTATTCAGGTAACTGCCACCAAATCTAGTACAGGTTCAATTCGTATCGAAGCTGTGGCGGAAGACGAGACCTTTGTTTTAAACATTGCCAATTCGGTGACTGGAACCTATTACATCGCCTCTATTAATAATAACAATTGGGCGACTTATACATCCAACTTTAATGACATAGACGTAGAGTACTTTACTCGTGACGGCTTTGAACCCATTACCAATATCGCTAATTCTATTTTAGTGGCTGGAACTGGTTATACTAATGCTAATGCAGCTACGACAACCAATACAGGAAATGGAAGCGGTCTGACAGTGAAAACGACAACGGTAGACGGAAAAATTACTTCTATTAAAATCAACAATGCGGGCGGAAATTACCAAGCAGGCGATGTGATTACTATAAATGGCGGTGATGGAAATGCTAAATTTAGAATATTAAGTGAAATTAAATTGATCAATAACGGCGACGGAACTATTTCCGGCTCGTTTAAATTCAATGCTAAAAATGTATTCCTTAATCCAGCTGGTGGAGAGTTGGTGAATGTTCAGTATGGAGCTTTTTATAATATACCTGTCAACAATCAGTAACATATAATTTACAATATTGTTAAAACCGTCAAAGCACAATTTGACGGTTTTTTTGTTTATTATCAATTAATTACGGAAAAGAACTGTTCTTATAGTATTTTGTCATACCTTTACAAAGAATTTTAAAATTTATATATGAATATTTTTGTTGGAAGTCTTCCTTGGAGTATCGAGGAAGCAGATTTAAGAGAGTCTTTTGAGGCTTACGGAACAGTTGACTCTGTTAAAATTGTAACTGATAAATTTACTGGAAGAAGTAAAGGATTCGGTTTTGTAGAAATGCCTAATGATGACGAAGCTCAGAAAGCTATCGACGAATTAAACGGTGCTACAGTAGATGGACGTACAATCGTAGTGAACAAATCAGAACCAAAACCAGAAGGAGAAAGAAGAAGTTTTAACAACAACCGTTCAGGCGGTAGTGGTGGTTATAACGGAGGCGGAAACTCTCGCGGTGGTGGTAGCTACAACGATAGAAATAGCGGAGGAAGATACTAAATCTTTGACCCCATAATCTGTAGAGATTATACACATTAATCCACATAGATCTTAGATTTATGTGGATTTTTTTTGCACAGTTTCGATTACCTACAGCACGAATCAACCAATAATCAGATTGTAATCTTAAAGGGTTTTTCTAATTTCAATTTCGCATAATAGGAAAAAAACCACTCAAATCGCTTCAAGTGGTTTCTCATTTATGAATTAAGATGAATTTAGTTCAGTAGTGAGGTAACTAATGTTGGATACAATCCAATAACAACATTCAGTAAAATTGCAACCAAGGCAATTACGTTATAGACAAAAGCATTGCTGTGGTTGTCATCTGAAGCTTCTTTGATGTACATCGCCAAAATTAATTTGAAATAGTATCCAATACTAATGATGGAGTTGATTACACCCGCAATCACTACAACCAAATAGCCTGCTTCAATGGTTTGGGTAAACAACATGAATTTGGCAAAGAAACCTGAGAAAACCGGAATTCCAGCCATCGATAATAACGAAGCTGTAAGTATTCCCGCCATTACTGGATTGGTTTTCCCTAGGCCATTAAAATTAGCAATGTCTTCATTACCTTTATTTTTCGACACAAAGATTATCACTGCAAATGCTGCTATTCCTGCTAATGCATAGGCATAAGTATAGTACAATAAGGTGGGTGCGGATGTTGATAAACTCAACAACGCCATCAACATAAATCCAGCATGTGAAATACCTGAAAACGCCAACATACGTTTCACATTTTTTTGACGCAACGCCATGATATTTCCAACAGTCATCGATAAAATGGATACTACGACAATTACGATTTCCAATCGGTATAAAATAGTAAAATCGAGCGTAGTTATAAGTTTGTACATGGATGCAACAGCAACCACTTTCGCTAATGTACTCATTGTTGCTGTGACCAAAGCAGGTGCGCCTTCATATACATCGGGAGCCCAAAAGTGAAACGGAACGGCCGCAATTTTAAACATCATTCCGATGACTAATAAAGTGATTCCGATATAAAACCAACTTGGCAATGCAGCGCCTTTGGAGAGTTCGTAAATTTCGACGATGTCAAAATAACCTGTTGCGCCGTAAATAAGACAAATTCCGAAAAGGATAATACCCGAGGCAAACGAACCCATTAAGAAGTATTTCATTCCGGCTTCGTTGCTTTTTAAATCCAATCGGCTACTGCCTGCTAAAACATAGAGCGAAATGGAAAGCACTTCGATTCCGAGGAAAAACATGGCTAAATTTCCAAACGAAACCATACAGATTCCACCACTTAAAAGGAATATTTTAATGGCAATGAAATCGGAGAATTTAGTCGGTTTGTCTTTATAAAAATCACTACTTAAGGCAATGATGAATACGGTGAGTAAGATGAATAAAGTAGAAAATGCCAGTGAAAACTTATTGACTACAATCATGTTATTGTAGTGCGAAGTTTCACCAGTATAACTGTAAAATGAATAACCTATAACGGCTAACAGACCGACAATGGAAACGGGTATAATTGCTTTTCTAAAATTGAATATTTCAGCGATAAGACAAAAAACGCCAAGTGCTATGATTGCTATTAAACTATCCATTATGATATGCTGTTAATTTGGTTTAAAGTAGTTTCTATCGCAGGCGAAACTAAATCTGTAAACGGTTTTGGGTACAATCCGAAGAACAATAAGAATCCGATAATTACAACTAAAGTGATGGCTTCGTTGATAGTAACATCGGCAAATACCTTCGCATTGGTATCGCCCAACATTACATTTTGGTACATTCTCAACATATAATAGGCACCTAAAATAATTGTGGTTCCACCGATAACGGCAAACCACAGATTCACCTGACTTAAACTGTACAAGACGGTAAATTCTCCCACAAAATTATACGTTCCTGGTAAGGCTACAGATGCTAATACCAAAATCATAAACATCGAAGAAAATTTGGGAGTTTGCGTTCGTATTCCGCTCATATCTCTGATTGTACGAGTTTCATATCTTCTATATATAATTTCAGCACAAAAGAACAATCCTACTATTACAAATCCGTGTGCAATCATTTGATATACCGCACCGTTCAATCCGTCGAGTGTCAACGTATAACAACCAGCCGCAATTAAACCCACGTGAGCTAGCGAAGAATAGGCCAATAATTTTTTTAAATCTTTTTGGCGCAATGCTACTATCGATCCGTAAATCACACCAGCAATACTCAGCCCAATTAAAACGGGCATATACGTTTTGGCGGCCTCGGGAGCAATAGGTAGTTGCCAACGAATGACGCTGTACAATCCCATTTTTAACATGATTCCAGATAATAACATAGTTCCCACGGTGGGTGCTTTTTGGTAGACACTTGCTTGCCATGAATGGAACGGAATAATTGGAATTTTAATCGCATAGGCAGCAAAAAAGGCTAAGAATATCCAAAATTGCTCGGTTGAAGATAAATCTAATTGATATAAATCGTCCAATAAGAAACTTCCTGAAAGCGTATACAAATAGGCAAATCCAATTAGCATAAACAATGAACCAGCCAAGGTATAGATAAAGAATTTTAACACTGCTTTTTTGCGTTTTTCGGCATCATCATTACCCCAAATTAAAGCGATAAAGTAAATTGGAAGCAACGCTAATTCCCAGTATACATAATACAATAAACCATCCGAAGCTAAAAAGGTTCCAGTCATGGCAAAGGTCATGAACAATACTAAGGCGTAGAAGTTTTTCGATTTGTTGTAATGGTTTCCAAAAGACGAAAAAATAATCAACGGAGTTAAGGCATTGGTGAGCAACACCATGGCTAATGAAAGTCCGTCTGCTTTGTACGCAAAATAAACTTTCGGCATATCAATCCACTGACTCATATGGTCGATACTGGTTCCGTTTTGGAACAGATTCAACATGTACAAAGTAAGACCAAAAGCTCCTAAACTGAATAATAATGCTACTTTCGACGCTAATTTTTCACCCGAAAAATAAGTGGCAATTGAGCCAATGAAGAGCAATAGTAGTATAGTAGTTACATCCATTAGTAAAAAATTATTGAACTAAAAATAAATAAATAATAATCGAGAAAAATCCAATTACAAAAACAAAGAGATAAAATCCAATGCTTCCGTTTTGTAATTTTTTTCCTTTATTTGCGATACTGGTTGTCAGTGTTCCCAATCCGTACACCGAATTTGACCATGCTGGTTCTAAGGTGGTACGGAAGAAATTAGAAAGACCGTTCAACGGTTTTACAATTAAAAAAGTATAGAATTCGTCGACGTAATATTTGTTGTAAATTGTTTTTGAAAACCCTTGTATTTGCGCATCTTCGACAGGAACAAAAGCTTGTTTGAGGTATTTAGTATAGGCCCAAATGATACCGATTAACGCGCCAACTAAAGCCACTCCCATCAACATATATTCGTGAGTTCCTAATTCGTGGTGAATGGGTTTGTTCTTTAAAATTGGTTCGATAAAATGGTTTAGCCACATACTTCCGGGAAGGTTAATTATGCCACCAACAGTAGCTAAAATTGCTAAAATAATTAACGGGAAGGTTATTAAACTCGGACTTTCGTGTAAATGGTGTTTTTGTTCTTCCGTTCCTCTGAATTCTCTAAAGAACGTCAAATACATCAATCGGAACATATAGAAAGCCGTCATGATTGAGGCAATCGAACCTATCACCCAAAGAACTTTATTATGTTCAAAAGCCGCCAGTAAAATTTCATCTTTCGACCAGAATCCGGCGAAAGGGAAAATGCCAGCAATAGCAAGAGTAGAAATCAACATCGTTGCGAAAGTGATGGGCATAGCTTTTCGTAATCCACCCATTTTTCGCATATCTTGTTCACCATGCAAAGCGTGAATTACCGAACCTGAACCTAAGAATAAACACGCTTTGAAAAACGCGTGTGTTATTACGTGGAACACAGCAACAGTATAGGCGCCCATTCCCAATGCCAAGAACATCAATCCGAGTTGAGAAACCGTAGAATACGCGAGTACTTTTTTAATATCGTTTTGCAATAAACCAATTGAAGCGGCAACAAGTGCAGTTACAGCTCCGACAATTGCAATGGTGTGTTGGACAAACGGAGTTAATTCGAAGACGAAATTCATACGCGTAATCATAAAGATTCCCGCTGTGACCATCGTTGCAGCGTGTATCAATGCCGATACTGGCGTTGGACCAGCCATTGCATCGGGTAACCAAGTGTACAAAGGTAGTTGTGCCGACTTACCGGTTGCACCGATGAATAAACACAAGGCTGCAATTGAAGGTAAATGATCTGGAGCAACAGTTCCTTTTGTAATAATTCCGCTTTGGATTAAATCGTAATCCAATGAATTGTAGCAATAAGCTAATATGAACATTCCGACAAGGAAACCTAAATCACCAATACGGTTCATGATAAATGCTTTTTTTGCCGCATTGTTATAGTCTTGATTTTTATACCAAAACCCTATGAGCAGGTACGAGCACAATCCAACGCCTTCCCATCCAATAAACATTACTAATAAATTGCTTCCTACAACCAAGGTAATCATGAAGAATACAAACAAATTAAGGTAGGCAAAAAACTTGTGCATGTTATCGTCATCATGCATATAACTGATCGAGTAGAGGTGGATCAACGAACCTATTCCGGTTACGAATAGCAACCACAACAATGACAATTGATCTAGTAGAATTCCGAAATCTAATTTGAAATTACTCACCGTAATCCAATCGAAAAGCGATACTTTGATAGCTTCGCCTGTTTCGTTTACTTGTAAAAAATAAATGATACTGATGATGAATGAAACCACAACAGCAGCAGTTCCGATGTATCCAGAAACCGACTTTCCAACCGATTTTCCAAAGAAAACATTAAATAAAAACCCTAAAAAAGGCGTTACTAATAGAAGTAAAATTAAACTGTTCTCCATTTTGGGTTATCCTTTTAAGTTTTTCAATTTTGATATATCAATCGATCCGATGTTTCGATATACAGAAACTAAAATCGCCAAACCTACTGCAACTTCTGCCGCCGCTACAGCCATCGAAAAGAAGACAAAAATTTGCCCTTCCGCATCTTGGTGGTACGATGAAAAAGCCACAAACAATAAGTTCACTGCGTTCAACATGATTTCAATCGACATGAAAACGATGATGGAATTTCTTCTGTATAAAACTCCTAAAATTCCGATGCAGAACAAAAGTACCGATAGGAACAAGTAATTTTCGATGCCTATTTCATTTAAAACTGTATTCATTTTATTCTTCTGTTTTTTCTTTTTTAGACAATAGTACCACTCCAATCATCGCTACCAAAAGCAATATTGAGGCGTATTCAAACGGAACCATGTATTCGTTGAGCAATATTTTTCCAAGTACTTTTATCGATTGAAAGTCTTCTCCAGTTGAATAGTATTCTCCTACGATAGGTTTGGAATTAATAAATATGGCAATCAATGCTAAGCACAACAAACAGAAAATTGTAATTGCTCCGATTCGTTTGATTCGGGGTTTGTGCACTTCGTCTTCGTTGTTCAAATTCATCAACATGATGGTAAACAAGAACAGAATCATGATGGCGCCCGAATACACAATTACGTGTACAATAGCCAGAAATTGTGCATTAAACAACAAGTAATGTCCTGCAATTGAAAAGAAACAAATCACCAAATACAGCGCGCTATGAATCGGACGTCGGGTATAAATGGTAAGAAACGCCGTAGACAGTGTTATCGCAGATAAAAAGTAAAATAGGATGAGTACTGTTGACATAATTAATTCAGTTTTTTAGTATTAGCCATAGCCATTTCTAGTGGCATTACTAATTTATCTTTACCAAAAATAAAGTCTTCGCGCGTGTACTGTGCAGGCACCAATTCGTGTGAAATTGTTAAATAAATCGCATCTTTCGGACACGCTTCTTCACACAATCCGCAGAAAATGCAACGCAACATATTGATTTCATATATGGAAGCATATTTTTCTTCACGATACAAATGTTCTTCGCCTTTTTTGCGTTCTTCGGCTTTCATGGTGATGGCTTCCGCCGGACAAGAAAGCGCGCACAATCCGCAGGCAGTACAATTTTCACGCCCTTGTTCATCGCGTTTCAACATATGTTGACCACGGTAAACCGGACTAAATTCGCGAACTTGTTCAGGATATTGGATGGTTGCTTTTTTCTTAAAAAAATGCTTAATGGTTATCCATAATCCTTTGGCGATGGCCACCAAGTACATCCGTTCTAAAAAAGTCATTTCTTTATTAGAAACTTGTTTTTTCTTCCCTGATAAGGATATATTCTGTATTGCTGTTGACATAATTCCTTTCTAATTAAAAGCTAAAATGCAAATTCCTGTGATGATGATGTTAATGATTGAGAGCGGAATTAGCACTTTCCAACCCAAATGCATTAATTGATCGTATCTGAAGCGCGGTATGGTCCATCTGATCCACATAAAGAAAAAGATGAATCCGCATATTTTAATAAATAAAACTAAAATTCCGATGACATTGGCGATGTTAACTCCCCAATTTTCTAGTGCCCAACTCATTCCTGGATAGTTATAACCTCCAAAATAAAGTACGGCCAAAATAGTTGATGAAATAAACATATTTGCATATTCAGCAAATAAATAGAAGCCCATTTTCATGGAAGAATATTCGGTGTGATAGCCACCGATCAACTCCGATTCACATTCGGCTAAGTCAAAAGGCGTTCGGTTCGCTTCGGCAAAAGCGCAAATCAGGAAGATTAAAAATCCAACGGGTTGGTAAAAAACGTTCCAGTCCATTCCGGCTTGTTGAATAGAAATTTCTTTCAAACTTAAGCTTCCAGTCATCATCAATAAAGCAATGATGGATAATCCCATCGCGATTTCATACGAAACCATTTGAGAACCTGCTCGAATTGCACTAATCAAGGAGTACTTATTGTTGGATGCCCAACCACCAATCATGATGCCATAAACACCTACAGAAACAACTCCAAAAATGTATAACAAGGAAACATCGATATCGGTAGCTTGCAGCACAACAGTTCGACCGAATAGTTCTAATCTATCGCCCCATGGAATTACCGCACTAGTCATCAGCGCCGTACTCATGGCAATAGCCGGACCAACGAAAAATAGAAATTTATTGGGTGTATTGGGTTCAAATTCTTCCTTAGCAAATAATTTCATTCCGTCTGCTAGAGGTTGTAATAATCCACCCCAACCTGCGCGATTCGGCCCAACTCTATCCTGTAAATAGGCCGCAACTTTACGTTCTGCCCAAGTAGAGTACATTGCCATTATCATGGTAAATGCAAAAATTACTACAATGAAAATACTTTTTTCTATGATGAATGCACTGTCCATTATTTGCTATCTATTTTGTTTCCGTCAATTTTTTCGTTGTAATCAATTTCGGGCATACTGATTTTTTTGCGGTCGATGTCTCTTCCCATCAATATTCCTTTTTCGGTTTCGATAACCACTTTATCAAGTTTGCCGTAATGTTTATTCTGATTGATAACAGAGTCTTTTTCGAATTTTCGTGGTCCTTCGATTACCCAGTCTGAAACATCTTTTTTGTCAAAACGACAGGTGTTGCAGATGAATTCTTCCACTTCATGGTATTCGTCTTTCCGTGCTGTAACTCGTTGAATTTCGTCACCAAACATCCATACCGTCACTTTTCCGCAACATTTATCACAATCTCTATGAGCGTCGAAAGGTTTGTTGAACCATACTCTCGATTTGAATCGGAACGTTTTATCAGTTAAGGCGCCAACTGGACAAACATCAATCATGTTTCCAGAAAATTCGTTGTCGATCGCAGCCGAAACACAGGTTGAAATTTGTGAATGATCACCGCGATTCAATACTCCGTGAACGCGGCCATCGGTTAATTGATCGGCCACTTCTACACAACGTTGGCAAACAATACAACGGTTCATGTGCAATTGAATTTTATCGCCAATATCTTCCGGTTCGAAGGTTCTTTTTTCTTCAATAAAACGCGTTTCCGATTTTCCGTGTTCGAAACTAAGGTTCTGCAAATCACATTCACCAGCTTGATCGCAGACTGGGCAATCTAATGGGTGATTGATCAATAAAAATTCGGTTACGGCGTTACGCGCTTCGGTAACTCGTGCAGAAGATTTGCTGGCAACTTCCATTCCATCTTGACAACCCGTTACACAAGAGGCAACTAATTTGGGCATCGGACGAGGATCGGCTTCGCTACCTTTAGTAACGTCTACCAAGCAGCAACGGCATTTTCCGCCTGTTCCTTTTAGTTTCGAATAATAACACATGGCTGGCGGAACTAATTCTCCACCAATCATACGAGCAGCTTGTAGGATGGTTGTTCCTGCTTCTACTTCAATTTCTTGACCGTCTATGGTTACTTTCATCAATCTTATTTTGTTTCAAGTTTCAGGTTTCAAGTTTCAGGTTGGATGGCTTTAACCTGAAACTTGAAACGAATTATACTGTTTGCTTTGCTACTAAATGTTTCACTTTTTCAAATGGTTCATTCACAAAGTGATCTCTATTTTTAATTTTTTCTGGAAAACGAATATGATATTCAAATTCGTCTCTAAAATGACGGATAGCTGCAGCGACTGGCCAAGCAGCGGCATCACCTAAAGGGCAAATCGTATTTCCTTCAATTTTGGCTTGAACGCTCCACAGCAATTCGATGTCTTCTTCACGTCCGTGACCGTTTTCAATTCGGTGTAATACTTTTTCCAACCAACCGGTTCCTTCACGGCATGGCGTACATTGTCCGCAACTCTCGTGGTGGTAGAATCTCGAAAAATTCCATGTATTTCTAACGATACACGCGCGATCATCATAAACGATAAATCCGCCTGAACCCAACATCGAACCCGTAGCAAATCCGCCATCAGACAAACTTTCGTACGTCATCAATCGGTCTTCACCAGCGGCAGTTTTGTAAATTAAATTGGCTGGTAAAATCGGCACCGAACTTCCTCCAGGAACTAAAGCCTTTAAAGGTCTGTCGGTTTGCATTCCGCCACAATATTCGTCTGAATTCATGAATTCGTATACTGAAACTCCCAATTCGATTTCGAAAACACCTTGGTTTTTGATGTTACCTGAAGCCGAAATTAATTTGGTTCCCGTTGAACGGCCTATTCCGATTCCGGCGTAATCAGCACCCGAATTGTTTACAATCCACGGCACGGCTGCAATGGTTTCTACGTTGTTCACTACGGTTGGATTTTGCCATAGACCTTTTACAGCCGGAAAAGGTGGTTTTATTCGTGGATTTCCACGTTTTCCTTCAAGGCTTTCTAATAGAGCAGTTTCCTCACCGCAAATGTAAGCTCCTGCACCAATTTGAACATAGAGTTCTAAATCGTAACCCGAACCTAAGATATTTTTACCCAACCAACCGGCAGCTTTTGCTTCGGCAAGGGCTTTTTCTAATATTTTGTAAATCCACATGTACTCTCCTCGAATGTAGATGTACGATAAGTTGGCACCCAAAGCGTAGCTTGAAGTAATCATTCCTTCAATCAATAGATGAGGAATGTACTCCATTAAATAACGATCTTTGAATGTTCCCGGTTCCGATTCGTCAGCATTGCAGACTAAATGTCGCGGATTTCCCGATTTTTTATCGATAAAACTCCACTTCATTCCTGCTGGAAATCCGGCACCACCACGACCACGAAGTCCTGAAGTTTTTACTTCTTCTACTACTTCATCGGGCGTCATTTTCTTCAAGGCTTTTTCAACTGAAGCATAACCGCCTTCTTTGCGATATACTTCGTACGTTCTAATACCTGGAACATTTATTTTGTCTAGTAATATTTTTCTTCCCATGATACTATTTATCGTGTAAAGTGATTTTTCCTTCCTTACAATCAGCAATCAGCTGATCTACCTTTTCTTTAGTCAAATGTTCTTGATAGAAATCGCCCAATTGCATCATTGGTGCATAGCCACAAGCACCCAAGCATTCCACTCCGCGGACTTCAAACATCATGTCGGGAGTTGGCTCGCCCACTTTTACGCCCAATTTCGAACAGGTATAATCCATCAAATCTTCCACGCCGTTTTGGCAACATGGTGAAGTTTGACAGAATTCGAACATGTATTTTCCGATGGGTCGTTGATTGAACATGGTGTAAAAAGTTACTACTTCGTACACTTCGATATTTTGAATTTCTAGAATTTCGGCAACTTTGTTTTGTAGTTCAATACTTAACCAATTGTCATGAGCATCTTGAACTTCATGTAATATTGGAAGTAAAGCCGATTTTTGCTTTCCTTCTGGGTAGTGACTAATCAATTCATTAATTCGCTCCATTAACTCTGGAGTTATATTAATTTCTTGCTTTATATGTGTTATTTCCATTTTTTAATTTCTTTTAACCGCGATGTACACTAAGAATGCACAAAGTTCACAAAGATTTATTTTTAGGAATTAAATTTTTAATTTTTAATTCTCAGTTTTTAATTGATTTATGCGTCTAATTCTCCCGCAATTACATTTAAACTTGATAATATAACGATCGCATCAGATAACATTCCGCCTTTAATCATATCGGTATACGCTTGATAATAAATAAAGCAAGGTCTTCTAAAGTGCAAACGATATGGCGTTCTACTGCCGTCGGTTACCAAATAAAACCCTAATTCGCCGTTTCCACCTTCAACCGGATGATAGATTTCAGCTACTGGAACTGGCACTTCACCCATAACAATTTTGAAATGATAAATTAAGCTTTCCATGTTATGGTACACATCTTCTTTAGCCGGTAAATAATAATCGGGTACATCTGCGTGAATTGGTCCTTCCGGTAATTTTGCTAAAGCTTGTTTGATAATGCTTAAACTTTCCCAAACTTCTGCGTTTCTCACGCAAAAACGATCGTAGGTGTCGCCTGATTTTCCAACTGGAATATCAAATTCAAAGTCATCATATGAAGAATAGGGTTGCGCTTTACGAACGTCATAATCAATTCCGGCTGCACGTAAATTAGGACCAGTCAAACCATATTGCATGGCTTTTTCAGCTGTAATCGGACCAACGTTTATCGTTCGGTCGATAAAGATTCTATTTCGTTCGAACAAGTTTTCAAATTCTTTCCAAGCAACTGGGAAATCAGTTAAGAAAGTGTCTAATTTTTTAAAGGCTTCCTCCGACCAATCTCTCTCGAAACCGCCGATTCGTCCCATATTAGTAGTCAAACGCGCTCCACAAATTTCTTCATAAATTTCGTATACTTTTTCTCTGAATTGAAACACGTAAAGGAAACCCGTGTAGGCTCCGGTATCTACACCTAAAATCGAATTACAAATTAAGTGATCGGTTATACGGGCTAATTCCATCACGATAACACGTAAATATTGTGCACGTTTTGGAACTTCGATGTTGAGTAATTTTTCAACTGTCATCCACCAAGCCATATTATTGATTGGTGATGAACAGTAGTTCATACGGTCGGTCAACACATTTACTTGATAAAATGGTCGGTTTTCTGCAATTTTTTCAAAAGCACGATGAATATAACCAATGGTTGGCTCGGCATCAAGAATTTTTTCGCCGTCCATCAACAGAATGTTTTGAAAAATTCCGTGTGTGGCAGGATGCGTTGGTCCTAAATTCAATATAGAAAGTTCGCTGCCGTCTTCGTTGCGCTTCTGTTCTACAATCTTAGCATATCGATGCACTGGTGGTAATAATAGTTCTGACATTTTATAATGTTGAATTATTTATTTTATTGTTTTGTCGCACTGAAAGTTGCTTCGCTCGACGGTTATGTATTGCTTTTTGCAACTGTTCTTCCAAAGAAACGGTCGTCTTTGTCGGTTCTTCCGCTGTCTTCCATTGGGAATTCTTTTCGCATGGGAAATGAAATCATCTCATCCATGTTCAAAATTCGTTTCAATTGCGGATGACCTTTAAAAATAATTCCGTAGAAATCATAGGTTTCTCGTTCCATCCAATTGGCACATAAAAATAAATCGGTTATTGAATCGACCTCTGGATTGGTATGAGCTAAAAAAGTTCTCACACGGATTCTCAAGTTTTCAAACCAATTGTGCAAATGATATACTACTTCAAACTGATGGTTTTCATCATTATCGGGAAAGTGAACTCCGCATAAATCGGTTAAAAAGTGAAAATTTAAGTCTTGATTTTCTTTTAGGAATTGAATTACTTCATGAATTGTTTCTGAAGTAGCTTCGAAGGAAAAAACATCTCGTTGCATTTCAAAATTCAGGACATGATTTCCAAATTTTTGAGATAGTCTTTCTTGTATGAAAGCGGTTTCTAAAGCCATATTAAAGGTTATAAGAAGCTAATAATTCTTTGTATTCGGGCGAATTTCTTCTGCGAACTGATTCGTTTTTTACCAATTCTTGTAGTTGCATCACGCCATCCACAATTTGTTCAGGTCTTGGCGGACAACCTGGAACGTATACGTCAACTGGAATTACTTTGTCTATTCCTTGTAAAACCGAATAAGTATCAAAAACGCCTCCAGAACTCGCACATGCGCCAACTGCAATAACCCAACGAGGTTCTGACATTTGCTCATAAACCTGACGTAAAATAGGCGCCATTTTTTTTGCAATCGTTCCCATTACCATCAGCATATCTGCCTGACGAGGAGAAAAACTCACACGTTCAGAACCGAAACGCGCCAAATCGTAATGCGATGCCATGGTGGCCATGAATTCGATTCCGCAACACGAAGTCGCAAACGGTAAAGGCCAAAGCGAATTCGCACGAGCCAATCCCACTACGTCGTTTAGTTTCGTAGCAAAAAATCCTTCACCTGTAACTCCTTCTGGCGGAGCGACCATTTTAGTTTCTTTATTCATTTTATTTTGAATTTTGACTCGAGCTCAGCGAACTGGCGGAGCAATTATAAATTTTAAATGAAAAACTAATTTAAAATTCAACATTTATAATTTAAAATATTTTTTATTATTCCCAGTCAAGTGCCTTCTTCTTGATGATGTAGAAGAAACCAATTAATAGCAATGACATAAAAATAACCATTTTGATCATTCCTTCCATTCCCAATTCTTTGAAGTTAACTGCCCATGGATATAAGAAAATTACTTCGACATCGAAAAGGACAAAAAGAATGGCAACAAGGAAGTATTTTACCGAGAATGGAATACGAGCATTACCTACCGACTCGATTCCACATTCGAAATTTTTATCTTTATTTTTAGAGTGTCTTTTTGGGCCTAGAAAACTAGATCCTATAATGGTTAAAACAACAAATCCTATAGCTAAACCAGCTTGCATTAGGATGGGTAGAAAATCACTTTGGGTTGATTGCATAACACTAAAAAATGAGTTGGTCTTAAAATGGTTACAAATATACATCGCTAAATTTAATTCTCAAAAACCATTAGATAAACGTTTGTTATTTATAACATAAAAACGCTTATTTAAACCAATTCCAAATAATAACAGAGTATCACAAAAAAAACGCCCCGATATAATCGAGGCGTTAGACCATTGAGGTAAAAAATAATACTATATATTAGTCTTCAATTACAGCTACTTGAGCTGCAACTTTACCTTTTCTTCCTTCTTCTTCTTCGTAAGTAACTTTATCACCTTCGTTAAGTGACTCAGCTCTGATACCTGTTGCATGTACGAAAATGTCTTTTCCATTTTCATCATCTGTAATGAATCCGTAACCTTTTGATTCATTGAAAAATTTAACTGTTCCTGTGCGCATTTTGTAATGTAAAAAAATTAATAATGGTCAAAGATATACTTATTTCTGAAACGGCAAACAAAATCCGAATAAAAAGTTAAAATTTTTTTAAAATTTTCAACTTATAATTAAATGATTTTCAGACTGATATTTAAAATAGTTCAAAAAACAGATAAAAAAAGCAACTATTTCTCAAATTTGAAATAGTTGCTTATTGATACTTTAAGAATTTGATAGAATTTTAATTCAAATCTAATTTAATGTGTAATTCGTTCAATTGTGCGGAATCGATTACAGAAGGCGCATCGATCATGACGTCTCTTCCCGAATTGTTTTTTGGAAAGGCGATAAAATCGCGAATCGTTTCTTGTCCGCCTAAAATCGCAACCAATCGATCCAATCCAAAAGCCAATCCGCCGTGTGGTGGCGCACCAAATTGAAAGGCATCCATCAAGAATCCGAATTGGTTTCTAGCTTCTTCTTCCGTAAATCCTAAATATTTGAACATCAATTGCTGCGTCGCTTTGTCGTGAATACGAATCGAACCACCGCCAATTTCATTTCCGTTCAACACCATATCGTAGGCGTTTGCACGAACTTTTCCAGGGTTGGTTGCCAATAATTCCATGTCTTCGGGTTTCGGAGACGTAAACGGATGGTGCATCGCGTGCCATCTTCCGCTTTCTTCGTCCAATTCCAACAACGGGAAATCGACTACCCATAACGGTGCAAACACTTCTGGATTACGCAATCCTAATCGTGTGGCTAGTTCCATTCGAAGTGCCGAAAGTTGTGTTCGGGTTTTATCGGCTGGACCGGAAAGTACAAAAATCATATCGCCTGCTTTGGCTCCGGTGATGTCGGCCCATTTTTTCAAATCTTCTTGGTTGTAGAATTTATCAACAGACGATTTGTACGTTCCGTCGGCTTCACATTTTACATAGACCATTCCGCTTGCGCCAACTTGCGGACGTTTTACCCAGTCAATCAACGAGTCAATTTCTTTTCTTGTATACGCTGCGCAATTCGGAGCGGCAATTCCGACTACCAATTCGGCCGAATTAAAAACGGGAAAATCACTCTGTTGTGCCACTGCATTTAATTCGCCAAATTCCATTCCGAAACGGATGTCTGGTTTGTCATTTCCGTAGGTTTTCATGGCGTGATCGTACGTCATTCTTGGGAATTTCTCTACTTCAAGTCCTTTGATTTCTTTCAATAAATGACGCGTCAATCCTTCAAACACATTTAAAATATCTTCTTGCTCGACGAAAGCCATTTCGCAGTCAATTTGAGTAAACTCGGGTTGTCTGTCGGCGCGCAAATCTTCGTCGCGAAAACATTTTACGATTTGAAAATATTTGTCCATTCCGCCTACCATCAACAATTGTTTGAAGGTTTGAGGCGATTGTGGTAAGGCGTAAAATTGTCCTTCGTTCATCCGACTTGGAACTACGAAATCGCGCGCGCCTTCAGGAGTTGACTTGATTAAATACGGAGTTTCTACTTCACAAAAATCTAAATTAGACAAGTAATTTCGAACGGCTTGCGCTACTTTGTGACGGAACAACAAACTGTTTTTCACCGGATTTCTTCGGATGTCTAAATAGCGGTATTTCATGCGAATGTCTTCGCCACCATCAGTTTCATCTTCAATCGTAAACGGCGGCGTTAATGAGGCGTTTAAAATGGTCATTTCGGTGACAAGGATTTCAATTTCGCCCGTTGCCATGCTGTTGTTTTTGGCTTCACGCTCAATTACGATTCCTTTTACTTGAACAACAAATTCTCTTCCTAGTGTTTTAGCCATTTCGAAAACGGATTTTTCAGAACGACTTTCGTCAAAAAGCAACTGTGTAATTCCGTAGCGATCGCGTAAATCGACCCAATTCATAAATCCTTTATTTCTTGATTTTTGAACCCATCCGGCAAGAGTAACTTCTTGATTAATGTGTGAGGCGTTCAATTCCCCGCAATTATGACTTCTATACATTGGAATATTTTTTAGTACATACAATTTTCCGCTCAAGCGGATCGAGTGCAAAAGTAAAAAACAAATATCAATTATGTAAGGTAAAGTTGAATTGAAATTTTTTGTTAAACAAAACGTTATATCTTAATTAAACAATATATTTGAACTTGATTTTTAAAAATGTACCCATGAAAAAAGGATTAGTAGTTGTGTTTTTATTTGTGGCCACTTTGACAAGTGTTGCACAAGAAACGGTTTCATTTGTTGCTGAAATAGCCAACAGAAATGGTGATGTCATCTACATTAGAGACATCAGAAACAAACCGGTTAAAGAGATTAAACTGAATGAGAAAGGAGTTTTTGCGGCAACTTTCCCTGTAGAAGAGAATTTTTATTTGATGTTTGACGGAGTGGAATATGCCCAATTATTTTTGAAAAATGGGTTTGATTTGAAGCTCGTAATGAATGCACAGAATTTTGATGCATCGTTGCAGTTTTCAGGAAAAGGAGCCGAGGAGAACAATTACATTGCGCAGGCCAATTTGTTGGATCAGAAATATGATTATGAAGGACTACTTTTACTAGAAGAAGCCGATTTTACTAAAAAAGTAGATGAAAAGATAAATGCCGAGTTGTCCAAATTAAATCAATCGAAATTGGATGCTAAATTTATTGAACTTCAAAAGAATAATGTTCAAATGGGTTCGCAAGGCATCAAACAGTATTATGCGGAATCGCAAAAGAACAAACGATTCAATAATACGGTGGCGCCATCTTTTGATTATTTGAATCACGCGGGTGGAAAAATGAAATTGGAAGATTTGAAAGGAAAATATGTTTATGTTGATGTATGGGCAACTTGGTGCGGACCGTGTAGAGCTGAGATTCCGAGTTTGAAAAAAATCGAAGAAAAATACCACGGCAAAAAGATTGCTTTTGTGAGTGTTTCGGTTGATGCTGAAAAAGACTTCGAAAAGTGGAAAAAATTCGTGACCGATCAAGCGTTGGGCGGCATTCAATTGTATGCGGATAAAAGTTGGAATTCAGATTTTATCAAATCATTTGAAATCAATTCGATTCCGAGATTCATTCTAATTGATCCTTCTGGAAAAGTAGTGGATGCCAATGCGGCGCGTCCGTCTAATCCGAAACTACAAGAACAATTAGACAAGTTGCTTCAGTAGTATTTGACTTATTAAACACAGATTCCACAGATTTTCATGATTTATTTTGTGAAAATCTGTGGAATTTTTGCATTCGATTAGTTCACAATCAATTTCTTAGAAGAGCTAATGCTTTGACCTTTTAGTTTAAGTATATAAATTCCTGAAGAAATTCCTTTTAAAGACAACTGTTCTTCGATAGAAAACGAGTCACTGTTTTTCTCTAAAATTAATCTTCCGTTCAAATCAAACAGTTGAATTTCCAAAGAGTCAAAATAATTGTTGATTTTAATAGTAACCTCATCTGAAGTTGGATTTGGAAAAACAGCAATGGCGTTTTCGTTCTGAAAAATGTCGTTGCGGAGTGTACAATTCGGCCCAGGTTCTGGCATTGTAAAATCTTCTACTTGATCGGTGGCGCTGTCACTATCGCCTGATATAGCATTAACACCTAAACCTCTTCGGGCAAAAACTTCCCAAATCATGCAATAATCTTGTCCACCCGTTATGGCTTGATCGGCTGCAATAATCGCATCTCTTCCGTCAACAAATGAAGGAGAGCAAGGTTGTAATTTCAGAGCATCCACGACAATCTGCAGCACTTTGTTATTTCCGCCATTGCCCGAAAACAAATTAGAATCAAAACCATATTTATCCACATACGCCCAAGTCAAGTCCCATAACATTGTCGCCCAAACCGATCCTACACCATGAGGAACTGCTAATGTATTCGTGTTTACAAAAGTAAGTGGGTTGATTGCCATATTGGTCGAATACGGGTACGTTCTAATTCCGTCATCAGTAGTAGGTTGATTGATAACAAATGTTCCAATTCCGCGTCGCTCTTCGCCGTTATCGTTTGGCTTCATTTGCAGCATCAATCCGAACCAATCTGACCAACCTTCACCCATTTGTTCGCGATTGAATAAACAAGATGTATTATCTTTTCCACCTGTTAATCGGTTGGATATTCCGTGACCGTATTCGTGCGCGATGACCAAATTATCAAAATCACCATCTACATTTACAAAGTCAGAGAAAGGCTCACTTAATGATCCATTCACTGTTGAATTTTGTAGTTCATTAAGTAAAATATCGCCTACTTCTTTTCTGACGCTAATCACTGGGATGGTAATGTCTTCACTTCCAAAGCCACCAATAAAGAAGTTTCCGGGCAGTGTGTTGACAATAATTACAGCTACTGCACCGGCATTTTGCGCATTTAAGACCTTTGTTACATTGGTGCAAGTTCCTCTCTTAATGACCGCAATTTTACCGTTAACTTGCGCAGCATTGACGAACGTCGAACAACCATCAGCGAGTTCATCTTCACCATCATCAACTATAACTAAATTGGCTGTCAATTGACTCGGTGTTTGCGGCAAAGCAACTTGGCCAAATATAAAGCCATTATCAAAGGCAGTATACGAACCTGCAATAGAAGCGGGTGTATTAATAGTAATCAAGTTAGCGCCTGCTTTTCTTGTCCACAGATACATTTGCATCCGTCCATTTTCACCATCGGGAGGTGTTCCGAAGTTGGCATTGTTGATTCCGCCACCATCTTGCGACTGAGCCAAAACATAGTCGTTTCCGGTTCCTAAATTGGAGTAGTTCGTTTGTTGGAAATTTCCGTTTTCTTCATCAAAACCATAGTTGTAGAATACATCGTGTAGGATGTTATTCATGTAAAATAAATTGGTTGTAGCCGCATCCAAATAGTTGATAGCGGGTGTGTTGGTTCCTAAATAGGGATAGTCGAAAATTAAACTTGGTCCGCCATCCGGACTAGTACCGCTGTCTATATCGTTAATGTCTTCAAAGGCGTGCACGTTATTTCCTTGTGTAATGGTGAATTCAGCTCCGGGAATTCCGTCGGTATCGTGCCACCCAAAAGGCGAAGCAATGATGTTGTGTGGATTGGAAATTAGTTGTAGCGGTCCGTGATTCGGACTCTCAGTCGTGAACGGAACCACTCGGTACGAACCCGACTGTACTTCGAGCATCGAGTTATTTTCCTTGTATCCGAATCTATTAAAATGGAATTCAGTGCATGCTGCGTGCGAGTCATCGTCGCCAAATTGACATGAAATTACCATGTCGTTTTTCTCTAAAAGTTCGCCGTTGGAAGCGTCAATTCGGACACTCCACATGTGGTTTTGTCGTGGTACATCAATGATGAAATCGTAAGCTAAAACCAATTGCTTGTTGGGCATCAATTGATACACTAGTTTGGCTTTGATTTTATTTGCGTTGGGTTCGTTGGAAATGATGTACGAATTGATTTGCGGTGTATTTACAATTTCAAAACTATGATTGGTAGTAATTTCAAGTTGAGTTTTGGCTTGATTCAATGCTTGAAGAACAGTTAATTGTGGAGTTGAAGTAGTGGTTTTTAGAGCACAATTTTTAATAAATCGGTTGCCCACATTAATAACTTGATTGTCTTTTACCCAAACATTAGATACAGCTTGATGAATTTCAATCCCGTTACTTCGTTGTATGATGTAATAGTTGGTAATTTTTGTTGTTTTCGATGTGGCTTTACTTGAAATAACCCAATCGGACACATCTTCAAGGGATACATCTAAGGTTGCCAAATGCGCATTCAAATACGACTGAATGAGTTGTCTTTCATTTTGAGAAAAAACAAAAAGAGGAGCAAGGCAAGCGATATAAAGAATTACTTTTCTCATCTATAAAGTATATATTTTAACAAACTTAGTTTTTTTACCCAAATAAAGGGACAAAATAGGGATTAATTAACAGTTGTTTTAGGATACTATTTTGCTATAAATCAACGCTTTTCCATCGGTTAATAAGGAAATAAAATGACAGATATGCAGCAATCGTTCATATAGCGTTTCTTTTTCTAAATGGTGTTTTTCGGGCAATATTTTGAGCAATAATTTATCATAGTTGGTGGCTTTCCCTTCGTGATTATTATTGAAAGCGGTAATGAATTTATCGAGTAAATTATTGATGATTTGATAACCCGAAAGTTCTTTTTCAATGACTTCGCGACTTTGATAAATCTTTTTCACACTCAATTTAATGATGTCGTCAATTTGGGCTTTGTATTTGCTTTTGTCGGTTAAAGCATGTGGGAATTCCCCTTTCAAAATGGCTTCTTCGTTTTCTATGAATATCCGAACGGCATCGTTAATTAGATTTCCGATGGCCAACGCGCGCAAATAGCTAATCCGATCTTCTTTGGTTGTGAGGGTTTGGTATTTTGCGGTGTCAATGGTGTCTTTGACCAATTTGATTAAATATTCTAAGGCAAAATCTTCTGATACTAGTCCGAGGTTAATTCCGTCTTCAAAATCAATAATCGTGTAACAAATATCATCGGCAGCTTCAACCAAATAGGCTAGTGGATGGCGTTCGTAACCGATGTCAGTACCCGATTTATTTGGAATCAAACCCAATTCGGTGGCGACTTCTTGAAAGAAATTGGCGTCCGATTGGAAGAAGCCGTATTTTTTATCAGCGATATTGCTCGTTGGTTTTTTGGGAAGACTTTCTTTTGGGTATTTCATGAACGCACCCAAAACTGCGTAGGTGAGTCGGATGCCGCCTTCAATTCCGGGACGCGAACTCGTTAATACTGAAAACCCGTTGGCGTTTCCTTCAAAATCGATCAAATCTTGCCATTCTTTGGCGGTCAATTGGTCTTTGTATTTTTGTCCGTTTCCGATGGAAAAATATTCTCCGATTGCTTTTTCACCCGAGTGGCCAAAAGGTGGATTTCCGATGTCGTGTGCCAAAGAAGCTGCGGCAACAATGGCTCCGAAATCGTTGGCCTGATAGCCGTGCACTTCTTGTAGATGGGGATATTTTTCGATGATTTTTTTTCCGACCAATCGCCCGATGGAACGACCTACAACCGAAACCTCCAAACTGTGCGTGAGTCGTGTATGCACAAAATCGGTTTTAGAAAGCGGAATGACTTGGGTTTTGTCTTGCAAACTTCGAAATGCAGCCGAAAAAATGATGCGGTCGTAATCGACTTCAAATCCGAGACGTGTATCGTCTTGTTCAATTCGGAGGCGTTTCCCTTTGTCACCTTGACGTTTGAGAGATAACAGTTGTTCCCAGTTCATCATGGAATAGTAAGTTTAGAATTTAGCTTTTAGCTTTTTTAAATTTATGCCTATAAAGATAGATTATTTTAGTGTTTTTTTCATGCAAATACTACTTTCCACATTCGCATATTGTCCGTAATTCTGAATGACCTGATACCCGAATTTAGTGTAAAGTGCGATAGCATTTACAAGTTTGTTAGAGGTTTCCAGTATACATGTTGTGTACTTGAGTTCGGTAATCCAGCTTTCCAACTCGGTAATTAGTGACGATGCGATTCCGTTGCCGCGCGCTTCGGGCAGTACAAACATCCGTTTGAGTTCGGCTACATGTGTTTCGTATTCTTTAAAAGCACCGCAACCTATTGCTTTTCCATTGGTGTTACACACTACAACATGTTCGAGATAAATTTGATTGTATTGGGCAAAAAAATCCTTTTCGTCTCCGTCAATATCAATCAGATAGTTGTCGAATTCACGCGTTAAAAATTGGAAGTCGGCGTTATCCGATGTGGTTCGTTGGAATGTCATCATTTATTCTTCTGCCGATTTACCTATTTCATCAAATGAATAAAACAATTCTTTTTTGTTTTCGAAGTCTTCTTTTTTGACCACATAAACATCGGGAATAGTGTCGTGCCAACCTCTTGCGTTGGAGCCTAAATAAGATAGAGCGTCAAAAGGAATGAGGCGACAAAGTGTTCTTTTGAAGATGGTGCCGACGTCGGGTTTAGATCCGTCTTCATTCACAACGATTGTTTTGGTGATGAATTTGCCTACAGATCGCGAAGTGAATCCTTCAGAAATTGTAAAGTAGGTAATCATCATCGTAAAATAAGCTACGTATTCACCCAATGGGCCAATATTTGCCATACTTGCTAAAAATTCATAGGCGCCGATGAGGTTCGCAATAATTCCAATTCCAGCTGCGAATACAAAGACAAGTGCGTAAACCACTAATCGATCAATGATGTAATGTAAAAAGCGTTGTCCAGTTGATGCAAGTAAGTCGTCTGTAATGTAAAATGGTTTGGTGGATTCCATAAATTATTTTTTATCGTTGGCTAGAAAGAAATTACGCGATTTTTTGGGGTATTGATTGTAGCTTTTGTCGCTTGGGTTGGCGATAACCGTTTTGATGTTGATTTCGTCGCCCAATTTAAAACTCGCTGCGGTGTATTGGTAATCCAGCAAATATTCCCCACAGAAAAAGTTTCCGTGTTCGTCTTTTTCTATGATGCCGGTGTAGACGCCTTTTTTATCTTTTGTCATTGTTTCTATATTTAGTTTTCAAATATACGAATTGCAATTTATATTCGGTTGTCTAGCCCTGCCTACCGGCAGGCAGGCCCGATTGCTCCGCCAGTTCGCTTCGCTCGTGTGCAATGGAAAGCATTAGGATGGCCAACACTACTTTTTTCTTGGCGAAAAAGAGCGACCTCAGAAGCTACTTTTTGGCCTTAGAAAAAAAGGGTTGGACTCCTGATCTTGGAATGGAAAGCGGGACACGAGCTCCTAAAAGAGCGAACTGGCGAAGCAAATTGCTTCAGATTGCTTCGCTTCGCTCGCAATGACTTTTTCGCAATGTGACTCCTTCAAACAAAAACAGCTACCTCAATGATAGCTGTTTTCTATGTTCTATGCTCTTTGTTCTATTTTCTTTCTACGAACCACACATTTCACAATCTTCCGGTCCGGCGTTTTTGGCCATTTCGATCATCGCTCTGTATTCTTCGGCCGACATTTCTACCGGTTCGTTGAGTACTGCAATCGGTTGCAATTTTTCGATTACAGGTTCAGCCACTTCGGCTACCGGCTGTTCTTCTACTTCGATTGGTTCTGCTTTTTTGTCGTTGTTCAAGGTAAATTTGATGGCGTCAACAGCTGCTTTGGTTCTCAAATAATACATTCCGGTTTTTAAGCCGCTTTTCCAAGCGTAGAAATGCATCGAAGTGAGTTTGGCGTAGTTGGCGTCTTGCATGAACAAGTTGAGTGACTGCGATTGGTCGATGAAATAACCACGGTGACGCGACATGTCGATGATGTCTTTCATAGACATTTCCCACACGGTTTTGTACAATTCTTTCAAGTCTTCTGGAATGTTCAAGTCTTGTACCGAACCGTTGTTGCGCATTAATTCTTGTTTCAACGTTTCGTTCCACAATCCACGTTCTACTAAATCATTCAACAAGTGTTTGTTCACGACGATGAACTCGCCCGAAAGTACGCGACGTGTGTAAATATTAGACGTATACGGTTCGAATGCTTCGTTGTTTCCTAAAATTTGCGAGGTAGAAGCGGTTGGCATTGGTGCTACTAAAAGCGAGTTGCGCACGCCGTTTTTCATTACTTCTTTACGCAATCCTGCCCAATCCCAACGACCTGAAAGTTCTTCGTCTTTGATGTTCCACAAGTTGTGTTGGAATTCACCTTGCGAAATGGGTGAACCTTCAAACGATGAATATGGTCCTTCTTCTTTGGCCATTTCCATCGATGCGGTTACCGCTGCAAAGTATAAGGTTTCGAAAATATCTTGATTCATTTGTTTCGCTTCGTCGCTGGTAAACGGCATGCGCATCATGATGAAGGCATCGGCCAAACCTTGTACGCCCAATCCAACCGGACGGTGACGCATGTTTGAGTTTTCGGCTTCTACTACAGGATAGTAGTTGCGATCAATCACTTTATTTAAGTTGCGGGTTACGCGTTTGGTCACGGTGAACAACAAATCGTGGTTGAATTTTCCGTTTTCGACAAACATCGGTAAGGAAATTGACGCTAAATTACATACGGCGATTTCGTCTTCTGATGTATATTCCATGATTTCGGTACACAAGTTCGACGAACGAATGGTTCCTAAATTCTTTTGGTTTGATTTTCTATTGGCGGCGTCTTTGTACAACATGTACGGCGTTCCGGTTTCGATTTGTGATTCTAGGATTTTCTCCCAAAGTTCACGTGCTTTCACGGTTTTTCTACCTTTTCCGGCTGCTTCATACGAAGTATATAAGGCTTCGAACTCGTCGCCGTATACGTCGCATAATTTCGGACACTCATTCGGACACATGAGCGTCCACGTTGAATCGGCTTCTACGCGTTTCATGAATAAATCGGATGTCCACATCGCGAAAAATAAGTCACGCGCACGCATTTCTTCTTTTCCGGTATTCTTTTTCAAATCGAGGAATTCAAAAATATCAGCATGCCATGTTTCTAAATAAATCGCGAAACTTCCTTTTCGTTTTCCACCGCCTTGATCTACATAACGAGCGGTATCGTTGAATACGCGCAACATTGGAACAATTCCGTTTGACGTTCCGTTGGTTCCACGAATGTACGAACCGGTAGCGCGCACATTGTGAATAGAAAGTCCGATTCCGCCTGCCGATTGCGAGATTTTTGCAGTTTGTTTTAACGTATCATAAATTCCGTCAATACTGTCGTCTTTCATAGTTAACAAAAAGCACGAAGACATTTGCGGTTTCGGAGTTCCGGCGTTGAATAAGGTTGGCGTTGCGTGGGTGAAGAATTTTTTCGACATTAAGTCGTAGGTTTCGATCACCGCTTCTAAGTCGTTTAAGTGAATTCCCACCGACACACGCATGAGCATGTGTTGTGGGCGCTCTACAATTTTACCATTGATGCGCAATAAATACGAGCGTTCTAGGGTTTTGAATCCGAAGTAATCGTAGTTAAAATCGCGGTTGTATATAATGTGTGAATTTAAAAATTCGGCATTTTCTTGAATTACGTTGTGCACTTCTTCTGAAAGTAGCGGTGATTTTTGATTCGTTCTTGGGTTTACATAGTGGTACATTTCATTCATCGTTTCCGAGAATGATTTGTTGGTGTTTTTGTGTAGATTCGAGATGGCGATTCGTGCGGCTAGTTGGGCATAATCGGGGTGGGCGATGGTCATTGAAGCGGCAGTTTCTGCGGCTAAATTATCTAATTCGGAAGTGGTTACGCCGTCGTATAATCCTTCGATTACGCGCATGGCTACTTTTACAGCATCGACCAAATCATTCAAACCATAGCATAGTTTTTTAATTCTATCTGTGATTTTGTCAAACATTACGGGCTCTTTGTGGCCGTCTCTTTTTACTACGTACATAAGTTTTGTTTTTTGTGAAATAGAAAATCCCTTCGCTATTTCGGGTTATTTGTTAGTGTTTTTTTTGCCACAAAGACGCTAAGACACAAACCTTTTTGGTTTGATTGTTATGCTTTGTAACTTGATTTCGTCTGATTTTAGGCATAGACAAATACCTTTTTAATTTTCTTTGCGCCTTGGTGTCTTCGTGGTGACGAATTAGAAATCGGCGTCGAAACTAATTTTACTTGCTTCTGAGTCGCTGTTCATTACTCCGGCTTTTTGGTATTCGGCTACTCGTTTTTCGAAGAAATTGGTTTTTCCTTGTAGCGAAATCATGTCCATGAAATCGAATGGGTTGGCCGAATTGTAGACGCGGTCGCATCCTAATTCTACCAATAATCGGTCGGTTACAAACTCCAAATACTGCGTCATTAAGGTTGCGTTCATTCCGATTAAACTTGCCGGAAGCGATTCGGTGATGAATTTGCGCTCGATGTTTAACGCATCGGTTAAAATTTCGGTGATGCGCGCTTTCGGCACTTTATTCACCAAGTGATGGTTGTGTAAGTGAACGGCGAAATCGCAGTGCATGCCTTCGTCACGAGAGATTAACTCGTTAGAGAAGGTCAATCCCGGCATTAATCCGCGTTTTTTCAACCAGAAAATCGAGCAAAACGAACCTGAGAAGAAAATACCTTCTACCGCTGCAAATGCAATCAATCGCTCGGCAAACGATTCTGATTCAATCCACTTTAATGCCCATTCTGCTTTGTCTTTGATGGCAGGAAAGGTTTCAATGGCGTGAAACAACTCGTATTTTTCGGCTTCGTCTTTCACGTAAGTGTCAATCAATAAGGAATAGGTTTCACTGTGGATGTTCTCCATCATGATTTGAAATCCGTAGAAAAACTTCGCTTCAGGGTATTGCACTTCACTGACAAAGTTTTCGGCAAGGTTTTCATTTACAATTCCGTCAGAAGCTGCAAAAAACGCAAGAATGTGCTTGATGAAGTATTTTTCATCGTCGTTTAATTTGTTGTTCCAATCGTTGAGGTCGGTATGTAAATCAATTTCTTCGGCCGTCCAAATGCAGGCTTCTTGTTTTTTGTACCATTCCCAAATATCTTGATGCTTGATGGGGAAAATTACAAAGCGATCTTTGTTTTCTTTAAGAATGGGTTCTACGAAAGACATAATTAGGGTGTTTTTTAAGGTTTCTTTAACTCGTTTGGTCTGTTACAAAGATTGTCATTTGAAACTGAAAATGAAAGTCAAACTTATCCACAATTGCGTTTAGTTTTTAACAATACGTAGGAAAAATACCATTTTGCAGGGTTAATGTAAATTATTGGTTAACAATTAGTTATAAATGAAAAAATCAACAAAAACCGCTAACAGCAAGGGATTTATTGATTTTTGAAATTTAGTTTCGTGAAGTTTTCGGAGCGCTGTGTTACGGAATTGTAACCAAAAAAAACCGCCGAATTTTGATCTAAATTCGACGGTTTTTAAAAGCTTGAAATTTGTACAGAAATTATCTGTTATTTATCGTCAGAAATGTACGTTTTATTTCCGTTTTTGTTGATGTAGTATCTTCCGCCTCGTGGTCCGGTGTATACTTTTTTACCTTTATACGTTCCGGTTACTTTGTCGGATACTTTTTTCTCCGCAGCTTTCGAAAGAGCCGTTTCTTTTAAATCTTCTTTTTCTTCAGCTGGTGCTAATTTTTTCGCTTTGGCTTTATCTTGTGCGACTTTAGCTTTTGCGGTAGCAGTAGCTTTAGTTTCTTTAGCTTTGGTTGTAGCAGCGTCTTTGTAGCGTTTGTCTGGCGTACCGTCTTTTTTTAATTTGGTCGCTTTTTCTTCGGCTTCTTTCTGAGCTTTAGTTGTTTTGGTTTTTGCCTCTGATTTGGTTTTAGACGTTTTTTCTTCTACCTCTTTTTTAGCTTTGGTCGTTTTCGCTTTGGCGTCTTTCTCCGTTTTTTTAGCTTCTTTTTCGGCGTCTTTTTTTGCTTTCGCTTTCTCTGCTTTTAGCTTTTCTGCTTTTTCTTTTTTAGCAGCCGCTGCTTTCTCAGTTTTGGTTTTTGCTTTGGATGCTTTTTCTTTTACATCTTGAGCATAGAAGGTGTTGGAAAATAGAAATAGAACACATAGTAGAATTAATTTCTTCATTGTTTTAGAATTAGGTTATTTAAAGATTAAAATTAACAAAATTTTTTAAACAATAATCATTCCAAATCAAATAGTTGTCGAATTCATACTACACGTACGATGAAAGTGGGTTTGTAATGAAATATTTTTTTCATTAGCCCTTCGACTGTACTTCGTCTGTGCTCAGCATAAACTTCTCAGGGTGACAAAGAAAGAAGAATCTCATTGGACTAGACGAACAGATTAAAAAAACGCGCGCAACTGAATGCTACCGGTATGAATGGCTTTGCTGGTTTCGCTTTTTCTGCCTTGGTAATTGATGTTGATGTCTAAATATTGGGTCAGATTTTTTTGAACCAGCAGTCGCCACGTCTGATTTTTTCCGGGTTGCAATCCTTCCAGCATTTGAAAACCCACGGCCGAAATTGCGTTTCCGACGTATTTATTATTGTACAACGAAAATTCGCCGTTGGCCGTAAATTGCTTTTTACCCGAATAGGTAAACGACGTTCCGAAGCGGTTTTGCTCCAAGGTTTCGAAACTGGCGATTTGATTTTCTTTGATTTGGTATTCGTAAAAAACATCCCAACTGGTATTTTTTGAAAACAGATATCCAATTTTGGGGGCCACTTGATAGCCTGTAATTTCGAAATTACGCGTGGCAAATGTATCCGATTCGGCGGTGGTTAGTATGGTTTTTCCGAACACATTGATCAACCAATTTTGCTTGAACAAATGGGTGTATTGCATTTGATGGGAATCGTTTTTACTTTTCAATAATCCGACCGAAAGTAAATTTTGAGTGCTGCTCAATAAATAGGTATAGGTAACCGAATGTTTTTGTCGGCCTTTGTTGTAAAACAAACTGTTTCGGAAAGCCGCATTCAATCCCAATAAATCGTCTTGGTTGGTGGAAAACGGATTCAAATCAAAATTCCCGCTGTTGCGCACAATTTTTCGGTCGATGTTGAAGGCCGTTTGATTATAAAAATAGGAGAGTAGTTTTTTTAAACCGCTATCGTTTTGCCATTGCGATGGATTTAAGGTCACCGCCGTAGAAAATTTATTTTGATGGGTTTTCACAAAAATCTGATTGGGTAAAAACACGCGGACGAACAGCGCTAAATCGGGAAACGGCGCCACTTCGAACTCTTGCAGTTCCTGAATTCCGTTGCCGTTGTAGTCGTTCCACATGTATACACCTTGTCCGGCTTCGACTTCCAAATACGTAAATTCTTGCTGCGGAATGGTTCCAGACGAGGTTTCGTACGAAGTCGAAAGTTGCATTTTCTTTTTAAAATAGGAATCGGTATATAAGATGCGCGAATTGAGTGATGGTTCGTCTTGACGGTTGTTGTCTTCAAATTGTAAATTTCTGTAATTCACAAATACCGATAAATCACTTTTGTCGGTTTTTAACAAGCGCGATTTGAGGTAGTACGAATTAGAAGTGTTGACGCGATTGATGAAGCCGTTCTGCAAACTGTCGTTTTTTCGGAGTAAATAACCCAATTCAACGTATACTTTGGTCGAATCGCCGCGACCGACGAATGTGCCGTATTCGGCGAATCGCTGACTCAGATTAGACAGTTGTTGCGTTGCGACCAAGCGCTCGTTGTTGTCTTCCATGTTGAAACTTCCACCAACCCAATTTTTTTTGTAGTGGTATTTGGTCTGCGTTTGACTGCGGATAAAGGTTGATTTCGAGAATGTTCCGTCGCTTTGAAGCGCGCTTGAGTTGTTTTGAAATATCCAGTTTTTGGTTTTATAGGTTCCGTAAATGAGGTGTCGGTTGCCCGAAAAACTATCGGTAAAATCGAGTTTTTCAAATTGATAGCGGGCATTTCCAAAGCTGTTCGGTTCGTTTTTGAAGTTAAAATCCAATCCTGTAATCAGTAAACTTTGATCGCCAATGGGATTGGTAATGTTCCAGTCGCGGTTGAATTCGATAGTAAACAAGCGTTCGATGGTCTTGAAATTATTCTGAATTAATTGGTAATTTCCGAAGGCGTCGAGTGTAAATTTTTTTGTAATCAGACGCTGTTTGAAATTGATTTTTCCAGCGACACCTTTATTGTTCTCGTCGTCTAAAGTAGAATAGAGATTGACGTCGTTGTTGCTGATTCCGACTTCAAAATCGACCGCTGTTTTTTCCGACGGATTGTATTTTCCCAACAGTGTGGCAATCTGAATTTTGGTGGGTGCGATCAATCGGATGATGGGTTCGTAATTTCCTTGCGGAATTCCACCAATCGGCGCTATATATTGGTAAATTTTTCCGATAGATTGATTGTTGGCCAAGACATAATTTCCTAAATTTTGCCCAACTAAAGTAAATCGGACGCTGTACAACACATCTTGTGGATTGTTCGAATATTCGAAAACTTCGGTCGGACCAACGAGTATTTTTCGGTACAACACTTTGTTTTCAGAATACGAATCCAAAAAGGCGGAAGGCGCATTCATCAAATCGGTGTTGTCGCCCGCATTTTGTAAAATGGCCACTTGTTCTTCCGAGAGATTTTGTTGTAAGGGCTGGTTTTTAATGTCGTTTTCCGAATAGATGTAACCGCCCAAACTCCACTTTTTGCTTTGGTGATTGGCGCCGCCGTACGATACGAATCGAGTAAAATTTCGATCGGCATACTGATATTCGATGACGATTCGCATTTCGGATGTAATCGGAAACAAGGACGTGAATGTAAGTTCGCCCGCGTTGTAATCGATCGTGTATTGATTGTTTTCGCCGCGTTCTTGGAGAATTCCGTTGACGAACACGCGCTCCGAACCCGAGATGATTAAGACGAACAATTCGCCGTTGTTGCCGCGCAGTTTATACGGACCTTGATTTCCTTCTTGACCGGTGAATGCGCTTTGTGCATATTGTCCGCGAACGACAGCGCCCGAAGCAAAAATTTCGGTTTTGTTGTCTTCTTTTCCCAAGGTAAAACGAGTGGAAAGTCCTTGTACTTTTTTATTAAAATTCAGAAATTTAGACTGGCGGTTTTCGAGGAATAAATCGCCGCCGCGGATGTTCCATTTTTCGGTGAATAATTCGATGAAGATTTGATCAAATTCGTCCAAACGTTGCGAATATCCATTGTCTTGAAGCGGAATATTACTGTCTTGAATGGAAGCGCGGAGACTAACTTTGTCGGATATTTTTCCGGTGATTTGTAAATCGAGGTTGGAGTTTACGGTGGCATTTTGGTTGTTTCCGACGGTGATTCCACGCGTGATGCTTCCCGAAGTCGTCAATCCGTCAAACGGTTTAAACACAGGTTTTTTGACCGATTTGATGGCGTAGAGTTTTCCGGAATCATTCGGAACCAGTAGCGCATCATCGTAAATCGAATACGTTTTGGTGATGAAATCTGGGTAGTTGACATAGTTGACAATCAGCGAATCGGAAGCGGTAAAATTATTTTGAAATACTAGCGTTCCTTTTTTGTAATCGACTTTATAATAGGTAGAATCAATTACGGTTCCGTCTTTTTTAAGAATTTTAAATTGGGTCGTGTTGATGCTTTTTTTTTCGATAGAAATCGTGTCGGTGGTAAAAGCGATTTTTTTAGTGGTGTAAGTCGATTTGATTTCTTGCGCCGTCACGCCAGAAAAGCAAAATAAAACAACCAGTAAAAAACTCTTTTTCAGCATATCTACTATAACTCTAAAAAGTCAAAAGTAGTATTAATAATTGGAAAGATTTAGTGTCGTTTGCACGAATGTTCTGTTGTCGTAATAATGAGTTTCTCATCATGAGATGCTTCCTTCGTCAGCATGACACTATTGCGCATAAAGAAAGTATAAAGGAAATTACTCCTTCGTTACAATCTGCATCGTTTCTCGCGAAATCTGTTTCACCAAAACGGTTTTGTCTTTTTCGACCATTTCGGCTGTTTCTTTGGTGAAGTGTCGAATGGTGTATAACGACACGTTTTCGTTGTACGCCAATTTGAACTTTTTAGACAAAATCGACTTGAGTTCGTTGAAGTTGCCAAATTTATCTTCGAGGCAAATCGAGAAACTGATGGCGGTATTTTGAATCAGGCTGACTTTTATTTTGAATTTATGCAGTAGTAAAAATATTTCGCTGATGTTTTCTTCCATGATGAATGAGAAATCGATGGACGACAGCGAGAGTAATAATTGGTTTTTTTTGACGATAAAACAGGACGTTTTAGGTTCTAAATCAGCGCCTTTGGAAACCGAAGTTCCGGGCAAAAGCGGATTGATAAACGATTTTACGTACAACGGAATTTCTTTCTTTTGTAACGGTTGTAGCGTTTTAGGGTGAATCACCGAAGCGCCGTAAAACGCCAATTCGATGGCTTCGCGGTACGAAATTTGGTTCAGCAAAATGGCATTTTCAAAATACCGTGGATCGGCATTTAATACTCCGGGTACGTCTTTCCAAATCGTTACACTTTCGGCACTTAGGCAATAGGCGAAAATGGCAGCGGTATAATCCGAACCTTCCCGACCCAAAGTAGTGGTGAAATTGTTTTCGTCCGAACCTAAAAATCCTTGCGTGATGTTGAGCGCTTTTTTCTTTACACCTTTTGATATCAATTTCTGAGTGTGATCCCAATCGACGTTGGCATCGCGGTAATTGGCGTCGGTTTTGATGAAATTCCGCACATCAATCCAATTATTTTTTAAACCTTTTTCGTTAAAATAATGACTGACAATGGTCGTAGAAACGATTTCTCCAAAGCTGATGACTTGGTCGTAGACGAAGTTGTAGTTCGGCGATTTGTTACTGCGCAGGAAATATTCTAAATCGGCGAAATGACTGTTCACGGCAAAAAATACATCGTGTTCTTCATAGTCAAAAAGGTCGAGTAAAATTTGGTTGTGGTATTTTCGGACTTCTTGCAGTGAAGCGTGAAACTCGTTCGATTTGTCGAAGTAATTTTTGATCACGAGTTCAAGCGCATTGGTTGTTTTTCCCATGGCTGAGATTACAATTAACACATCGTCGTGTCCGACTTTTTGTAATACATCGAATACGTTTTTTACTCCGTCAGCATCTTTTACCGATGCACCACCAAATTTGAATATTCTCATAATTTTTTTATAAATTTTCAACTTCGTATCAAAGGTAAAAAAAACAAAATCCAAAAAACAAAATCCAAAAAACAAATCCCAAAAAACAAATCCCAAAAAACAAATTCCAAAAAACAAATTCCAAAAAACAAAAAACAAATCCTAAAGAAGGTTCAAAAAAAGAAATTAAAAATCTAAAAAAGTCTAGCGTTTAGAATTTGAAACTTCGAATTTATTTGAAATTTGTTTTTTGTTTTTTGGAATTTACATTTAGAAATAAATCGATTCCTTGCTCATCCATGTGCACCACTTGCCAATCCTCTAAAATTTTAGCGCCTGTTTTTTTGTAAAATTCGATAGCAGGCGTGTTCCAATCCAACACATTCCATTCCACTCGACGTACCTTATCGCGTTTACCTTGTGCAATTATTTCGCTGTAAAGGGCGAATCCAGCTCCAGTTCCGCGTTGGTTTTCTCGCACAATCAAATCTTCTAAATGGATGGTTTTTCCTTTCCACGTCGAATAGCGGTAATAGTACAACGCCATTCCGATGATTTGTTTTATTGGATTGCCTTCGTTGGAAGTTGCGTCGATTTCGGCCACAAAATTATGAAACAGTGGATTTTCGCCAAAGCCATCTCGAATTAAATCGTCTACAGTGACCACAACGGCATCGGGTTCTTTTTCGAAAACGGCTAATTCTTTTATTAAATCCAAAACTGCAGGCATATCAGTAGGCGTTCCTTTTCGAATAATCATGAATAAATGTTTGTCGTAAAAGTAAAAAACAAATCCTAAATCCCAAGGTTGTATATGGAATTTAGGATAACCCGTTGGGCGCAATTATTAAAAACGTCAATTCGAGTGTTTTTTGTGTAGTAAAACGGAACGAAACTTCTCGATATGCTTCGCACTCGAAGTGACGTCTATCGAGAATCGTTTTTAATGAAATTTTTCTTATTCTCGATACGATTTTCCAGGGAAAATAACTCGAATTGACGAAAAATTATCATCAAAAACTAATTGCACGCAACGGGTTAGGATAAATAATTTAGGCATCGAAAACCACTATTTTTTCTTCTTAGTTGGTTTTTTAGTCGTTGGCTTTTTAGTGGCGGGTTTTGTTTCTTTGTTGACGATTGGTTTTTGCACATACGCTTTGTATAAACCATCAGCAACTGCTCTGTTTTTCGCCGTTTGAGCTCGGTTATTTGGATCCGGATGAGAACTCATCATTTTAGAGAAAAAATTGGCTTCGGCATTGCCAGCTAATTGTACTAAAATGGCAAAAGCCGATTCTACGGCATTGACGTCGTATCCGTGTTTTTTCATAAAATCATATGAAAATACGTCTGCTTCGGTTTCTTGTTTTCGGCTGAATTTACTGTCAATAATGGCACTGGCGACTTGCCCGATTTGTCCGTCGGTGATTTTCGCAACTTTTTCAGAAGAAGAAGAAACGACTCCAATCAAAGCCGATTTTCTGTAGGCCGATTTGATGGCGTCTTTAGTATCTTCGTTGGCAACGTGACCAATTTCGTGACCGATTACAGCCAACAATTGATTGTCGTCCATAATATCCATTAATCCCGAGAACACCCGAATACTTCCGTCGGCTGTCGCAAACGCATTTACTTCTTTAGAAAGGTATACTTTATAATTCAGTGCTAATCCATTTTCGGTTGCATGTTTGCCAAAAACGCGATTCAGGCGCAAGGTATATCCGTCTTTTGGGCCGGCCACCACATTCATCGAATCCATTTTTTTTACGGCTTCTTTGGATAGGGCAGCAGCGTCTTCGTTGGAAAAAGTAAAACTAGAAACACCACTTTGAAGCGCTCCAAGGGTTTTATCAACATTTATTTGAGCGTGGGCCGAATTTCCAATTAAAGCAAGCATGGAAAAGATATAAAAGAAATTAATTTTCATTAGTACTAAGTTAAAATTTGAATTGCAAAGATAAAATAAGTTCATTAAAAAAAGTGTAGTATAAATTTTACTTCTGCACGGATTTTGAAATAAAAAAACGATATTTGCACAAATAACTACAACGATTTCGTTAATGGAAACACGCAACAAAACTTTAGGAGAATTCATCATTGAAAACCAAAATGCCTTTCAATATTCGTCGGGAGAGTTGTCCCGCATTATTAACTCGATCCGATTGGCTGCAAAAGTTGTAAACTATAAGGTAAATAAGGCAGGATTGGTCGATATTGTTGGTGCGGCAGGCGAACAGAATGTTCAAGGAGAAGACCAACAAAAATTAGATGTGTATGCCAATGAAGTTTTTATTCAGACTTTGATTAATCGTGAAATCGTTTGTGGTATCGCTTCTGAAGAAAATGATGATTTTATTACGGTTGCGGGTAGCGACAATAGTCACAGCAATAAATATGTGGTGTTGATGGATCCATTGGATGGTTCTTCTAATATTGACGTAAATGTTTCTGTAGGAACTATTTTCTCAGTGTTTAGACGAAAAACACCTATTGGAACACCCGTTACTGCTGAAGATTTTTTACAACCCGGAACCCAACAAGTTGCAGCGGGTTATGTAATTTATGGAACTTCAACTATGTTGGTCTATACGACAGGTCATGGAGTAAATGGGTTTACCTTGAATCCGGCTATCGGCACGTTTTATCTTTCACATCCCAATATGCAGTATCCCAAAGATGGAATTATTTATTCGATCAACGAAGGAAATTATGTGCATTTTCCGCAAGGGGTAAAAGATTACATTAAATATTGTCAATTGGAAGAAGGCGATCGACCCTATACTTCACGATATATTGGCAGCTTGGTATCTGATATGCACCGAAACATGATTAAAGGTGGAATTTACATTTATCCTACTAGCTTTAAAGCACCACAAGGGAAACTACGATTATTATACGAGTGCAATCCGATGGCGTTTATTGCTGAGCAAGCTGGAGGAAAAGCAACTAATGGGTTTAAACGTATTATGGAGTTGCAGCCGACTGAATTACACCAACGCGTTCCTTTTTTCTGCGGAAGCTACAATATGGTAGAAAAAGCAGAAGAATTTATGAAGAACGCAGCCCAATAAATTGATCGAGATGTTCTTAAATCAGAAAAGTAGTTATATTAAGATAAAATTGTTAAGTTTGTCGACCAAAAACTAAAACTATTTATAATTATATGTCTTAAAATCAATCCAAAGAAACCGAAATTCCAGCTGGTAATTCTTTAGAATCTACTCAAAGATTAGAAGCAATTAAAAACCTGATTTTTGGTGAAAATATTCAGCAAATTGATCAGGATTTTCAGTCGATTAAAAATCATATTGAAAAGCGAAAAGAAGAGCTTGAAAATTTGATTGACGATACTCGCAAAGAGTTGAACGCTACCATCGATAATTTAGCTACCGATATGAACATCCGAATTACGGATTTAGAAAACAGTTTGAATGATAAAACCGACGAACTGAACCATAAAAAAGTTGACCGTAATTTATTGGGAACACTACTTGTTTCGTTAGGAGAAAAGATAATGAAAGACTAATCTTTTGTTATGACAGAATCTGAAAAATTAGCAAAGCTCAAAGAACTTCTTCTTAATGAGGATAGAGATATTGCGCAAAAAATTCTTCAAAAATTAGATGATTTAGAAAACACTGTCAACACCCACGAAAAGCTTTCTGAAAAAGTCAATCCGATCATTGACGAAAAGCTACAAGTATTTACAGAAGAAATTCCGCATAAACTCGGACCGACAATAACCAAAGCACTTTCAGAAGAAATCAAAAACTCGCAAGACAAGGTAGTTGAAGCACTATTTCCTATCATTGGTAAAATGATTAAAAAGTACATTCAAAAAGAAATTGCGCTACTCTCTGACCGCATCAATAGCCAAGTACAAAGTACATTTTCTACCAAGAAATGGAAGCGCAAAATAAAAGGTATGTTCTTCGGTTTTAGTGAAGAAGAAATGATTATGAGCGAATTGGCTAAACCAGTAATTCAACAAGTATTTGTTATTGAAAAAGGTTCTGGTTTGATTATTTCTAGTGCTTCAAAAACTGAAACGATTGACGAAGACATGGTCTCTGGTATGCTAACCGCAATTAAAAGTTTTGTCGAAGATGCATTCAAAGAACGCAACCAAAGTCTCCAATCGATTGAGTATGAATTGTATCAAATTTACATTCAAAATTTTTCAAATTACTACATCGCTGTATTACTGTCAGGATTAGTAAATGACGTCTACAAAAGTGAACTTGAAAACCAATTGCTTGACTTAACTGAAAAGCACATCAATACCAATAATTCCAATCGAGAATTACTTAAGAAACAACTTGAAGCCTTCATGCATAATGAGTAATACCAAAAAAATAGTATTAGTAGGGCATTTTGGAGTTGGGAAATCGTCCCTCATCAAGCGGTTTGTAGAAAATGTTTTTTCTGACAATTATCTCGTTACTATTGGTGTTCACATTTCTAAAAAGGAACTTGAGTTGAACGGTTCACAGCTCACATTAGTGATTTGGGATATTGAAGGAAAAGACGATTTAAAAAAATTGCGACCAGCCTACCTAATTGGGACTTCAGGTTTTATTTATGTGATAGATCCGACGCGGCCGCAAACGTATGAACATTTTAAAGATGAATACGATTTTTTAACAATAGGTTTTCCACAAGCGAAACTGGTAACCGTAGCTAATAAAACCGATTTAATTGACTTGGAAGCGTTCAAAAAACAACTAACGCTAAAACACATCTCCATCGATTTTTTTACCAGTGCAAAAAATGGAACTGAAGTTGACGAAGTTTTTTTCGAATTAGGAAAACAACTAGTGTCATGATGGAGCAAATCCGAAATAGCTACTTCAATTCACGAACGCAAATTATCGTCTTGAATAAAAACGGACAAGTGCTACAAACCGACAATCAACTGTACGATTTTCCGCTTGAATCGCTATTGGAAGACTTTCATCCTTTTTTTTGCATTCTTCCAAGCTTGCTCGGAGATGATGATCAAGAAACTGTTTTCAGTGGTGTTCATATGGATTATAAGGGAACTGAAATGGTGTTCGATGTGATTGTAAATTCGGGTTCTGAAACGACCAATCCGTTTGTCGTTCTAATCGATTTTTCTAGCTATTATAAAAACTTTCAAAGTATTGCTCAAGAAAAAAACGAGTCGATTTTGAGTTTTCATTTAGAAGAACTAAAAAATAAACAACTCGAATCCGAGAAAGTTTTTAAAGACAAATTCTTGGCCAATGTTAGTCACGATTTAAAAACCCCACTTTGGGGAACAACTTTTTTTGCGAATAAGTTGGAGCAAACCGAGTTGACGCCAACTCAAATGGATTATGTAAAAACCATTAAAGAATCGAACGAGCATATGTATCATTTGGTGCAAAATTTACTTGATTTATCAAAAATTGAATCAGGCCAAATGGAACTAGTAAATGACGTTTTTGATGTTCACCAATCCATAGCCCATTTAGAGTCTATTTTCAAACCCAAAGCCTTTGAGAAGAAATTGCAATTAAAAGTGGAAATGGATGCGTCTATTCCCAAACTAATAATCGGAGACAAAATACGACTCAACCAAATCTTGATCAATTTATTAGATAATTCGATTAAGTTTACTCAAGAAGGAAGTGTTGCACTTATAATTAATTTAAATAAAAATATAGAAGGACAACTTCAACTGTTATTTATAGTTTCAGATACAGGTTCAGGCATCGAAACAACTAACAAGGCTGATGTATTCTTGAGTTTTAAAAAACTACATTCGTCAAAAAAAATCGAAGGTTTAGGTTTGGGATTGGCTATTGTATCTAATTTAGTGAAACTGATGAATGGACAAATCGATTTCCAAACCGAAACCAACAAAGGCACTACTTTTGAAGTTGTACTTCCTTTTGGAGTATAAAAAAACCTTCTAATAGTAGAAGGTTTTCATTTCATGTGAATAGTTCTTATTTATTCATGTGTGTTATTTCAAAAACAAACGTGTCCAAATCGGCGTTCATAACCAATAATGAAAGCGCTTTTTCAACAATAAAATTTACATTTCCTGGCGTAAAGCCTAGTGCTAATGCAAAACGAGTTAAGACCTCTTTTTGTTTTGGACCTAATACGTGGTCGACGTATACCATTCGTGATAAATCGTACAAACGCTCTAAACGATGTGCGTAAGAATAGGGCGGATTAATTGGGTATCGCAACGGGTTTTCTAAAATTTCCTCGTATTCGGCTGGAGAAATTTCCAAACGAGTAGCTAATTTATCTAAAAAGGCTCTTTCCTCTGGACTTAAATCACCATCTGCTGTGGCAACGCGCACAATTGCTGAAAAGTGACCTTTATTTCTTGTTTTAAATTCGCTATCAAATAAATCTGAAAATGACATAATTAGTATGTTTTAATTATGCAAAGATAATTCTATTTCGTCAAAAACGGAAATTGTTTTTAATCGATTTTATAATCAATTTAACTATCAAATTCAAAAAATAGCGTAAGTTTACATTCCTTAAATTGCTAAAACCTCAAACTATGTCAGATTTTTGGATGTATTTCAAAATAGGGCTGCACCATGTATTAGATATCAACGGATATGACCATGTATTGTTTCTTATTGCGTTGTCTGTTCCGTATGCCTTTAAAGATTGGAAAAGGATATTGTTATTAGTGACTATTTTTACAATTGGGCACACGTTAGCATTGATATTATCCGTATTCAACATTGTCACAGTAAAAGCAAGTTGGGTCGAATTTCTTATTCCCATTACCATTTTAATCACTGCTTTTTTTAATCTTTTTACCGCCGGAAAATCATCTAAGCAAGAAAGTATTACTTTTATTGGCGCGGTGACTTTGTTCTTCGGAATCATCCACGGATTGGGCTTTTCCAATTACTTCAAGTCTATCTTGCCAGGAAATCCAACCGATAAAGTGGTACCGTTGTTGGAGTTTGCACTCGGAATTGAAGCAGCGCAAATTGTTGTAGTTTTGATGGTTTTACTACTTTCCTTCATCGTACAAACGTTGTTTCGATTCAACAAACGCGACTTTACTTTGGTCATGTCGGCCTTTGTAATTGGCGTAGTCGTACCGATGATTATCGATAATCCAATTTGGAAGCGATAAAGTTGATTTGAAGCGAATCAGTGGTTATATTTGTGGCAAAACATGAAAGAAAAAAAACAAAACAAATACGATAAAGCCTACTTGCGAATTGCGGCCGAGTGGAGCAAACTTTCGTATTGTAAACGAAAACAAGTAGGAGCGATTATTGTTCGCGACCGAATGATTATTTCGGATGGATACAACGGAACTCCATCTGGATTTGAAAATTGTTGTGAAGACGAAGAAGGCTTAACGCAATGGTATGTGTTGCATGCCGAAGCCAACGCCATTTCGAAAGTAGCACGTTCCACACAAACCTGCGAAAACGCTACCTTATATATAACCTTATCGCCGTGTAAAGAATGTAGTAAGTTGATTCATCAATCGGGAATTAAACGCGTCGTTTATCAAAACGGATACCGTGATACTTCGGGCATCGATTTTTTAATCAAAGCAGGCGTTGTCGTGGAACAGATTGAAGATTTGGAGATTTAAATTTCGAACTATAAGTAAAGACGCACTGCAGTGCGTCTCTTCTCGAACAAGAAAAACAATACGATTTTTTCAGACAGTGCGTCTCTTCAAAAAAACAGGATCAGATTTCTCTAAGTTATATTTGAAATAAAACAAAAAAATCATCGTTTTAAACAAGTATAAAAGTGTGTTGCTACACTGAACAGTTCATCATTAAAATGAAAATCAATAAAATATATATCCCGCTTCTTTTTTTTTCGTGTGTAGCACTCGGAATTATTGTGGGCGGTTTGATCAATTATCCGATTGATCAACCAACGTTTTCAAAAAACGATTATAAATCCAAACTCAACAAACTCATAAATTTCATCGATAATGAATATGTCGATGACGTGCAAACCGATTCTATTGTAGATTTGACCGTCACGAATATATTGTCCAATCTCGATCCGCATTCGGTGTACATTCCAAAAGAAGCGCAAAAGCAAGAAGCCGAGAGTATGAAGGGCGATTTTGTTGGAATTGGAGTTAATTTTTATGTATTTAATGATACCGTTGCCGTGATAAAACCCATTGAAAACGGTCCGGCAGCAAGAGCCGGAATTCAGTCGGGTGATCGTTTGTTGTATGCGGATAATTTCAAGTTGTTTGGGAAAAAAGTTCCGAATGACACCTTGTACAAAAAGTTACGGGGAGAAGAAGGTTCGAAACTCACTTTGACAGTCTACCGAAAATCAGAGAATAAAAAATTCAAAGTACAACTGGAGCGCGGAGTTGTACCCATAAAAAGTGTCGACACCTATGTCATGCTCAATGCAACGATTGGTTATATAAAAATCAATCGGTTTGCAGAAACAACTGGAAATGAGTTTTATACTGCTTTGCGACAACTTAAACAAAAAGGAGCGAAAGAATTGGTGATTGATGTGCGCGATAATGGTGGCGGATTTCTAGAAATGGCGGTTCAGGTGGCCGACGAACTTTTAAAAGATGACCAACTCATTGTTTTTACTAAAAACAAAAAAGGCAATATCGACAAGACGTATGCGTCGGATGGCGGTAGTTTTGAAAGCGGAAAAGTTTATGTTTTGATTAATGAAAATTCGGCTTCGGCCAGTGAAATTTTGGCTGGCGCGGTGCAAGATAACGACCGCGGAATTGTAGTGGGACGACGTTCATTTGGAAAAGGGTTAGTCCAACGTGAAATTGATTTTGATGATGGTTCGGCGGTGCGATTGACCACTTCTCGCTATTATACTCCAAGTGGCCGCTCGATTCAAAAGCCCTATAAAAATGGTCAGAATGAAAAGTATTTTGGCGAATTTGAGTCGCGTTTTGAAAGCGGGGAATTGTACGAAAAAGATAAGATGAAAATCGCCGATTCGTTGAAATTCAAAACCAAGAATGGCCGAATTGTGTATGGTGGAGGCGGAATTGTTCCGGATGTTTTCGTTGGTTTAGAAGCCAATCACGGACAAGAAAGCGTGGAATACATTTTGAATACAGGTGTACTGGGACATTTTGTGTTCGAGCAATTGGACAAAAACCGCAAGGCCTTTAATGGATTGCAACTTCAACAAATTGTCAGTAAAATAACTGGCAATCCAACCTATATTAAGAGTTTTACGAGTTATCTAAATAACCTCGGTTTGGAAGTCAATTTAGAGAAAAACAGTGCGCTAGTTAATCGGTATTTGGCGGCAGAATTTGCCCGTCAATTGCTTGGTGAAAGTTATTATTATCAAATTGTTTTGAAAGAAGACAAGATGATAAAATCCATTTTAAAGTAATTATTGCTTTTTAATGCTGTCGTGTACTTGCACATGAATTCCGTTGTTCCAAAGTGTTAAAATATCGGTGGCAACGGCAGCGCCACTTCCGGCGGCGATAGCTAATTGACTTCTCCAACCCGCTAAAGTTCCCGTTACATAAATGCCTTCCGTTACTTTGTGGTCGGTGTTTTTAAGTTGAATTCGGTTTTTTTCTGGAATTGCTTTTTGATGCGGAATCACATATTCTTCTAAGCCTTCAATTGTAAACGGATTTCCCGCGCCAATTCCGATTACGATAATTTTTGCTTTGTACGAGTTTTTATTGGTAGTAAGTGTGAAATTTCCGGCTTCACCTTCTAGTTTCAGTGCTTTTTCGCCGGCAATTTGAACAATGTGCGGATAGTTGTTGTAAAGTTGTTCTGTACTTTCTATTAGAATTTCTGAACCTAATTTTCCCGATGGGATTCCATAGGCGTTATTAAAAAGAGCTTCTTGAAGTGAAGATGTTTTTTGGTGCGTAAGGATGCCTATTTTTTTATCACAGACAAAGGGTTTGGATTGGGCAGAGCCAAGAATCATGGCACATGAAACCCCAGAAACACCTCCTCCAATAATGAATACATCGAACATATAAAAATTGAAACTAGATGTTTAGTGTTTTAGTTTTTCCACTATTTTTTTTGACAATCTAAATATGATTAAAATAAAAATAGCGCAAAAAGAGGCCACAATCCCGATTAATGCAATCATACTGTTGCCTTCAAAAGGATTGTCATAATCCAATAAGGTCACATTAAAAATGATTAAGGCTACTGCAATACCAATTAATACGGTTGTGAAAATTTTCATGTTGGTAATTTTGAACAAAAATAATAATTTTT